>JBDSJB010000301.1:0-18397 GCA_039917665.1 Binatia bacterium
CCGCTTCGACGGTCCCCGGTGGAGCGAGCTGCGCGGGCGCCATCACGGTGCTGAGCGATCTGGTCGACTGTGTCGATTGCATCAACGAGTTCGCAGTGGACTGCGCCGATCGCAGCGCGGTGCCGGCATTCGTCTCGCCATACCCAGCCGAGTGCAATCCGATCGTCGGTCCGACGCCGACGGCGACCGTGACCGAGACCCCGACACCAACCGAAACCCCGACGCCGACCGAAACCGAGACCCCGACGCCGACCGAGTCCGAAACCCCGAGTCCGACGCCGACCTCGACCGACCCGACGCCTACCGAAACGCCAACGGCTACCCCCACGGGTGAGACCCCGACACCGACCGCCACCGAGAGCGAAACCCCGACGCCGACGTCGACAGAGGTGACCCCGACGCCGACCGAGACGCCTGAAGCCACGGAGACGGCAACCCCAGAGGCGACGGAGACGGCAACTCCAGAGGCAACGGAGACGGCGACGCCAGAGGCTACCGAAACCGCAACCCCAGAGCCGACGGAAACTCCCACACCGGAGGCGACGGAGATCGGAACGCCCACGCCCACACCAACCTCGACGACTACGGTTGACCTCATCACCAACGATGCTGCCCTCGGCGACTACTGGGGCATCGACCCTGGTGATGTAAGCGCGAACCCACCGACGGATAGCGTACGTCAACGAATTGCCAGCTCCACGCCAATTACAATCAACGAGGTCGAGGTTTGCCTCGGGGTGTCGGTCGCCGCGAACGGCAACATGCACTTCGAGATCTGGGACGACACCACGGTTGGCTGCGCCGGCCTTCAGCCGCATTGTCCCTCGACCCAGTCCGGGGGTAATTCCGACGATGTCGACGTCAGCACGCTTCCTGTGATGCAGAGCTCGCCCAACGGCGACTGCGGAACTACCGACAACGGCGCCAAGATCACCGTGAAGTGGGCGAGTAACAATCCCGCGCCAACCGCAAATTTCTGGATCGTCGGCGTGGACAACGACACGGGCGGTATCACGGGTGGCATCGTTCAATGGGGTGCCTCTCCGGTGAATACTCCCGATACGTATGAGGACACGGACTTCGACGTCTGGAAGGACAACGGAGACAAGAACGAGGACGCGTACTTCATCGTCCGCGGCAACTGACCAAGCCGTAGCGCAGCGCTCGAGCGAAGGGCCGGACGGGGATGACCCCGTCCGGCCCTTCGTTTTTCCGCCCTTCCCCCGCCGCTACTTCTTCGTGCTCGCCTCGCTCACCATCAGATTCGGCCGCAACGACTCGAACGTCTTGTCGCCGATGCCCTTCACCTTCTTCAGATCCTCGATCGTCTCAAAGGGGTCGGCGGCGCGGTACTCCACGATGGCCTTGGCTTTCGAGTCACCGATGCCCGGGAGCGTCGCGAGCTCGGAGGCTGAGGCCGTGTTGATGTCGATCTTGTGGTCGATCTCAGCTCGTGCGGGTGCGACCGACCCGAGCACCCCCACGAGCAGGGCGAGGACTACGACACCGATCCACTGACGAATACGGGACTGCATGGTGTTTCCTTTCTGCGAGAGGCGGCCCAGGGGTGAGCTCGAGTACGCATGTGATCAAGGTGCTCAGGTGAACGGTACTCCGCTCGACCGACGGCCGGCGAGCACGTCGTTCAAGCCGAGGCGGCCGCACCAATAGCGAAACTTCCGGAGGGCGAGATTGCGACGCCCATCCGTCATCGGCGGCACGGCGGTGTCCGTCGTGCCGGGAGACAAATGAAATCCGAGCAGGATCCCCGCCGCCGTTTTGTTGCCTGCCGTGGCCTCGAACGCATCGAGGAGCAACCGCCGCTGCGTGCGAGCCGTGATGGCATGAAAGTCGGTCGAAGCGGGATCCGGCGTGCGGACGGCGCTCGTCGGCGCCGTTTCGGCGACCATGCCGGCGTGCGATGGCTGTGGCCGTACGGTCCCACCAGGTGCACGCTCGAAACGCGCCAGGACCTCGTGGACGGCCTCCATGGTGAGTGTTGTGGGCTCGAGTCGCAGCGCCATGCGAAGGGCCGTCTGGAGCTGGCGGACGTTACCGGGCCAGTGGTAGCTCGCGAGTAGCGGCACTGCCCCAGGCTCGGACGGCGGGATGTGGGAGCCATACGACAACGCGAAATATTGGCGGGTCAACGCCGGGATGTCTTCAGGACGCTCGCGGAGCGGCGGAATCAGCAAATAGCCGTCGCGGATGAGCCGATAGTAGAGATCGTGACGGAAGGTGCCCCCGGCGGCGAGCGTCGCGAGATCCTCGTGCGCGGCCGCGATCACCGCGACGTCGACGGTGATCCCGCGACTACCGCCGACCCGTCGAAAGCTCTTGCCTTCGATGACGCGCAACACTTTGGCCTGATGTTCGCGCCGCATGGCCGCGATCTCGTCGAAGAAGATCGTGCCTCCGTGGCTGCGCTCGAGCGCGCCGGGTTTGTCGAGCGCCCCCGGGAACGCGCCACGCGACGTCCCGAAGAGCTCGCTCTCGAGGTGATCCTCGGGCACCGCGGGGCAATCGTAGATTTCGTAGGCGGGGCCGCGCCGCGCCGCTTGCCGGAGCGCTTCGGTGACGACCTCCTTCCCGACGCCGGACTCGCCCTGGATCAGCACGGCCCGAAATCCGCTGCGTCCGAGTGCGCGGATCTCCGCGCGCAATCGGCGAATGGCCGTCGACGTGCCGGCGAGGCCGAACAACTCGTGGGCGTTCGCCGAATCACTCGTCGACGCGCTGTCCGCTGCCACCAGGGCTCCCGTCACGCGCGCAGTCTTGCGACCGTGCTCACGAACAGTCAATTCGCGAGCCTCATTCTGCCGCGCGGCATGACGGACCCGTCATAGTGGCGCTGGTCGGCCGGAACGGCTACGCGTACTGCCATCGCAACGGGGGGCCGCATGGGCAACGACGTGGAGCAGGATCTCGAAGGCCAGATTCGGATGACGCACGAGCGCTTCGTGCTGGCCATGGACGATCGCCTGCCAGCCATGACGCTCGAGCAGAAGGAGCGCTACTTCGCCGTGCTGTCGAGCTTGGTGAGCCGACTCGAAGATCCGGAGAAGTCGCTCAAGACCATCCTGCAAGAAATGATGGCAGAGGCTGCGCCCTACCTGTTCCGTGAGATCAATGGCTAATTGGGCCGATCTGGCTGATCCGGCTGGGCGCTCACGGCCAGCGCTGGCGTAGATCGGCCAACGTGAGGCCGACGAGCGATGGTACGACGAGATCGGCCGCCGCGAGCCGGTGCGCTGGGTAGCTGGTCGTCACCGCGAGACAACGCATTCCGGCGCGCCGCGCTGCTTCCACCCCAAGCACCGAATCCTCCACGACGAGGCATTCCGCTGGGGCGATCGTCGTGCGGCTCCGATTGAGGCCCGCGAGCGCAGTCAGAAAGGGCTCGGGATCAGGCTTCCCCGCTGCGACGTCCTCCATGGCGACGACGACGCGAATGTCGTTGCTCAAGCCCGCAGCCCGGAGCACGATCGCGACCTCGTCCCGGCGTGCGCCCGAGGCGACGGCGCGCGGGGTATCTCCGAGCGAACCAATGAACTCGCGGACGCCGTCGTAGATCCGACAGTTGTTTTCCAGGATCCCCGTGAACAGCTCGGCCTTCGCCGTCACCAAGCGTTCGATGACGTTGGCGGTCACCAGCTGGCCATGATGCCGCAGGACGTGTCCGAACGCGTCGCGATCGTCGAACCCGAGGTACTCGGCGCCATATTCTTCGTCGGTAATGACGATTCCGAGCGGAGCGAGGACGCGATTGAACGCGGCGAGGTGCAACGGTTCCGTATCGGCGAGGACGCCGTCGCTATCGAAGATGACCGCTGCGATCGCCATGGCGAGGCTCGCGTCCTTATGCGAGCCCGCTCGAGCGCTCAAGCGCTTGGTCCCTTGCGGAGATACGGCACTCGTGGTCTCTGGCGCGAGTGACGCGCGCGCCTCAGCGGCTGGACGTCGGGTCGGTGTCGCAGAGTAAGCCGATCTCGAGTGCGACCCGCTCCTTCGGCTCTCCGATGCACCCGAGCTTGTGCTCGCGGAGCTCGGCGATCAGCTCCGCTGGCAACGTCACGCGGCCCCGACGACGCCCGTGGTGGTACGCCGCGATTCCGGTCGCCACCAGCACCAGCACGGCACCGACGCCCGTGAGGATGGCTGTCACGACAACCCTGCCGCGACCCGAGGTCGCATGATCGGGGGAATCGGACGCCGCATCGCCAGGAGTTCGCCCCAGGCAACGGGGGGAAGCGGCAGCCGCGCGCCGAGATCCCGTTGTACCTGGGCGGGCTCGTGGCCGAGACAATGGGTGCGGTGATCCACCAGTTGAAAGATCGGGCGCCACGGCATCGTCTTCCTTCCACCGGTGCGCCGACCTGCCCGATATGCCGCGATCGATACCAAGGGACAGGCAGCGACCGTGAGCGCGAGAATGATCCAGACGGCCAAGTCCATGCCTCCCAGACGCGCCACGGTGGCGGTTCTTACACGACCGGGCCCCATGCCTAACGTCCAGGACCAGGCGCCGGCCACGGCCGACGTCGATCCGGTGCTAGCTTCGTACCTAGCCGGGGACGCGGAGGCAGCGGACCGGTTCGTGGCGACCTTCGGCGGAGTCGTACGCGAAGCCATCGGACGCTTTCTCGCGCTCAAGGTGCGTGGTCGCGCCGATCTCACCGACGACCTCACGCATGAGGTAATTCTTGCCCTTTTTCGTGATGGTGGCCGGAAGCTTCGAACGTTTGCGGGGCGCGACGGATGCTCGTTGGCCGGCTGGCTCAAGGTGGTCGCCGTCCGGCTTACGATCGATCGGCTGCGGCGCGACTCCCGGATGGTCGCGCTCGACGACGATACCCCCGGGATGTTGGAGCTGCGGCGATCGCTCCGGAGCGAGGAGCCGAGTCCCGAGGAGAACCTGCAAGGAGCGGAGATGGCCGAACGTCTCTCCCTGGCAATGGCGGAGCTCGGCCCGAAGGATCGTCTGTTGGCAGAGCTGCACCTCGTCCGCGGCCGTGCGCTCGAGGACGTTGCCGAGGTGCTCGGTGTCACGATGAACGCGGCGTACGTCCGCAAGAGCCGTTTGCTGGAGCGTCTGCGCCGAACGCTCGGGAGTGTGCGATGAGTCGGGAAGTGGTGACGTTTGACGCGTGTCCGAGCGACGAGCTGCTCGCTGCCTTCGTCGAGCACGGTCTCACGGGCGTCCGGCTCGCCGCCGTGGAGAGTCACGTGGCAGCGTGCGCGACGTGCCTCGATGTCGTGTCGGCGTGCTTGGCTGCGAGCCCCGAAACCGAGGCGACGGTGATCGAGGATGTGCCACCGCCGCGGCGCTCGCCCGCTCCCTCTCCCCGCGTCTGGCAACGCTGGGCGATTGCGGCCAGCGTCATGCTCACATTTGCCGCGTCGTTGTTCACGATGCGCGAACGATTCACCGGCGATCGGATTGCGCCGGCGATGGCCCGCCTCGGCGCGCGTTTGCTCGGACTCCCGCTGCAAGCACGCACCGTGCAACTCCGGCGAGGCACGGAAGCAGGCACCTTCGTCGTTGCATTGCAGGACGTCGTGATTGGACGCGTGGGTCGGCGTTACCGGGCCGACGAGGTTGGCATGACGCTGGCCCTCGCCGCGCCGCTCACCGGCGACTCGAGCGTGCAATACGTGCGCATCAGTCGTCCAACGGTCGATCTCGTCGGCCGTGATCCGAAGGACATCATCGCGTCGCGTGGCGAACGCGACAAGGCGATCGATCTGCTCGGGCAAGCGAAGCGTGTCGACGTCGAGGACGCGCGCGTGCGCCTCGCCGGTCCCGACGGGACGCCTTTCACGGTCGAGGGCATCACCGGTGGTATCGAGCGAACGGACCAGGGCGCCAAGTTGGCGTTTCGCGGCCGCGTCGCCAATGGTGACGTCGATCTCGTCGGTACCTTGAACGGTGACGAGCGCGACGTGCAGCTCACCATCGGGGGCCGTGGCCTCGACGCCAGCGGGTTGCCAATCCTCCGTGCTGGTCTCCGGGGTACCGTGGACGTGCGGCTCGACGTTCAGACCAATCACGGTGACATGCGGGCCGACGGCCGCATCTCGGTGCGCGAGGGCGCGCTACTCGATCGCGGGCCCGCCACCTTGATGCATCTGAGCGCCGCGGGCCGCGCGGCGCTGGTGGCTCGCGACGCATCCCTCGGCGGCAGCGACCTTCCGTTCGAGGATGCCCGGGCGATCTTCGCGTGGCGAAACGGCTGGTGGCGTCTGCAGCGCCTCTATCTTGCGACCCATGGCGCGATCGCCGGTGGTCGAGCACGCGTCAGCGGCAAGGGCGAGCTGCGCGGCCATGGCACCCTCCGCTTGCCGGCCGAGATCGTGGCGGATCTCGAGCCACACGAGCCGATGCTCGGTGAATTCCGCGATGCCGGAGGGACGGCGACCGTCCCCCTCGTCGTCACAGGCCAGATACGCACTCCTGAGGTCACGGTCGGCAAGCCGTAGCGGCCTCGCTGGCAAGGCAGCGACCCCCAGTCGCCGGCCCTGCACCGTCAGGCTTGCTCGGTTGCTGCCCAGCTCGGCACGGTGAAACGTACGGTCGTGCCGACCGCGATGGTGCTGCTGATGTGGAGCTTCCCACCGTGCGCCTGGACGATGTGTTTGACGATGGCAAGGCCGAGACCGGTGCCGCCGAGCTCGCGCGAGCGGGCCTTGTCGACCCGATAGAAGCGTTCCGTCAGCCGGGGCAGCTCCTCGGCGGGTATGCCGCCCCCGGTGTCGGTCACGGAGACCTCTACGACCGGCGCGTCACCGTTCGTCGAGCCTCGGGCCGCAATGGTGACCGTCCCGCCGGCCGGCGTGTACTTGACCGCGTTGTCGGCCAGATTGATCAGGACCTGTTGCAGGCGGTCACTGTCTCCGCGGAGAAGCGGAAGACCCGACGGGAGCGCTTTCACGAGATGCACCTTGCCCCGCTCCGCCTTTTCGCCGAGAACCTCCAGGACCTCGTCGACCAGCGTCTCGAGGAGAACCGCGTCCTTCTTGAGCGGCGACTTGCCGAGCTCCAGATCCGAGAGCGTCAGCAGATCGTCGATCAAGCGGCTCAGTCGTTCGGAGTGGCGATCGATCACGCCGAGAAACGAGCGGGCGCGTGTCGGATCGTCCAGCGCACCGCTGAGCAGCGTCTCGGCGTAGCCGCGGATCGCCGTGAGCGGAGTCCGGAGCTCGTGGCTGACGTTCGCGACGAAGTCGCGGCGCATCGTCTCGAGGCGCTTGATCTCGGTGATGTCGTGGAAAACCAACACGAACCCGATGCGGTCGGCGAGGGGCGCGACGCTCACCGCGAGACTGCGCTTCGCCTCCCCCGCCAGCGTGATCTCGCGCAGCGACAGCTGCACGCCGGTGGCGATGGTCTCTCGCAGGAGCCCCTGAAGCTCGGGATCGCGACAGGTCTCGATCAACGGCCGGCCGTGGTAGTCGGTGTCGGGCGCGAGCGCAAAAATCTCTTCGGCACGCCGGTTCATCAAGATGACGTCGCCGGTCGCCGAGATTACCACGACGCCTTCGACCATCGCGCCGAGGATGCCGCGGACTTTGTCGCTCTCGGACTGCATCCCGCGGAGCCACATGCGGAGTTGGCGCCCCATCTCGTCGAGGCTCTTTTCGAGCTCGCCGAGCTCGTCGCGCTGGCTGACGGCGAGGTGGGCCGTGAGATCGCCGGCGGCGACTGCACGCGAGAAATCGACCATGCGCTCCAGCCGACGGGCGACCCGTTGGCCGAGGTAGAGCGCCGGAACCACGGCAAGCAGCGCCGTGCCCAAGATCGTGAGTAGAACGATCCAGTCGAGGCGGCGCTCCGGTGCCGCCATCAGCTCGGTCGGCAGTGCGATCCGTACGATCCGGGTGCCGGCGCCTTCCCCAATCCGCGCGGCCGCGTACAGCAAGGGGCGATGGACGGTGGCGCTCTCGCGGCGGTCGATGCCGGCACCGGTGCTGAGCGCCTTTGCGACCTCGGGGCGCGAGAGATGGTTCACCATGCTCGAAGGCTGAGCCTCGGTGTCGCAGACGACGTGCCCGTCGCCACTGATGACCGTGAGCCGGACGACACTGCCTCGGACTTCGTCGTGACAGCGCTGCTGGACGTCCCCGGCGGCGATGTCGGCCGGCAGGCGAGCGCCGATCGCGCGCGCCTCCTCGATGGCGGCTGCCCCGACGACCTCGTCGGCGACGTTCTTCAGGGCGTGGCGCACGAGGAAATAGCCGCCGCCGACCAACAGTGGGAAGGTCAGCAGCGACGGCAACAGAAAATAGAGGACGAGCTTAGGTGTCCAGCGCCGCATCGTTGAGTTTGTAGCCGACCCCGCGCACCGTCAGGATCAACTCGGGCTTCGCGTCGTCGCGTTCGACTCGCGTTCGTAGTCGCCGCACGTGGACGTCGACCGTGCGCGGCTCGACGTAGGTATCGCGGCCCCACACCAGATCGAGCAGCTGGGTGCGTTCGAAGACCCGATTGGGGTGCCGCACCAGAAACGAGAGCAGCTCGAACTCGCGGAGGCTGAGCTTGACCTCCTGTCCGTCGAGAAACGCTTGGTAGGTGTCGAAGTCGATGCGCAGCCGCCCCCGCTCGTAGAACTCGTGCGGGCGCTTGGCGTCCGGTCCGTGGGTGCGCCGGAGGACGGCCTTGATGCGCGCGAGCAGCTCGCGCGGGCTGAAGGGCTTCGTAACGTAATCGTCGGCGCCCATTTCGAGTCCGACGACTTTGTCGACTTCGGCGGCACGTGCCGTCAGCATCAAAATCGGGACGGCGGCCGTCTCGTCGTCGTGACGAATGGCGCGGCAGATGTCGAGGCCGGACATTCCCGGCAACATGATGTCGAGAATCACGAGCGCGGGTCGCTCGCGCTTGACCAGCGCCAGCACGAGCTCCCCTTCGTCCGCCTCGAGGACCGCGAACCCGTCTTGCTCGAGGTTGTACCGAATGAGATCGCGGATGTCCTTCTCGTCTTCGACGACGAGGACCTTCCGTTTGCTGCCGGAATCGCCGCGAGGGGGGGCTGGGCTCATACGTTTGTTGGTCCGATGCTCCTGCGTTTGACCATGAAGACTCTGCCTCGGCAACGCGCCGCAAGGTAACGGGAGCTCGGTTACGCTCTCGTTGGCGAACTGTGACGGGAGTGTGAAGAGGCCCTGTCGATGGCCGAAGGACCGAGGGCGGCGCGTTACGGGACGGTGACGACGGTCGAGGGGGTCACGGGGCACATGCCGTCGAGGACGCGACCGCGGTCGTCCGCCGGGATCGGGCGGCCATCGAGGCGGCGCACCTCCGGCAGCCCCAGGCAGGCTTGAACCGTACGGCCGAGATCCGCGGCGTGGATGTCGTCGCAGCGTTCGCGTGTGCCACGGAGGCCGCCGCCGAGAACGATGGCTGGCACGTTGCGCTCGCCCGGACCGCCGTGGTTGCCGACGAGCTTCGCTTCCTCGGTGCTGCCGTCAACCAGGTGGTAGCCGGTCTTGGCGACGAGAATCAGATCGCCCGAACGCTCGTGTCCGACGTGCCAATCCGGGTAGCGCTTGGCGAGCGTGTAGGTTTCTCCGCCGTCGCTCTTGTTCGGGCGCAGATACACGGCGTCGGCGATCCCGGGCTGCTCGAGAGCCAGACGACGGGCCGTCGCCAAGGTTTCGGCGTCATGAGCGGGAGCACGGCCGGGTGCGAGGAGATAGACGTGCCCGACGCCGCCATCGCCGACGGCGACGAGCTCGTCGAGATGATGAGCGTCCAGGACGTCCCCAAAACGCAGCGCCGGATTCATCACCGCGTCGAAGCCATGGTCGGCCGTGATGACGACCGTGGTGGATGCCCAATCGGCGCGACCCGTCAGCCAACCGAGAAACGCGGCGAGCGCGGCGTCGGTGCGACGCCGCGTCTCGATGGCTTGCGGCGATTGCGGGCCGGATCCGTGGCTCACCCGATCGACGTCCGACAAGTTGATGAAGAGAAAGTCGGCGCCGGCATGCTCGACGAGTGCGCGCGCTGCCGCGAGCGTCGTGCCGTCGTAGGCGTATCCCGTCACGTCGTCGCGGGCCGCGTCGGATGCCGCCCGTGCATCCCAGAGCTCGTTGGGGCCGAGCTGACGGTCGCCGTCGGCGGCGAACATGACCCCGAGCTTCGGCTTCCCGACGGCGGCCGCGGTGCGGAGCCCGCGTCCCGCGCGATGGGCCGTGGTGAAGATCGTCTCGGTCAGGAGATCATTCGCGGTGCCGAGCTTGCGCCGGCTCCCGAGCTTTCGGTCCCAGAATGCATTGCCGGTGATGCCATGCGCTTCCGGCTGCACGCCCGTGATGAGGGTCGCGTGATTCGTGTTCGTTCGCGTCGGCATGGCGGCGAGACTTCGGGCGTTCGGACACCAGACCGACTCGCGCCATGCGCGCTCCAAGGTCGGCATGACGTCGGCGGTCACCTCGCGGGCATCGAGGCCGTCGACCACCATCAAGAGCACGCGCGCGTCGGCGCGTGCCGGGACACAGGCCGCGAGCAGGGCGCCGAGCGCAACGACACGGAGGAGCATCATCACGCCCTCAGCGCCGCCGTCGCGTTGCGACGCGACGAGGACGCTTGGCGCGCACGGTTTCGGAACGTCGCCGGGTCGGCATCGATTCTCCTGCCAGGTAACGGCCGATGGTGACGCGCAGCTCCTGCTGAATGGCGCCGACGGGTTGCTGAGCATCCACGGGGACGAAGTCGAACTCGTCGGTCATGCGGTCGTACTCGCGGAGGATGCGGGCTTGGTAGCGGCGAAAAGAGTCGAAGATGTCACTTCCCAGCTTCAGGTGCATGCCGGATTCCCAGTAGTCCATGCCCTTCGACTCGAGGACACGCGGCACCAGGTGCTTCACGTCGATCTGCAGATAGATCACGAGATCAGGCGCGACTGCGAATCCGAACAGCTTGCGCGTCCACTCGGGATCCGCGCCCATGACCGCGTTCCGCGCGAATGCGGTGTACATGTAGCGGTCGGCGACGACGATGAAGCCCGCGCGGAGCGCCGGGATGATCTGGTTCTCGAGACGGTCGGCGAAATCGGCGGCGTAGAGCAGGCTGAACGTCGTGACGTTGAGTTCGTGCCCGGCCTTCGCTTCGTTGATCGTCTCGGCGAGCAGCGGCGACCGCGTCCACCCCGTGTTCACGACCCCGTAGCCCTGGACCTCGAGCCACCGTGTGAGCTGCTCGATCTGCGTCGAACGCCCGACCCCGTCGGTGCCCTCGATCACGATCAAGCTGCCGCGCAGCGGGTTGATGTTCAGATAAGGAAGCCCGTTCCCGTAGAACGCCTTGTCAGCGTCGTGCACGCGGCGTCCTCCCCTCCCGGCCGAGCACGCCAGCGGCGAGCTGCCGCACCTGCTGTTGCTGCTGGCTGATGTCAGCGGTGGCGTCGATCACGTCGAGGCCGAACTCGCGCACGAGCTCGTCGTAGATGACGAGCACGCGGCTCTGAAACAGGCGGAAGCTTTCGGCCGGTTCTCGGCTCAAGCCGAGATCCATACCGGCCTCGTGATACTTGAGCTTGGTCCGACCGCTCAGAATCCGCTGCAGCGAGACCTCGATCGGGACGCGGAAGTACATCGCCAGGTCTGGCTTCGGGGCGAAGCTGTAGAGCGCCCGGACCCACTCGTTGTCGACACCGCGGGCGACGTCGCGGCCGAAGGCGGTGTAGACATAGCGGTCGGCGAGGACGGTCATGCCCGCCTTCAGCGGCGGAATGATCTTGAAGGTGAGACGGTCGGCGAAGTCGACCGCGTGCAACACGCTGAACGTGGTCGGCGTGAGCAGGTCCTTCTTTTTGCCGCGGCGCAAGGCGCGCCGCACCAGCGCGGACGAGTTCCACTCCGTGAAGAAGACCTTCTGCCCCTGCGCTAACAGCCAGCGGTGCAGCAGCGCGATCTGCGTCGACTTGCCCGAGCCATCGATACCTTCGACGATGATGAGCTTGCCGGGATACGGGTGCGGGGTCGTGAGACCGGTCATGCGTGAGATCCTCCTCTATCGGGTGGCACCGTTGCCCGTCAAAGAGCGCGCCGCATGCAGGTCAAACGTCGGCGCGGATGGCCAAGTGATGTCGGGCGCATGACATCTCGACGACGAGCGGAGTAGGATCCCGCGCTGTGGCGAGCTCCGAGGTTCCATCCTGGATCGAGGTGACGCACGGGTCGACGCCGATCCTGCTCGTCGCCCCGCACGGCGGGCGGCGCTACGACGTTCGCATTCCCGGGCAGCACAAGGTCAACGATCTCTTGACCGCCGAGCTGACGCGCGAGCTCGCTTCGGCGTGCGGCGCGAGCACGATCGTCAATGCGCACCTGGACCGCAACACGCTCGATCTGAACCGCGTGAGCCAACTGCGGCGGAATGCACCATGGATGGTGGATTTGCTGGCGGAGACACTGGCGCGCCTGGTCGCCCGTCACGGTCATGCGATCGTCTTGATGATGCACGGTTGGAACGTGACTCAAGCCGCGTGCGACGTCGGGGTCGGCCTTCGCGAGCAGGAGGACCGCCTCGTGCCTGTGCGGCCGGATACGGTCACGGTGTCGGATGAGTTCGTCGCGACGCGGTTGCGACCGTTGCAGGCCTTGGCGGCGGAGGCAGGGATCCCCGTCACGATCGGAAGCCGCTACCCCGCGGCGCATCCCAACAATGCGCTCCAGATGTTTCGCGCGGCTGCGAATGACGCCTCGGAAGTGCCCTGCCCGATCGCGACTCTCTGTCGGCGCGCGCCGATCGAAGCCGCGCAGCTCGAGCTAGCCATTCCCTTGCGATGGCCGGGACCACGTCGGGATCGCTTCGTCGCCCTCCTGGCCGAGGTCTTCGGCGCGGCGCCATCGACGACCAGCTCCTACCGGCAGGCGCCGACCGGCCTCCGCACCGTCGCGGGACGCGTCACGGAGCGCCGCGGCCTGCAATGCGTGGCCGGAGAGACGTTGATCATGGTGGGTCTCGACGGGGCCGAGACGGGGCCAGTCGCGGGTCGCGTCGTGGTCAGTCCGGGCGCCGGCGAGCTCGTGCTGTTTACGGGCGAGCTCAGCTCTCCCGCCGACCGTTACGCGATGCCGCCGCTCGCGATCGCGTCGGTTGCCGGCGACGGAGCTCGAGTGACGTACGATGGACCTCTCGTCCGATTCCCGACGCTGACGCCATTCCTCGACCTGGAACGCGGCTTGGCGGAAGGCACCTTGATCGAAGGGACGATCGATCTGACGTTCGAAGCGGATCGTGTCGGCATCGCGGGATTCGGCGATGTCCGGGGGGAGATCGTCGTCGACGGGTGCCGACAAACCATCGCGGCGCGAGGGGTCGCGACGAGCCGGAGCGAAACCCATACGGGGCACGCGTTGCCGACGTGTCGGCTGACCTTACCGGCGGCGCCCTGGGGAGGGTCGCTGCTGGGAGTCGAGCGTGGCGCGACGATGGTGGCTGGTGCGGACGGGTTTCTCACCGGGAGTCTCGTCGGGCAGATCGCCACACCGGTGGACGTCGTGACCGCTCGGGCACGCGTCGACATCGATCTCGGAACGACGGAAGGCACCCTCGTGCTCGCGATCGAGGAGCCGCCGGCTCTCGCCCGAACGGTCACGGCCACGCTGGAGCGCGCCATTCCGGTCCGTCGCCCCGGACGCGACGGCGCAGTCGTCGAAACGACGTTCGCCTTGGTTCGAGTGGAGGGTTCCTATCTCGGTTGGATCGAAGTTTCGGTCGAGCGCATGCCGCCCGTGCCGACGATCACTTCAGCGTGACCGTCAACCAACCCGAGAAACTCTGCCAACGGCCGGATTCCCCCGCTCCACCGTCCCAGGCCTGCAACGCGATCGGGAAGGCGGTCGCTTTCGGAGGACGTCTGCCGCGAAAGAGCACGCGCCACTGACCATCGTCATACGTGGCACTCGTGGCGATGGGCGGAGCGTCGGACACGACTTCGGGTTCGGCGCGCGGACCGGTCACGCGATCGATCGCCGCGTTGGGCTCGCCGTGTTCCATGCGATCGGCTGACCAGATCCAGCGCCGGACGGGATGCGTCGAGTCGCCAGCGTACGGCGGCGGGAGTGATCCTTTCGGATCGAGTTTTTCCGGGAACTGGATCGCGATCTGATCGGGCAGACGCCAGCCGCCGTAGCTCTTCAGGGCGGCCGCGACGGTGGAAACCTTGCCAGCGTCGTCGTTCTTCACGTCCTTGGTGCGGTCGTTCCACGTCAAGAGGAGCGCCACGTCGTCCCCGTGCACCGCAGCCTTGACGTCGACGACGTCGACCGATGGTTGCGGCCAGAACGGAACGTGCTCCAGCTGCGGACCGAGCGGGACGGTGGTCGCCGCGACGGTATCCCAGAAGCTTGCCGCGGGATCGGTCGGAAGCTCGGCGTTCCCGACCGAGGCCAAGACGTTGGTATTGAATCGACCCGCGTTGCGGGCGATGCGTTCGAGATAGTACGCCACCTGCCAGCGCTCGTCGGCGCTCAAGGTCTCGGCATAACTGACCATCGGGGTTCCATTCACGCCGGTGTTGAGGACGGTGAACGTCGCGGGAGAACCGCCACCCCTCTTGTAGTGCCAGCGCTTCGTGAGATCCGTCGGAATCGAAGGGCGGCCCGCGGAGTCCGTGAGCGCCATGCCCTTGGGGCCGTCACCGCGACCCAGAGCGTCGTGGCAGTCCGCGCAGCCCGCCTTCGTGTAGACGGCGCGCCCGCTGGCGACCAATTCTCCAATGGGCTGTGTTGGCAGTGGGCTGCCCGGCATGGGCTCGACCGGTGTCGCGAGCAACGCCGCCGCCAGTGTGATGACGTGAGCATTCACGTCTTCGAGCTGGTTCGGGCCGATAGACTTGAACGCCCCCATGGCCGTGTGACTGAGTCCGTTCGCGGTCACGGTCATGATGTCGTTCTCGGTGGGCGCCGCGCCAAACGGGGTGGATCGAAAGCGGTAGGGTCCGTGGACGAGATCCGTCGGTGCCGGCAAGAGTTCCGCTGCCAATGCGCCGTCGCCGACGCCCGTGGCGCCGTGACAGACACTGCAGCGGCCCGCGTAGACGTCGGCTCCCGTGGACTCCGGCGGCAGCCCGCTCCCACGGTTGCCGAAGTCCTGGAGCAGCGACACGAGGCCCCAGATTTGATGGTCATCGAGGCTACCGCCAAACCCCGGCATGTTGGAATCCGTGGGCCGCTCCCGGAGCGCCGCCGCGCCGTCGCGGATGCGAGTGAACCGGACCGCATCGGTCGCGATGTCGCGGCTCGGCCGGCGGAGATCTGCGGCGCCCCGCGGGAACGTGTTGGCGTACGGTCCGTCGCCGGCGCCGACTGCCCCATGGCACGGACGACAGGAGCTTTGGAAGGTTCCCCAGGCCTCGGCGGTGGCTTGTCGGCGCGTCGCCTCGTCGGCGGCGCGGAGCGGATTGTCCCCGGGCGCGGCCGCATTCTCCGCGGCGTGCGCCGTGGCGGTGGCGATTGCCACCAACGCGACGGCGGCGAGCGCACGAACGAATCGTATCGAGGGGTGTCGGTGTGGGAGGAGCCGATCGGTGGTTTCTTGCATGAGTGCGGGCCCTATTTTTTCGTCATTTCGACGCTGACGTGCAGTGGGGTTTTTGCTGCCACGGCGATCTTCTGGGTGACCGTTCCGAGGGTTTCGTGCCACGACTCGAGCGTGTAGTCGCCTGGGGGGATATCGGTCAACGTGAAGGCGCCGTCCGCGTCGCTGACGGCGTAATACGGGTGCTCTTGGGAAATCCACCACGACGCCATCCACGAATGGACGTCGCAGCGCACACGGATGGGCGGCATCTCCGGCTCCTCGATGCGTTTCTCGATGACGCGCCGGAATTTCGGTTGTGCGACGGTGAAGGACTCGTTCACTTCAGCGGTGGCGTTCGTGTTGTGCAGGATGCCGTCCTCGTTCTCGATCCTTACGCGTGAGCCCGCCGGAAAGACCACGACGCGTGGCGCGTACTCGCAGCCCTTTTGCGTGACGGTGACCCTCTCGGTCTTGGCGAGGGCCTTCCCGGCGCGGATGTCCTTCAGCCGAACGACGACGTTCTGGATGCCCTTCTTCGGGCTCACCAACAAGCTGGATGCCGTCTTCTCACGGCCGCAGACCTCGGGGTCCTTCGTGACCGCAATCGTGGCGCGCGGCGGGACGGTGCCTTTGAAGGTGACGGTGCCCGTGACCGACCCTCCGTCGACGACGGCCACGGCCTGGTAGGCGAGACTCGCCTCGGCGCTGAGCGCCAGCAGGATCAGCGCGGACAGGAGGGGGCGGATCGGCATGTCGTTCCCAGGCAGACGAGTGAATGGCGAAAGGCCGGGCGCTGATTACGGCGTTTCGTACACCCGGATCAGCGAGACGCATAGCCCACGTGACGTGCGACCGAGGTCGAAACCTACCGCGAGACCGGGGCGGAGACTCGCGAACCCGCGGGAGGCGCCGACGAGTTGCAAGTCGCGTGCGGCGAAGGGCACCTCGCGGCCGTTGCTCGTGCGGAGCATGCCAACTTGTTGGCCCGGGTGCACGCTGAGAATGGTGCCCCGATAGTAGCGTTCGTCGGTCGCCGGCGCGTCGGCGCTCACGCCGGCGTCACCGGACGTCGTCGGGCGCGGCGGCGACGGCGATCTTGCTGAGCTGATCGAGCCCGAAGCGCTTCACGAACGCGTGAAACGGCTCGCCGGCGGTCCGCTCGGAGCGGTAGCACTCGGCGACCGCGACGATGGCACGGGGCGTGGCCGCTTCCGGAAAACGCCCGCCGAGACGTTTGCCGACCGCGTAATCGACCTCTCCGACGTGGCCACCAATGAGGATCGAATAGTGCGGGCGCTCCTTGCCGTCTTTGCCCTTGATCATCATGCCGGTTAGGCCGATGTCGCCCACGTGGTGCTGGCCGCACGAATTGGGACAGCCGCTGATCTTGATGTGCAGCTCCCCGATCGCTGTGGCGGAGAGGCCGGTTTCCGCGAGGTGCTGCCGGATGCGTTCGGCCATGCCCATCGAGCGCGTGACGGCGAGGCTGCAGTAGTCGGCGCCAGGGCACGTGACGACGTCCGTGATGTGATTGGCACCGGACTCCGCGAGGTCGGTCTCCCGCAGCTTTTCATACACCGCGGGGAGCGACGCGCCGCTGATGGACGGCAAGAGAAAGTTCTGCTCGTTGGAAAGCCGGAGCGTGCCGTCGCCGTATTCCTCCGCGAGGGCGGCGACGGCACGGCCTTGCTGCGTCGTGTAGTCGCCGACCGGAACCGTCACCGTCGCGAGAAAGTAGCCGTCGGCGCGTTGGGCCACGACGTTCGTGGCGCACCACGCGTCATACGCGGCATCGCCCCCACGCTTGGGCGCGCCGGGATGGCGTGGCTTCGGCACTGCGGCCGCATCGACGTACTCGCGCGTTTCCCGCCGGAGCGCGTCACCCCGCTTGGCCTCGACGCCGGCGATTTCCCGATCGAGCGCCGTGGAGAAGCCTTCCTTGCCGAGCTTCCGCATCAGGTACTTCATGCGAGCGCGACTGCGATTCTTCCGCTCGCCTTCGCGGTGCTGGAGACGCAACAGGCCTTCAGCCACGATCAGCACGTCCTCGGCCGGGACGAACTCACGGAGACGGACCGCGAGGTAGGGCTGCGATCCGAGTCCTCCGGCAACGGCGACGCCGAAGCCCTGGACCTGTTTCCCACCCTCGTTCCGGACGTGGGCGTAGAAGCCGATGTCGTTGATGGGTCCCTGCGCGCAGTCGCGTTCGCAGTTGGTGAACGAAATCTTGAATTTCCGCGGCAGCGTGAGGTTCAGCGGGTTGAAGAGGAAGTAATCGTTCACGAGCTGCGCGTACGGCCCGACATCGAAAGGCTCACTGGCGAGCAGCCCGGTGTGGGGGCACGCCGTGACGTTGCGGACGCTGTCGGAGCACGCACCGCGGGTCGTGATGCCGACCTCGTGCAGACGCGTGTACATTGTGCCGACCTCGCCGAGCGGTACCCAGTGGATCTGGATATCCTGACGGGTGGTGAGGTGACCGACGCCGCGTCCGTAGTCGTCCGCGATGTCGTTCAAGCAGTTCATCTGGGAGACTGACAGAATACCGCCGGGGATCTTGATGCGCTGCATGTAGCTCGTGTGATCGAGCTGGTAGTACAAGCCGTAGCTGAGACGCATCGGTCGGAACTCATCAGGTGTGACCGTGCCGCCAATGTAGCCCTCGACGCGGCGGTGATGACCGGCGATTCCGTCGCGCAACTGGCGATCCCTCGGACCTAGCATGACGTTCGTTCTCCTCAGATTGGTTCGGGTGGATGGTGCCGCAGACCGTCCGTCATTATCGGCGGTCTCCGCGGCAAGTCAAGGCGAAGTCGCAGTAACGACGCGAGGTTATCTCACGTCACTCGACCGACGTATTTGGCCTGC
>JBDSJB010000302.1:0-8860 GCA_039917665.1 Binatia bacterium
GCGCCCCGGTGCGCAGGCGGCTCCACGTCGCGTCGTCGGTGAGCACGCGCTGGAGCGCCGCCGCGCACGCGTCGACGTCGCCGTGGCGGACGAGGATGCCGGTCTCCTCGTGGCGAACGGAGTCGCGCAGCCCCGGCACGTCGCTCGCAACCGACGGCACGCCGCACGCGTTGGCCTCGAGGATCGTCAGCCCCCAGCCTTCCTTCTCCGACGGATTCACGAAGACGCGCGCACCGCGATAGAGGTCGACCTTCTCCTCCTCGCTGACGAAACCGCGGAACTGGACGACGCCGGTGAGCCCGAGCCGCGCCACCTGCAGCTCCAACCCCGCGAGCGCTTCGCCGCGCCCGACGATCAGGAAGCGCGCGTCCGGTACGGCCTTGACCACCTTCGCCATCGCCGAGATCGCAATGTCGACCCGCTTGTAGGGCTCGACGCGGCCGAGCGAAAGAATCATCCGCGCTGGCGGCGTCCCTGCCGGTGAGTACCGCGCGTGGTCGAGGCCGTTCGGGATCATGGTGATCCGATCGCGGGCGATGCCGCGGGCGATCAGGTCGTCGCGCGTGCTCGGCGAGACCGCCACCATCGGCACGCGACGATACATCGCCGGGATGCCGAGCTCGCTGAGATACGTGACCGTCGCGACCGGCAGGTTCGCCTGCCGAAAAGCCGTCGTCCCGAACAGATGATGCACGATCGCGAGGATCGGCAGGCGCGCGTAGAGCGGCCCGCAGAACGGCAGCTTGTTGAGGTCCTCGATCAACAACGCCGGACCCGTGATCGCGCGCTCCAGGCGCCGGTACAGCGCCGGACCACGCACGTAGAAGGTGTAGCGGTTGCCGACGCGCACGATCTCGACCCCGCGCTGGGTCGTCCGCTCGTCGGCGCCGGGAAAGCCGGCACAGATGAGCGTCACGCGGAAGCCGCGCGCCGCGAGCCGACTGAAGATCTCGATGAAGTGGACCTCCGCGCCGCCGGCGAGCGGGTTGTCGATGTCCCGCTCGTTCAGCACGAGCAGATGCGGGCGGGTCACAGCTTGCCGCGCAGGACCTGGAGCTTCAGCCACCACACCAACCACAGGGCTTCGACGGCGATGCGCTTGTTCATCTTCGAGTCGCCCTGGGTGCGGTCCACGAAGATGATCGGCACCTCGCGCATGCGAAGGCCCTTTCGCCAGGCGCGAAAATTCATTTCGATCTGGAAGGCGTAACCGTTGGAGCGGACGTCGTCGAGGTCGATGGCACTGAGCGCAGCGCGGCTCCAGCACTTGAACCCGCCGGTGGCGTCGCGGACGGGGAGTCCCGTCAGACGACGGGCGTAGCTGTTGCCGAAGTAGCTGATGAGCAGCCGCTCGATCGGCCAGTTCACGACCGTGATGCCGTTGATGTAGCGCGAGCCAAGCACGACGTCGGCGTCGTGCATGATGCCGAAGAAATCCGGAAGCACCGTCGGTGGGTGCGAAAAATCGGCATCCATCTGCACGATGTAGTCGGCACCCATCTCGAGCGCGCGCTTGAAACCGGATTTGTACGCGGGCCCCAGTCCCTGGCGCTCGATGCGGGTGTACAGATGGACCCGCGGCTCGGTCATGTGCATCGCCTCGACGATCGCGCCCGTCCCGTCGGGCGAGCTGTCGTCGACGACCAGCACCTCGATCTCCGGATCCTGGCTCAGGATCACGGGTACGATGAGCGGGATGTTCTCGCGCTCGTTGTAGGTCGGGATGACGACGATCTTGCGGGGCATGGAGGGATTCCCGTTGCCGCTCAGCGGAGACCGAGCGTTTCGAAGGGCGGCTCGCGGTCGCGGAGACCGTCGAGCCAGCCGCGGATTTTGAGCAGGACACCCCCGACCTCACCGGTGACGAGGCGACGGAGGAACACGAACGGGAGGGTGAGCACGATGCTCGCGGCGAGCATGGCCTTCTGCGCGGGCGTACCGTGCTTCCGCGCGAAGAGCACCGAGCTGCGCGCGCTCAGGTATTTCCGCGGGCTCGTGTACACCGGGCCGCCGAGCGTGCGGTTGCCGCGATGACGGACCACGGCCTCCGGCGCATAGCGGATGCGCCAGCCGTGCTCACGCGCGGTCGCGCACCAGTCGACGTCCTCATGGTAGGCGAAGAACCGCTCGTCGAAGGGGCCGACCGCCTCGAGCGCCGGCACCGCCATCAGTAGGCTGCACCCCGGCACCCACTCGACGTCCAGGGGCTCGTCGTAGCGGCCGTCGTCGGGCTCGCCCCAGCCGCAGAGGCCGATCAGGCTCTGCTGCCACGTGACGCGCCCGTAGGCCATCCAGAGGAGCGACGGGTCGTCCTCGCAGAGGACCTTCGCCCCGACCGCCGCGATGCCGGGCGCCGACGCTTCGGCGACCGCCGCCTGGAGAAACCGTCGGTCGACGAGCGTATCGTTGTTCAAGACACACGCGAACGCGTACCCCTCCGCCATCGCGGCACGCAACCCAACGTTATTTCCTCCCGCATACCCAAGGTTCATAGGCAACTCGATACAGCGCGTCTCCGGAAAGCGTTCACGCACCGCCGGCACGACGGACACGCGCGATCCATTGTCGATCACCAGCGTATCGAAAGCGGGGTACTCGAGGTCCGAGAGACTGGCGAGGCAGGCCAGCGTGTCATCCGTCCCGTTCCAGTTGAGGACGATTACCAAGACCCGCGGCGCTTCCATGCACGGCAGCCGTTATCCCTGGCCAATGGGTGCGTTGGCAAGAGCCATATTGCATGCGCCGATACCCCATTGACGCTGCGAACGCCGGCGTGTCAGGAATTCGACCCGGCGACCCGGTCGCACGCCGAGAGCCCTACCGTGAGGACCGACGCCACCCATCGCCACGAGGCGAACTTCGCCGACGCCCCCTGCCAGCTCTGCGGCACGCGCGGCGTCGCGCCCTACACGCGGGAGCCCGGCGAGTATCGCGTGGTCGTGTGCACCGAGTGCGGCCTCGGGCGCACGGAGCCGCAACCGCCGGACGGCATCCTCGAGCCGCTCTACAAGGGCGAGTACACGAGCGCCGACGCCCGCAAGTTCGGCGGCCCGATCGAGGCGGTGCGGCGCTTCTTCGTCCGCGCCCTGGCGCGACGGATCGCACGTCGGATCGGCGGTCACGGAGGGGTCCTCGACGTCGGCTGTGGCGACGGCAAGCTCCTCGTGGCGCTCGCGGCAGAGGGCTTCCGTGGCACGGGCGTCGAGCTGCATTCCCGCGTCGACGAACGGCTTCCGCCGGGCAGCACCATCAAGGTCTTCGTCGGCACCCTCGAGCAGGCACGCTTCCCCGACGCGAGCTTCCGCGTCGTCATCCTCCGCCACGTGCTCGAGCACGTCCGCGATCCCCTCGCGACACTGACCGAGGTCCGCCGCCTCATCGAGCCCGGAGGCCACCTCGTGATCGCGGTGCCGAATCTCGCGAGCTGGCAGTCACGTGTGAGCCGTCACCGCTGGTTTCATCTCGATCTCCCGCGCCACCTCTTCCACTTCACGCCAGCATCGCTCGCGCTGGCGCTCGAGCGGACGGGCTTCCGCGTCGCCCGACTCTCGCACTTCTCGTTCGAGCAGAATCCCTATGGCTGGCTGCAAAGCGCGTTCAATGCGGCGGGCGGACGTTGGGGCGCGCTCTACCATCAGATCCGCGCCCGCGGCTCGGCGCACGCCCAACCGGCGCGCCCGCTCGTCATCGCCGCCGCGACGGCGCTCATGCCCGTATGTGTAACGCTCGCGACGATCGAGTCAGCCGCGGGTCACGGCGGAGCGATCGAGGCGTGGGCGCAGCCGGTGTGACGACAGGTACGGCCTTTGCCGCCACCCGCGCGTCGCGTATGCCAGGTCGCGTGCGAACGGCGGCCTTCCTGATCCTGATCGGCACGCTCTGGCAGGTTCGCCTCGCGTCGGCCCTCGCCGAGCCCGTGCGGAGCGGTTTCGACGTCGTCACGCTTAGCATCGGGGTCCGCGGCGCGAGCGCTCCGGTCGAGCCCGTCTACGCGCCGGCGACGAGCCCGTCCGGCGACACGGCTCTTCTCGTCCAAGATGGCGCGGGGACGCGTCTCGATGTTCGCGAGGTGAGTGGCATCACGCGTACGATCGTTGCCGTCGGTGACGTTCTGGCAGGGAGCGCCGTCATGGAGATCGCGACGGCGGCGAACGCGCTCGACAACTATCAACAGGTTGTCTTCTGGGCCGCGTTGGCCGACGGCCGCGCCGGCCTCTTTCGCGCCTCGCCCCCGCCAGCCCCATTCGCGATCTCGCCGAAGAGCGGCTACCGCGATCAACCCATCACCATTCACCTGATGGGTCGCGGATTCGCGCCCGGCGTGCGCGTGCGGGTCGGAACCATCGACGCCGGCCTCGTCACGATCGTCAGCCCGACCGAGCTGACGGGAATGCTTCCCGCAGGCGCCCCACTCGGGGTCGCCGACGTAGCGGTCAGCCGTCTGAACGGTGGATCACAGACGCTGCGAGGGGCGTTCGAGTTTCAGGATCGTCCGCCCAGCGGCTGCCGCGGTTTCTGGCCGGACCATCGACCGCCCGCGACTACCGCGTCGTCGGTCGCATCGAGCTGGCTCGTGCCGATCGGCATCGCCGCGCTGCCGCGCGGCTGGCGGCGGCTCACCCGCCGAAAGCGGACGCGCTCGGTTGGTCGCGCGCGTTGAGCCGCGCCGCGAGCTCGACGATCCGCGAGTGCAACGCTCGTGAGTACTCGCCGAAAAATTCCGCATTCGCATAGTCGCGAACCTGCCCTTCGCGCGTACGAACGGCCCAGCGGATTCCCGAGAGCACCGCACGACGCTCATCGGGCTGCGCGCCGTCGAGCACTCGCGCGAGGCGCTCCCAGTCGCCGTCCTTCTCGTAGCGGAACTCGAGGCCCCACCCGAACCCGAAGTAGACCCGTGTCCGCTGCGGCTCGTCGAGCGCTGCGATCAGTACGAGTCCGCGGGCGGGGTCATGACGATGCTTGAGGAGCATCGCCTGGCCCATGAGCGCATCGGACTGGGTGGGGAGCGGGATCGGCCGCGATGGCCGCTCCCGCAAGAGCTCCGCCGTTCCGAGCGCCCCGAGCCCGAGGACGAACACCATCCCGACGCCCGCGGCGCGCTGCGGCCAGCCACGACTCGGCCGCGTGAGCACGATCGCGGCGCCGGCCGCGACGAGCGGAAACAGCGGCGAGAAAAAGCGGTGCGCGATGAAGCCGTTCTCGACGTCGCACCGAAATGAGCTCGCCAAGTAGGCACCGAGATGGACCGCGATGGTCAGCACGATGAGCCGCGCCACGAGCGGCTCGGCGCGATCGACGGTCGACACCCCACGCGCCAAGACCGCGAGCAAAGACACGAGGACGACGCCCAGGAGGTACAGCGTCCATGCCGGCCACTCGGGCACTCCCGGGACGGTTTCGGCGAACCCGAGCGCGCGTACCAGGTCGACGCCTACCAAAGCCGCCGCGCGCACGACCAGGGGCTCGACCGGCGGCAGGAGATCGCTGCCGCGCGGACCGAAGAGCTCGACCACGCGCTCGAGACCGCTGAAGCCGCTCCGGAGGTTCTGCACGAGCCACGGCGTGAATCCGATCGCGGCGCCCGTCAGCAGCGGGACGAAACTCCGGCGAACGCGACCCTTCGGTGCCATCCCCAGCCCGACGAGCCCCCAGGCGGCGATGCCGCTCGCGGCCGAGTAGCAGTACCAGAGCCCGAGACCGGCGACCGCGCCGAGCGCGAAGGTACCCACCCGCACGCGCACGGGCGTCGCGCTTGGGTGCAGCAGCGCCATGGTCAAAACAAATCCGGCCACGGTGAAGAGCGCGGTCTCGGCATGCGAGCCCATTGCATGCACCTGGTAGATCTGCGCCATGGGTGGCGCCAGCGCGAAGAGCCACGTTGCGAGTGCCGCCGCGGCGGGGGACACCCAGCGCCACAGCAGCAGCGCCCACCCCGCGGCCGTGAGGAGCGTGAACGCGAGGGGGACGAGCTTCAACGTCTCGTAGCTGGATCCGAAAACGGCAACGAGCGGTGCCGCCAATATTCCCATGGCGAGGCTGCCGCCCTGGTAGGCGTCGGCTTGATAGTCGGCGAGCGACCAGCGCGGGCCCGCTATGACCGCGTCGGCGATCGTGAGGCGATACGGCTCCTCCCAGTTGAGGATCTCCGACAGGCTTACGTGGATCAGGAGAAGCCGGAGAGCGACCATCGCCACGAAACCGAGCGCGAGGCCGACGCCAGCCGCGCGCGCACTCATGGCCGATCGCGCCTCGTCATTGGGCATAGCCGAGAGCTTCGAGCTGCGCGCGGCGCGCCGCCGAGAGCCCGGTCGTCGCCGAGCCCGCCGCTTGGCGGGCGACCTCCGCCGCCCCATCGCGTTCCCGGAGCGTCGCCACCAGAGACGTGTCGGCGTCGCCGAGCGGCAACGGCCGTCGCTCCTCCGAATCACCCGCGAGATCGAACAGCACCGACGCGCCCGCCGGCGTCTGCAAGAGCTTGCGGTCGCCGTCCACGATGGCGCGGCGATGAACGATCGGCGGCAAGCCCGGGTGGGCCTGCTCCAGGTCCTCGAAGACGCGGCGCGGTCGTGCCGCGTTGCCGAGCAATGTCGGCCCGATCCCGGTGGGTAGCGGGAGACCCGCAACCTCGCAGAGTGTCGCCCACAGTCCGACCAGCGACACCGGCGCGTCGACCACTGCGGGCGCGGCGATCGAGCCACCGGCGAGGAGCAGCGGCACGCGCACCTGCTCCTCGAAGAGCGTCCGTCCGTGCAACATGCCGCCGTGCTCGCCGAACTCCTCGCCGTGGTCGGCCGTCACGGCCACCACGAGCGGCCCGCGCAACCGCGTCGCGAGCCCGTCAAGGAGGCGACCAATTTGCTCGTCGGTGAACGCGATCTCGCCGTCGTAGAGCGCCATCAATCTCGTCACCGCATCCGGCTCCGTCGGCACCTTCAGCCCAGCCATCGCCTTCCACTGGCGGTCGGCACGCGCGAGATCGCCCGGCGCGACGCCGAAACGTTCCGCGTAGCCGGGCGGCGGGACGTACGCCGCATGGGGATCGAAGTAGTGCACGTAGAGAAAGCGCGGCCCCGTTTCGTTCGCGTGCGCATCGAGATCGGCGAGCACGGCGTCGGTGACCTGTCGTGCCGCCGCGACACGGACGAAGCGTTTGAGTGACTGATCGGCTTGCACCTTGTCGCCGGGATCGTTGGCGGGCACGTCCTCGCCTTGTAAGACGGCGAAGCGGTCGAAGCCGCGCGCGAACCCCATCTCGGGTGTGACGAATGCCGGGTTCGCCGAATACGCCGCCGTGCGGTACCCCGCCGCCCGAAACGCTTCGGGCATCGTCGGCAGCCCCGTGGCGAGCACCGACGTGCTGCGATCCACGCCGTGCACGGCGGGATAGTGTCCGGTGAGAATCGACGCGACGCTTGGCGCGGTCCAGGAGCTCGCCGCGTGCGCCCGCGCGAAACGTATGCCCCGCCGCGCGAATTCATCGAGGTGCGGCGACGTCGCCCGGCCGTACCCGTAGGCCCCAAGATGGTCGGCACGGAGCGTGTCGATCACGATCAACACGACGTGGGGCAGTTGCGGCACAATCGGCCGCGCACACGCCATAGCGCCGAGCGCCGTCACCATGAAGCCCAGGCTCGCGAGCCCTATCCGCATACCCACGCGCACGCCCGTTCGTCTTACTAGAAGCCGCGCGAAGAGCGCGAGAGACCATGAGCAGCTTGATCGGCTCGCGCCAGTCGACCAGCAGGAAGAACCCGTCGGATTTCGCGACTACGAACTAGCCGAGCGCGAGGCTGGGCTGCCAAGAGCGCCGCAAAGCGGAAACGGTCCGGCGCGATAGCGCGTAGACGCGAAAAATCGCGTCCGCCACACACCCCCGACCAAGTTCGAGCAGTGCGGGTCGAATCGCGAGGTGGGTGAAATAGTACAGTGGAGCTGATCTCGGGGACGATCGCGCGTGGGCCACTACGGAGATTTCGGAGCACCACGCGCGACGCCTGCGCACGGAGTCGGTGTCGAGCATCGGGTGGAACGAGGAGCGGACGACAAATCTCCGGAAACCGGGCCTGCTGGCTAACTCAGGCGCTCGGCGTGGGGAACATCGCGGACCCCTCGTCGGCGCCTTCTCGCCGTGATCCTCGCGATGCCGTACGGCTTCCACTCTTCGTAACCGGCTTGGCCCGCGCGATCTAAACGCTCGGCGTGTTTCCATACGCCCCGCGGCCATACGCATCGTTCGCTGCCGGCCCCGCACCTGCACGGTCGACGTTTCGCGACTGTCAGCCCGGCTGTTTCCTGCTACAAACTGCGGAGCCCGCCATGGACGACGCGCAGCACGATGACAAGACAAGTGGCACGACGACCCTCATGCCGTATTGGGATCGGGTCGCGAGCCGATATGCTGCCGAAGATCCGTTGGCCGCCGTGTGCTATCCGGCGGCGCCGCGCTGGTTCAATCGCTTCTACGCGCGCTTTCAGCTGCGCTCGGTGACGCGCATGCTCGCGGGCGAGTCGTTTGCCGGCAAGCGGGCGCTCGACGTCGGCTGCGGCAGCGGACGTTGGAGCCGGTTGCTCCGTGATCGCGGCGCGCAGGTCACCGGCATCGACCCGACGCCGGCCATGCTCGAGACCGCCGAGCGCCTGTCGCCGGGCGTCGAGTTCCGCCGCATGTCGGCCACCGACATCGATCTCGCGGACGAAAGCATCGACTTCGTCCTCTCGGTGACCGTGATTCAGCATCTGCACCCCGAGGAGCAGGTGAAAGCGGCCGCCTCGATGTGCCGGGTGCTGAAGCCGGGGGGTCGACTCTTCCTGCTCGATCTCATCGATCACAACGATCCGGGCCGTCTCGTCTTTCCGC
>JBDSJB010000303.1:0-3660 GCA_039917665.1 Binatia bacterium
TCGTGACGGCCGTGCGCGTCGTGCTCGGTGTGCTGCTGCAGCCCGCGTTGCTCGGGATCGCGCTCTTCTATCCGCCGGGCACGTTCGCATGGCAGCGGGCATGGGTGATCATGGCGGTGTTCTTCGCGGCGACCGTCATGAGCCTGGCGGCGCTCGCGCGCGCCCGTCCCGATCTCCTGGCGGAACGCTTCAAGCCGCCGCTGCAACGCGGCCAGCCCGCCGCCGACAAGGTCGCCGTGCTGGGGTTCATCGCCGCGTTCGCCGGCGCGATCCGCTTCATTCCGTTCGACGTGTTTCAGCTGCACTGGCTGCCACCGCCGGGGCAGGGCGCTGCCTACGCCGGTCTCGTGCTCGTCATCGTCGGCTGGTGGATCGTGACGGCGGCCATGCTGGCGAACGCGTTCGCGGTGCCGGTCGTGAAACACCAGGCGGACCGTCATCAACACGTGATCGATCGCGGTCCCTACGCGATCGTGCGCCATCCGATGTACAGCGGCATCAGCCTCGTGATGCTCGGCATGCCGCTCTGGCTCGGCTCGTCGGCGGGCGTGCTCGTGGCGCTCGTGCCGATCGCCGTGCTCGCCGTCCGCATCGGCATCGAGGAAGCCTTCCTCCGACGCGAGCTCGCCGGATACGCCGACTACGCGGCGCGGGTGCGCGCCCGGCTCGTGCCGTTCGTCTGGTGAGCCCGCGGCGCGGCTAGGCCGCGGCGCTGCGCGCAGTCGGTGAGTCCGCGGCCGCGGAGCTCCGCGGCTCGGCGCGATACTCGGCGTGCACCATGGCGCGCGTCCGGCGCCAGTAGTCGAACGTCGAGTAGGGCCAGTTGTTCGTGATGCGGCCGGCGTCCTTGTACCAACTGTCGGGCGCCGCGGCCCACGACGTGCCGGCGAGATCGCGCTGGAGCTGCTCGTTGAACGCTTCCATCACTTCGGGCCGCAGATCGACGTACTTCAGGTCGTCGCGGATCAGCCACTGGATGGCGTTCATCACGTACTCGATCTGGCACTCGAGCATGAAGATGATCGAGTTGTGGCCGAGATTCGTGTTGGGGCCGTACAGCATGAAGAGATTCGGGTAGCCGGTCATCGTGAGCCCGAAGTAGGCGCGGGCTCCGTGCGCCCAGTCGGTGTCGAGGCTGCGGCCGGCGAGCCCTTCGATCTTCATCGGCGCGAGGAAGGGGTTGGTGCGGAAGCCGGTCGCGAAAACCAGGACGTCGATTTCGCGGACCGTCTCGTCCGCCGTGACCACCGCATTCTCCGTGATCCGCTGGATCGGCTCCGTCACGAGGCTCACGTTCGGGCGGCCGAGCGCCGGGAAGAAGTCGTCGTGGATCAGGATGCGCTTGCCGCCGATCGGGTAGTCGGGCGTGAGCCGGGCGCGGAGAGCGGGGTCGGACACCTGGGTTTCGAGATGGCTCATCGCCCACGTGGTGTAGAGCTTCACGAGCGTCGGCCGTTGGCGCATCACGGGATAGAGCAGCAGCTCCGCGATCCCCCAGATCATGGCGCGGTACGCGCGGAGCGCACCGGGGACGTTCCGCAGCACCCACGTCTCCCAGGGTTTGAAGGGCCGGTCGCCGCGCGCGATCATCCAATTGGCGCTGCGCTGAAAGACCGTCAGGTGGCCGGCGGTCTTCGCGATCTCGGGGATGAACTGCACGGCACTCGCCGCGTTGCCGACGACGCCGACGCGCTTGCCGGTGAGATCGACGGAGTGGTCCCAACGCGCCGAGTGGAAGCTCGGGCCGCGAAACGTCTCGAGGCCAGCGATCTTCGGGATCTGTGGCCGGTGCAGCTGGCCGACGCCGCTCACGAGCACGTCGGCGACGATCTCTTCGCCCGTCGTCGTGCGGACGGTCCACATGCCGCTCGCCTCGTCGAAGCGCGCGCTCGCCACCTCGACACCGAAGCGAATGTGGCGTGTCAGATCGTTCCGCCGCGCGGCCTCCTCCATGTAGGCGTGGATCTCGGCCTGGCCCGACCACTTGCGGCTCCAGTCGTACTTGGGCTCGAACGAAAACGAGTACAGCATCGACGCGACGTCGCAGGCGGCGCCGGGGTACGTGTTGTCGCGCCACGTGCCGCCGAGCGTCGGGCCCTTCTCGAGGATCGTGAAGGTGTCGATCCCGGCGCGCTTCAAGCGAATGGCGAGACCGAGTCCGCCGAAGCCGCTGCCGATGATGAGAATGCGCCGGGTTGCCGTCATCGAAACCTCCTGAGGGGCGAGGGGCGCCGAGCTTACGATGCTCGCGATTCGAGTGCGAGAGGTTCGGGCCGTCCGCGACCCTCTTGCATGAAGATTTGCACGCGTGTAGGGATTTGAACGCGTTAAAATCTTCCATCATGGGACTCTTCGAAGAGCACAAAGCCGAGCGCCGAGCGCGCATTCTGGTGGCGGCCCGCGAGCTGATCGCGGAGCTCGGCTACGACGGGCTCACCATGCGCGACCTGGCCAAGGCGAGCCGGGTCTCGGTGCCGACGCTCTACAATCTCTTCGGCGGGAAGCAGGCGCTCTTGCTCGGCGAGCTCGAATCGACGTTCGCCGCCGTCGTCGCGGGGACCGAACAAGCTCGCACCGGAAGCGTCGTCGATCGGGCGCTCGCCATCTGCGAGGCCGGCAACGCCGATCTGCTCGCGGCGCCACGCTACTCGCGCGAGCTCATCTTGCTCTTCCTCACGTCGAGCGAGACGGCGGAGGTCCGCCGCGCCTCGGCCGAGAGCTATGCCGAGCTCATGGCCGACGTGCTGCGCGACGGTCAGAAGGCCGGCGAGGTCCAGGCGTGGGTCGAGCCGCTGATTCTGGCGCGCCGCATGTTCGCGCACTACCAGCTTGCGATGATCGAGTGGGCGCGCGGTGAAGTGGACACCGACGGTTTTCGCGCCGCCACCCGCTTCGGCATGTGCGCCATGCTTCTCGGCGTCACGCGCGGCAAGGCGCAGCGCCAGGTCACACAGGAAATGCAGGCCGTACAAAGCACGATGACGAGCGGACGCCGTCCGAAGACGCGCGCTCGCAAAGGAGGCTGATCATGCCCGCGCACACGCTCGACGGTTGCGACCTCGCCCAACCCGCCCCCGGTCGGCTCTTGCCGCCGCGCGCCTTCTTCTCGCCGGCGGTCTTCGACGCCGACATGACGAAGATCTTCGCGCGCAGCTGGGTGCACGTCACCGACCTCCCGGACGTGCGTGAGCCCGGCGACTACGTCGCGGCGACGATCGGGACGAGCCCGGTCGTGATCGTGCGTGGCCACGACCACGTCGTGCGCGGCTTCCTGAACGTCTGCCCGCACCGCGGCGCCACCATCGCGGAGGGGCGCGGCAATTGCGGGCGCCAGCTCAAGTGCCCGTACCACGCGTGGAGCTTCTCGACCGATGGTCGTCTCGTCGGCGCGCCCTCGCGCGAGGAGTTCACGTGCGACTTCTCGACGATCGGCCTGCTGCCGATCCGTATCGCGACCTGCGGCCCGATGGTCTTCGGGTGCCTCGACGCGGATGCTCCGTCGTTCGAGGCTTGGGCCGGTGAGCTGCCGGCGGCCATGGCACGGCACGGCGGCGACCGCCTCGAGCTCGCGTTCGAGTACACCTACGAGGTCGACGTGAATTGGAAGATCTACGTCGAGAACGGGCTCGAGGGGTACCACGTCGCGGTGGTGCACGACGT
>JBDSJB010000304.1:0-27670 GCA_039917665.1 Binatia bacterium
TGGCGCGTACCGAACAGGAACTGCACCCCGCTCTCATCCACGTCGTCGATCCGTTGCGCCACCGCGAGGTACGCGACCGACGGATAGAAGCCCATGAAGTCGTACATGCCCGCGACACCGACGCCGACGCCGACCGCGAAGTCGCTCGGGCGATAGAGCGAGGTGCGCCGATCTTCCACCCTGCCCGCGTCGAGAAAGACGCGGAGCTGGCCGTGCCGGAACGTCACCCAGTCGAAGAAATTGTGGTCGACCTCGGGATAGATCGTCTGGCGGAGCTCGATACGCGCGAGCGCCACGTTCTCGCCGAGGCGCTCGTCGACGGGCACTGCGCGGACGGCGAGGTCGCCACCGAGCGAGTAGCGCCCCTGGTTCGGGACGCGGCTCGAATCGACGGGTGAGCTGAACGCGTTCATGAGCTGAACCGCAATCAGCGTCCGCGGCGTGAAGAGCGGCTTCACGAAGCTCATGCGGACGCCCCAGTCGAAGTAGTCGTACGAGCTGCCGAGGCCGCGTCCGAAATAATCGCCGAAGAGCCGGATTTTGGTCTCGTCGGTCGGATTGTCCCAGGCGTACTCGTCCGTGTAGTCGTACCGCAGGCCGACGCCCGACAGCATGCCGTCGTCACCGCGCCCGCGCCGCGAGTCGTCGCGGAAGTCGCCGCGCAGACCGGCCAGCGTGTAGAAGCCGTAGAGATTGTGGCGGTACGTGGTCGCGTCGTTGCGCGGCCCGAAGTGCAGACGCGGACCGACGTGCATGCCGGCGCTTCGATCGGAGAAGAAGCCGATCAGCCCGATGTCCTTCGTGTAGTCGTAGCGCTGGCGCGCGACGAAGAGCCCGGAGAGGCCGAACTCGCTCGACGTGACCGTGACGTCGGCGCTGTCGAGCACGACCTGCGGCGCGCGCGGCACCGCATCGTTCACGCGCTCGTCCTCGAGCAACTTGCGATCGGGATCGAGCAGGATGCGACGGGCGCGGTACGGCGTCGCGATCGAGAGGTCGGTCCGCGGACGGTCGTCGTTCCAGGTGACGCGCGTGCGCTGATCTTTCTCCGCGCCCTGCACTTCCACCTCGACGGCCTCGGCGAGCGGACGCGCGGAGCGACGGATCAAGCTGAAGCGCTGCGTTTGCGTCTCTCCGGCCGCAGCAGCCGTACCTGGGCCCGCGTTCAGCTCGACGTCGGCGAGCGCGTAGTCGAGCGGCGCCGGATAGGGCTGCGCCCAGTCCGCGAAGAGCGCGTCGAGCGAGCTGCCGTGCACCGCGGTGGCCGTCGCGCGGAACGACGCGTCGCCAGCGAGGTAGCGATCGATGGTTGCGTCGAAGTCGACGTCACCGACGTCGTTCCGCAGCTTGGTGAAGATGGTGCGTCCGGGCGGCCGGTCGCGTCCGAGGCTCTCGCGATCGTCGCGAAGCGGGACGGCCTGGCGGCCTTCCGGAAAGAACGCGCGTCCGAACGGCAGCTTCGGCGCCGACTCGAAGCGGTCGACGATCGCGAGCACGTTGAAGATGCCGATCCAGTCGTAGACCGTCCGGTGGTGTGGGTGCGCAGTCGCGAGCCACCGGTCGGCGAGCGCGGCGCTCACACCTTCCACCACCCACGGCGTGTCAGCGGCCGTCTCGCGCGCGGCGATCTGCTCCCACACGAGCGCGGCGTAGACGGCCTGCGCGAGCTCGCGCTCGTGGAACTCGCGCAGCAACTTGTGCACGCGCAGCAGGCGATCGGAGACGACGACGAGGTGCGGACCGCCCGCAGCCGTCAGCTCGAGCCGGAGCGGGGCTGCGACGATCAGGAGCGCCTTCGCGGTAAACGGAACGCCGGCCGGCCGCTCCTTGATGATGCGCTCGACGGCGTCGAGGACGCGCTCGTGATGCGCCTCGGCCGGCCAGAGGGCGAACGCGCGGCGCGCGGGCAGCTCCGCGAAGGCAACGATGCCGTGGTCGACGTCGCGGCTGTGCGCGGCGTAGTCCGCCGCCGCGAAGAAGGTCGGCGGCGAGCCGGCGGGCACGTCGAAGTCGAAGCGATCGGCCGGCGGCTCGGGTCCGAGCGTCTCGCCGACGAAGACTTTGAAACCGGTCGGCGCGCGGAGATCGCCGTGCACGTGCGCGTGACGGGGCGGCGTCGCCGTGTCCCATGTGCCGTCGTCGGCGAGCATCGGCAGCGAGGGGAACCAACCATCTATGGCCGCGAAGCGGCCGTCGGCCGCGCCGAACGGGCCGTAGCGTTCGGGAAAGAGCGTACGGAACCGCGCCCGCACGGTCGCGCTGGCGCCAGGCGCGAGCGCCGTCGGCAACGTGATGCGCAGCAACGTATCGGGATGGCCGGCGATGGCATCGCGCTGCGGTGCCGCACCCGTCTCCCACACCGGTTCCGCTGCCGGCGCGTGTGCGCGCTTCGCCGTTTTCGGTGCTGGCGGCGGCGCGTCGACGCGCGTTTCCACCTGCTCGACCGTCATGCCGCCGCCAACGAACGTCTCGCGCGGGTAGACGAAGGGACGATTGATGTCGTCGATCCGCGTGTCGGGCGTGGCGAAGCGATTGGGGAAGAGCACGAGCGCCACGTCGCGCATCGGCACCCGACTCGTATTGGTGAAGCGCGCCTCGACCGTGCCGGTGATCGTCCGTTCGGCCGGATCGAACGCCGCGTCGATCGTATAGGCGGGCAACGGCGTGTCGGCGGCACGAACGGGGCCCGCAACCACAGTCGACGGCGGCATCCCGAGCACGCCGAGCACCAGCGTCAGCGCCAGCGCGCGACCGAGAAGCATGGCGCAGCCATGGCATACGGGAATGTGGGCGACAAGTAGGTCCGCGGCTTGAGCGCGCCGCGCGAGGAGCTTATGAACGCTGCCACGCAGCCCGCACACCGCACTTCGATCGCACTCGCGCTCGTCCTCGCGCTGTCGTTCGCCGCCGACCATGCGCGCGCCGCCGACGACTACAGCCTCGAGAGGGAGAGCCCACTCCGCTTGCGCGGGCTCCTCGACACCCGCGTCGTGCACGGCTCGCGCGACCTCGGCTGGACCGACCGCGGCCCCGGGAAGACGCGCTACGGCGGCAATCCGAACGGCGACGGCGCGGGTCGCGACACGCGGCTCGTGCTCTCGCACCTGGCGCTCGAGATCGGAGGAACGCTGCCGTTCGGGCTCGTGCCGCGCGCCCAGATCGAGCTCGAGACCGACGCCGATTCGAGCACGCGCCCCCTGCTGATCGAAACCTTCGTCCGCCGCGAGTGGGGCAACGCGCTCCAAGGATTCGGCGTGCAGGCCGGCACCATGAACCCGCCGCTCTCGCTCGAGCACTCCGGACCCGCGTGGACACCGGCGTACACGCTCACGCCGTCGGCACTCGGCACGTGGCAGTGGGAGGAGATGCGCTCGACCGGGCTCGAAGGCGAGTGGTGGCGCCGCTTCGGCGAGCTCCGTCTCGACCTGATCGGCGGCCTCGGCTTCGGGAGCGACAACATGGGCGCGCTCCTCGCCCAGCGCGGTTGGGTCCTGAGCGACTACCTCGCGGGCGTGAACGTCGAGCTGCCGCTACCGACGCGCGGCCACACCAGCCACGTCTTCGAGGAGCGCGACCACCGTCCCGCCGTCTATCTGCGTGGGGTGCTCGCCGATCGCCGCGACATCGCGCAGCTCCAGCTCGGCTATTTCGACAACCTCGCCGAGCAAGAGCGCAGCGGCGGCTGGTCGACCCGCTTCGGTACCGTCGGCGCGCTGATCAAACCCCTCGCGCACGTCACGTTCGCGACCCAGTACATGGAAGGCGCGACCCACACGAAGATCGACGCCTTCGACAGCGCGTTCCGCGCCGTCTACGCGCTGCTGTCGCTCGACTACCGGCGGCACCGGGTGACGGCGCGTTACGATTTCTTTCGCGTCGACGACCACGACGGCGGGCCGATCACGCGCGAGCACGGCTACGCGCTGACGTTCGCGTATCTGGTCGAGGTCGGCCTGCGGCACCGATTCGCGATCGAGTACATGCGGGTCACGAGCCACCGTCCCGCGACCGGCTTCGACGACCCGTCGGACGGCGGCTGGCAGTTCAGCTACCGCTTCCGTTACTAGCCGGCTGCATCGGCGCACTGCCTCACATGCCGAACGGTCGCCGCATGAGCATGACTCTCGACCTCCCACGAAGACGCACACGCCAGACGGAACGGCACGATCGTCCACGCAACATTACTTGCGAAAATAGTATACCAAGTGTTAGAATTTCTCATATGAAAAACATCGCTGTGACCATCGACGAGCCTACGCTGAAGCTCTTGGACGAGCTGGCGAGCGCAGCCCCCCGACCTCGCAGTCGCTCGGCCTTGGTACGGCTCGCGGTGCGCGCGCTCGTGGAGCGTGAGCTGCAGCGCCAGAGCGAGGCCCGCGAGCACGACGTCATCCGCCGTCATGCGAAGCGTCTCGCGCAGGAGGCGAAGGCACTGGTCGCGCAACAAGCGCGACCATGACGCGCGGCGAGATCTACCGCACCAAGGACCGCATCGCCGAGCGCGGCGGGAAGCCGGGGTTCTACGTCGTCGTATCCAGACCTTTCATTGCTGAGCACGACGACGTCTCCACGGTGGTCTGCGCACCGATCTATAGCGAGGTGCTCGGACTGACGACGGAGGTCGTCCTCGGTCTCGACGAGGGCCTGCGCAAGTCGAGCGCCGCTCGTTGCGATTTCCTCACCTTGATGTTCAAGCGAAGCCTCACGGGCTTCGTCGGAACGCTGACACCTGCGAAGGTTGGCGAGCTCGATCGTGCACTCGCCACTGCCCTCGGCCTAGCCCGGCAGGCCCCTGGGGTCGGTTGACGGATCGCCTTGTTATCGGACCTGCTCTGCTCCTTCTCTGTAACGAGGCAGCGTGCCTACGCTCTACCGCCGCGTGATGCGTCTGAATCCGGCCGGCGCCCAATGGTCGAGCGCCGACTTCGACGGCAACACGCAGATCGGCGTCAAGAACAACAGCGGCGGCGCCGGCATCAACATCAGCGACATCATCATCCGCTGTCAGTGCGCTGAGTTTCGAGCCGCGCACGCCGGTCTGGGTGCGCGGCTCGGACGCGATCGCTAGCGCAGCTCGACGTGAAAGGGCGCGACGTATTGCCCGATGTCCGTCGTGTCGGTCGCGAGGAAGTCTGCGGGAAAGCTCTGTCCCGGCGAAAACGCGTGGCAACAGTGATGCGGCGGCACGAAGGCGCCGGAGCTGCAGTCGGCCGGCGTCGCCGCCTCGTAGGTGTGGGCGCGGGCGACGTGCTGGCTCGGCGAGCTCACCGGATAGTAGAGCGTCGTGCCCCGCGAGACGCTCTGAAAGAAGAGCAACTGCGAATAGTAGTCCGCGTAGATCAGCGGGGCGGACGAGCAGTCCGCTGCCTCGTAGTAGAGGTCGGGGGCGTCGCCGTGCATCGTGGTCGTCTCGACTACGACGGCGTAGGTCAGGTCACCGGACGGCCGGATCCAGACCGGAAAGCCCCTGTCCGCCGAGAGGCCGTAGGGTCCCAGCACGGTGCCGGCTGCGTCGACCAGCACGGGCATGCCGCGCGGCGGAACGGCGACGTTCTGGATCTGGCACGCCGAGCCGACGGAAACGACGCCTGGGCCGCTGACACGGGCATAGAGCGGTGCGGCCGCGGGTACGCTTCTGAGCGTGTGGCTGAGCTCGGCGGATTTCGGGGTTTTCGGGGCGCCGCGGAGCCTGGTCGCCGCGACGCGCGCGAGGAGGTCGACGTCGCCGAGCGCGAGCGTGGCTTCGAAGGTCGCGGTCGTGCAGGCGGCGTCGGTGAAGAGGGCGATGTGCACCGGCGACGACGCGTCGGCGGCGCGGAGCGCGCGTTCCTCGAGAAGGTAGTGGACGCGCACGTCGGCGGCGTCGGCGCGCGCCGGCGCGAGCAGAGCACTCAGAACGGCGAAGGTCAGCAACGCGGTGCGGGTCGTCATGATCGAGATCCTTCCTCGGTGCTTAGGGCGTCGGGGCATGGTCGATACGGAAGGGCGGCACGAATCGCGCCAGGTCGAGGGGGATCATCGGCACCGTGAGCCGCGACTCTGGTGGCGTCTCGTCGTAGCACCCGGAGTATTCGACGGATGCCGAAGCCACGCTCAGCAGCTCTGGCGGTCCTCCCGGGCCATAGAAGACGCCGCTTTCGTAGAGCACCGTCGTTGGCTCGAGTGGGCTCGGGCGCGGCAGATACGGTGGTCCGGAGCAGTCGGTGGTCGGGAAAACGAACGATCCGGATTCGAAGGTCGCGAAGATCATGCTGCCGATCGCGAGGCCGTAGACGCCGTGCCCGTCGTCGCGCAGTACCGCAGTCTGGGCGTCGTTGTTCGTGTACAGGCTACTCATCAGCGCGAGGGCGCCGATCGACGTGCCGTTGGCGTCGCGCACGATCGGTCGCAGCACTGCCGGTGGAACAAATGCCTGTACCTGGCACGCGTCGCCCGCCGGTACGATGTCGTCGCCGCGGACACGCGCGTAGAGCGACGACACGGCGGGCACCCCACTGGCGACGTGGCGGAGCTCGACGACGCGCGCGGCAGGACGCACGCCGCGGAGCTTCACGCGTTTGAGGTCGAGGACGGGCTGGAGGTCCCGGAGGGGGAAGGTCTCGGACGCAATGGGCGCGTTGCAGGACGCGTCGGTGTGGAGCTCGATGGTGACCGTCGCCGTTGCCAGCGCGGCCACGAGCGGTGTGCGTTCGACCAGGTAGCGGACTGCGATCTCGGACGCGTGCGCGGACGTCGGTCGCGCGAGGCAGAGGAGCATGATCGCGGCGAGATGTCGTGCTGCCGTCGTAGGCACGTGGGCAGAAAGCAGTCGGCGTGCCAAGGCGGCGGCATCGGAGCGGCAGGCCCGATTCGTCGGCGTGCGGGACTCGCGGGGTCAGGAAGACGGACTCGACGTCAGGAATTGGACAGGGCGTCATACCCCGACCGCGATGCTTCCTTGATCTGGCGCCTGGATTGAGCCAAGCCGCCCGGCTGCGTTGTGCAGCGGGACATTGGGCGGCGATCCGCTCGTGCGGGAGGCCCCAAGACGTGTCGGATCTCATCGGGCATCAGCTTCCGGGCGCGCCTGGGCTACCCTCAATCAGCCCATTCTGTCTGAAGCTCGAAGCCTACCTGCGCATCGTCGATGTCCCGCACCAGACCATCGTCGACGGCACGCCCTTTCGGGGTCCGAAGGGCAAGCTCCCGTGGGTCGAGCATGCCGGGAAGAAAATCGGAGATTCGGGACTCATCATCGAGTACCTTGAGGAGAGAATCTCTACTGGGCCATGGTCTACGACCGCTGGGTCGTGGAAGAGAATTGGCAGATCTTCCGCGGTGTGGTGCTGGGTCAGGTTCCGGCGCTGGTCCGCCCGATCATCGCGCCGATCGCGCGCCGCGGCGTGAAGGGTCAGCTCAAGGGGCACGGGACGGGCTCCACTCCCAGGACGAGATTGACGGCATCGGGCGGAGAGACCTCGGCTTGTCGCCGATTTCCTCGGCGACAAGCCGTTCCTGATGGGCGAGCGAGATCGACGCGGTCGCGTACGGCCAGCTCCCGAACATCAATGAACGTGCCGCTCGCGACCCCATCAAGGACGCGGCGTTGCCGCGCCCGAATCTCGTCGCGTACGTCGAGCGAATGAAGCAACGCGACTTCGGCTAGCGCCGCGCCGCCAGCACTTGCAGCACCGTGTCGCGGAGCGCGGACGGGGCGAGCGGCACGCCGACGTCGACGGCCACCATCACGCCGAGCGCCACCAGCACGAGCAGGCTTCCGACGTGGGTCGCATCGACGTCGCCGCGAATCGTGCCGGCATCCTGACCGCCACTCGTGATCGCCGCGAGCCGCGCGGTGGCGCCGCCGAGCAGCGTCGTGAAACCGGCGCGGAGCTGCGGCTCGCGCATCACGCCTTCGAGGACGCGCGCAAACGAGACGCCCGCCGGCAACGGCAACGCCGGTCGTGACCCGCTCTCGCCGCCCGCGATCGTGCCGGCGACAGCCGCCGCGTAACGATCGATCGTGCGCTCGAGGTCGTGGCCGCCCTCGTCGCCGGTCGCAATCACGGAGTCCATGAAGTGCATCAGCGCGTACTCGACCACCGCGATCAGCAAGTCGCCACGATCGCGGAAATGCACGTAAAAGGCGCCGCGGGTGTACCCGGCCCGGGCGCAGATCGCGTCGAGGCTGGGGGCGTCGAGACCGTGCTCGGCGAACTCGGCGAGCGCCGCCGTGATGAGCGCCTCCCGTGTTTCCTGCTTCGCCTCTGCCCGCCTACGCGTCTGATCTGCCACTGGTTTCCATTCTTGACATACGCCGCCGTATGCGGGAAGAGTGCTCACACATACGGAGACGTATGTGAACTGCCCCCTGGTTGTGAGGAGCCGCCAATGAGTGAGACCAGCACCGTCACCGAGCTTCATCCCGCTGCCGAGACTGCCAGCCTGCTCGCCACCGCGCGCGTCTGGGCGCTGCACCTACTCTGCTTCGTTCTGCCGGTCGCATCGTTCGTCTTTCTCCTGACGGCGCCGCACGCCTGGTACGGATCGCTCCCGTGGCTGCTCGTCGTGATCGGCTCGATCGCGATCGACATGCAGAGTCCGCGCGAGCAGCGCCAGCCGCTCGCGACGATGCCGGGATGGCCGTTCAACGGCGTCCTCTATCTGCTCTTCGCACTGCAGATCGCCGATGTCGCCCTGCTGGTACGCATGGTGGCGATGAACGGTTTCTTCACCACCGACACGCTCGTCGGCTTCCTCCTGGTGGGCATCAACTCCGGCTACTCCGGCCTCGTCGTCGCGCACGAGCTCATCCATCGCGCGTCGTCGACGATGCAACAACTCGGGCGGCTCATGCTCGTGTCCGTGCTCTACGAGCACTTCTACACCGAGCACGTCCGTGGCCATCACATGCGCGTCGGAACCGACCAGGATCCGGCGACGGCCCGCTTCGGCGAAGCCCCGGCCGCGTTCCTGCTCCGCACCGTGCCGGCCCAGTTCAAGAGCGCGTGGCGCATCGAAGCGAAGCGTCTCGGCGACGCCGACATGCCGCTCTGGGATCGGCGGATGCTGCAGAGTCGCGTCGTCCATGGGCTCGCGCTCGAGTGGGGCATTGCGCTCGCGATCTTGCTGACGCTCGGACTCGGTGCGTTCACGATCTTCATCGCGCAGGCGCTGCTCGCAATTCGACTGCTGGAAGCGGTGAACTACTTCGAGCACTGGGGCCTCGAGCGCACCACCCGCCGCGTCCGCACCATCGACTCGTGGGATACCGACTCGTGGTTCACGCTTTACACCTTGGTCGGCCTCTCGCGGCATGCCGATCATCACGCCTACGCGTCGCGGCCGTTTCAGCAGCTCCGCTATTTCGAGGAGAGCCCGAAGCTGCCCTACGGTTACTTCGGCACGACCCTGCTCACGCTCTTCGCGCGGCAGCGTCTGCGCCGACTGCTGACGGCCGAGCTCGAGCGCCGGGAGCTCGGACCCTTCGCGCGCGAGGCCGCGGCATAGGGAGACGCGTCCCCACGCCCGCGCATTGAATCGCGGCCGCGAAGCCGGTACCCCGCCCACTCCAGGAGGGCTTCCGTGGCCAAATATCGCGAGGCGTTGCCGCAGCTCGGCGGCGACCTGTTCCTGACCGACGGCGGCATCGAAACCACGCTCGTCTTTCTCGAAGGGCTCGAGCTCCCGTACTTCGCTGCCTTCCATCTTCTGAAGACCACCGTTGGCGCCGCTGCGTTGCGGAAGTACTTCGCGACCTACGCCGCGCTCGCCAAGGAACGCGCCGTCGGCTGCGTGCTCGAAAGCGCGACGTGGCGGGCGAACGCCGACTGGGGCACGAAGCTCGGCTATTCGGCCGAGGAGCTTGCTGCCGCCAATCGGCACGCGGTGGCGCTGCTGCACGAAATCCGCGCCCAGTACGAGATGCCCGGCATGTCGATCGTCGTGAGCGGCTGCATCGGCCCGCGCAGGGACGGCTACAACCCCGACAGCTTCATGAGCGCGACCGAGGCCGAGCGCTACCACGCTACGCAAGCCGCGACCTTTCGCGACGCCGACACCGATCTCGTGACCGCGATCACAATGACCTATCCGGAAGAAGCGATCGGACTGACGCGCGCCGCGCAGGCGGCCGGCATGCCGGTCGTGATCTCGTTCACCGTCGAGACCGACGGCCGCCTCCCCAACGGCGCGACCCTGCAAACCGCGATCGAGGCCGTCGATGCGGCGACCGGCGACGCACCCGCCTACTACATGATCAACTGCGCGCACCCGACCCATTTCGCGACGACGCTGACTCCGGGCGCACCCTGGGTCGGACGCATCCGAGGTCTCCGCGCCAACGCCTCCACCAAGAGCCACGCCGAGCTCGACCAAGCGACCGCGCTCGACCGCGGCAATCCGAGCGAGCTCGCGACGCACCATCGCCAGCTGCGCGCGCTGCTGACCAACCTGAACGTCGTCGGCGGCTGTTGCGGCACCGACCAGGAGCACGTCGGCGCGATCTGCCGGGCCATGCAAGGCGCGTGACCGCGCCAGGCAGAAGGCGTGGCTACTCGATCACGAACACCGGATAGCCGGGCGCGATCCGCACGATGTCCGCCTCGGGGGCGTCCGCGCCAACGCCCTGAAAGAACTGATTCACCTCGAACGCCCACTTCTCGAGATACACGCGGAGGATCGGCGGCTTCGCGGAGTCGGGCAGCTCGCGCGCGCGAAAGGGCTCGCGGCGGGAGCCGAGCCGGAGCTCGCCGGTGCCGGCCGCCCGGAGATTCCGCACCCACTGCGTCTCACCACGCGGCGCGACCAGGTAGCGCACGCCGTCGTGCTCGAGCAGGTTCACCGGAACCGTCCGCCACTCGCCCGATGTCCGCCCGCGGACCGCGAGCGTCCGCGATCCCCACACGCTGACGCCGAGGCGCGCGAGCCCCATCGGCAGCAGATTGAAAATGCGGGTGACGAGGCTCGGAGCGAGGTAGCGACGATCGGCCATGCGCGCGAAGCTAACCGGGCCGCCGAGCCGTCGCCAGTCGTGCGCTGGAGCTTCGAGGAGGCAGGGCCGAGAGCAATGGTCACGCGCGGGCGGGGCAACATCACGCGCTCTGGAGCAATCAGCTGCGTCCGGGCAATCGGCTACGCAAGCGGGGGTAATCATCACGCGCGCTAGAGCAACCAGTTGCGCCGCCGGGGCAATCCGCTGCGCGTCCGGGCAATCAGCCGCGCCCGCGGGGCAATTCGCCCGCCTCCGGCGCGGGCTCCCGACTTTTGCATGACCCGCGCGTCGCCTGGTACGGAGCGCGCATGCCGCGTGCGCTCGTGATCGTGATCCTCCTCGTGTCGTCGTGGATGCTCGCCGGCAACGCCGCGACGGCCGCCGAGCTGCGCGGACGCGTGGTGACGGGCGACGGCTCGGGCGTGGCGGGCGCGGTCGTGTTCGTTCGGACGCCGGTGCCCCCGGTTCCGGCCGCCCGCACACCGGCGCGGCCCGCGATCATGGATCAGATCGACAAGCAGTTCGTGCCGCACGTGTTGCCGATCGCCGTCGGCACCGAGGTCCGATTCCCCAACCACGATCAGATCCATCACCACGTTTATTCGTTCTCACGGGTGAAGAGCTTCGACTTGCCGCTCACGAAGGACGAAGAGGCGCCGCCCGTGGTCTTCGACACTCCTGGGGTCGTGAAGGTGGGCTGCAACATCCACGATTGGATGATGGGCGTGATCCTCGTCGTGCCGACGCCGTACTTCACGACGACCGACGACGGCGGGGCGTTCGTGCTGCGAGACGCTCCCGCCGGCGACGTGACCATCACGGCGTGGCACGAAGCGAGCGAGACGTCGCTCGACGACGCGACGAAGCGCCTCGCGCTGAGTGAGGGGGCGGCGCAGGATGCCACGTTCACCCTCGCCGTCCGGCCGGATCGCGCCCGGCCGACGACGCACGGTGCGCGAGGCAACCCATGAGACGAGCGCGAGGCGCGTCATGAGACGAGCGCGAGGCGCGCCATGAGATGGTGGGCAGCGACCCGGCTCCGCACCAAGATCTTCCTCGGTTTCTCCGCCCTGATCCTCAGCCTGCTGCTGGCCACCCTCTGGCTCGTCGAAATGGCCGTGGAGCGCCAGGCCGAGAGTTCGCTCACGAGCGAGCTCATGGTGACGGGCGAGGTGTTCCGGCAGCTCCTCGCCGAGCGCGAGGAGCGGCTGACGTCGAACAGTGTCCTCCTGACCGGAGACTTCGCGCTGAAGCGGGCGCTCGCGACCTACGACCCGGCGACGCTCGCGACGGTCGCCGTGAACTACCGCGAGCGGAGCGGCGTCGACCTGCTCTGGATTCTCGACGAGCAAGGGCACGTTCTCGCCGATGCCGCGGGTCGTGAGCCCGCCGGCAGCAACGCCGGCGATCGGCCGCCGATCGCGACGGCGCGCGCGACGGCAAAACCCGCGGCGGCGATCGCCGCGGTCGGCGAAGGCCTCGTGCAGCTCGTCGCGGTACCGGTGCTCGGGCCGGATGTCATCGGCTTGCTCGTGCTCGGCACCAACATCGACGACGCGACCGCGCGCGATCTCGAGACACGGACGGGCTCGTCCGTGTCGTTCCTCACCACCGACCGCCTCTTCGCCTCGTCGTGGGACGCCGGCACGCGCGGACGCCTCGTGCTGCCGACGCACGACAGCGGCACGCCGTTCATGAGCCGGCTGCCGACCGGACGGCATTTGTCGCTGTTGGTTCCCGTCGCGGCGAGCCTCGCGACGCCGCTCCACGCCCTCGTGCAACGCTCGTGGGACGCGGCATTGGCGCCGCTGCGCGCGCTCCGCCAGCGCATGATCCTGATCGGGCTCGGCGCGCTGCTCGTGGCCCTCGCCGTCGGCGTCGCGATCGCGCACGGCGTGACCGCGCCGATCGTGACGCTCGTGACCGGCATGCGAGAGGTATTGCGCGGCAACCTCGATCATCGCGTGGCCGTCGATCGCACGGACGAGATCGGCTTTCTCGCGACCTCCTTCAACGAGATGACGGTCGGGCTCGCGGAGCGCGCCCGCATTCGCGCGATGATCGACAAGGTCGTCTCGCCCGAGGTTGCCCACGAGCTGCTGGCGCGCGGTCTGGCACTCGGCGGCGAGCTCCGCGACGTGACGGTGCTGTTCGCCGATCTCCGCGACTCGACCGCGCTCGGCGAGCGCCTGACGCCGACGGCGTTACTCGAGCTGCTGAACTCGTTTCTCAGTCGGATGGCCTACGCGATCGAGCGCGAGCGCGGCATCGTCGACAAATACGTCGGCGACGAGATCATGGCCGTCTTCGGCGCGCCGCTCGACCTGCCCGACCACGCCGAGCGCGCCGTCGCCGCCGCCGTCGGCATGATCGCCGCGCTCGAGAAGCTGAATGCCGAGCGCGCCCCGGCGGCGCCGCTCCGCATGGGGATCGGCATCGCGAGCGGCACCGTCATCGCGGGCAACGTCGGCTCGGCGGAGCGGCTGAACTACACGGTGATCGGCGACGTCGTGAATCTCGCGGCCCGCTTGCAGGGACTGACGAAGGAGCACGAGGTCGAGCTCTTGATGAACGAGACGACGCACACCGGGGCGCAGGCGCGCTTTGGCATGCGGAGCCTCGGCACCGTCACCGTGCGCGGGCGGGCGGCGTCGACGGCGCTCTATACTATCGCGGCTGGCGAGGCTGGCGAGGCTGGCCAGACGGGCGAGAAGGGCGAGGCAAAACCGTCGTGACCACCAAGCGCCGGCAGCACGTCCCGTTGCTCTCGCGGACCGAGTTCGCCCTGCGTGTCGCCAAGAACGCGATGCTCGGCCTCGGCTTGATCGTCGTCTCGCTCGCGATCGGCGTCGTCGGCTACCACGTGACGGCCGGCCTCGGCTGGGTCGACTCGCTGCTGAACGCGTCCATGATCCTGACCGGCATGGGGCCCGTCGATGAGCTGCAGACCGACGGCGCGAAGATCTTCGCGTCTTTCTATGCGCTCTTCAGCGGGGTCGCGTTTCTGACGATCGTGGCGGTGCTGATGGCGCCGCTGGTGCATCGCTTCCTGCACCGGTTTCACTTGGAGCTCGCCGACCAGGACGAGGACCAGAAATGACCACACGGCAGAACGTCTCGAGTGGCGCTCCGTGGGAGCCGATCGTCGGTTACTCGCGGGCCGTCCGCGTCGGACAGACGATCCACGTCGCCGGCACCACGGCGACCGGCCCCGACGGCACGATCGTCGGCGCCGGCGACCCGTACGCGCAAACCGTGCAGGTGCTTCGCAGCATCGCGTCGGCGCTCGAACGTGCCGGGGCGACGATGAGCGACGTCGTCCGTACGCGCATCTTCGTCGTGGACATCGATCAGTGGGAAGCGATCGGCCGGGCCCACGGCGAGGTGTTCCGCGACATCCGCCCCGCCGCCACGATGGTGCAGGTCGTGCGCCTCATGGATCCGGCCATGCTGGTCGAGATCGAGGCCGAGGCGATCGTCAGCGCCACGTCGGCGGGCGACGATTCGTGAGCATGGTCGAGCAATACCAGGCGCTCGCCCGCTACAACGCGTGGATGAACGAGCAAATGTACGCGCTCGCCGCGACGCTCGACGACGGCGACCGCAGGCGCGACCTCGGTGCCTTCTTCGGATCGCTGCACGGGACGCTGAATCACATCCTCTGGGCCGATCGCATCTGGCTCTGGCGTTTCACCAACGACGCCACGATCGGCCAATCGCGCGACCGCGACGGCAGCCCGATTCGGATCGGCATGCACGATCAGATGCTGTACTCGGATTTCGCCGATCTCCGCCGCGAGCGCAGCGCGACCGATCGTCACATCGTGCTATGGGCCGCCGGCTTCACCCCCGAGCTGCTCGCGGCCCCGGTGCGCTACCAGAGCATGAACGGCAGCCCGCGCGAGCATCCGCTCTGGATGGCGGTCACGCACTTCTTCAATCACGAGACGCATCATCGCGGACAAGCGACGACGCTCTTGAGACAGCGCGGCCACGATCCCGGCGTCACCGATTTCATGGCGTTCCTGTGGGCGGAGATGGACGCGGCGCCGCAGGCAGAGGCGTGAAGCTGCTCACGATCTCGGGAAGCCTCCGCGTCGGATCGTCGGCGACGAGGCTCGCCGCGGCGCTCGCGACTTACGCGCCGCCCGGTACGACGGTCACGCGTTTCGACGACCTCGAGAGCATCCCGCCGTTCCACCCCGACCGCGACCGTGAGGGCGACATCGCGCCGGCGCCGGTCGCCGGCTTCCGGGCGTTGCTGCAGGCGGCGGACGCCGTCGTGCTCTCGACACCGGAGTACGCATTCGGCGTGCCGGGCGTCCTCAAGAACGCGCTCGATTGGACAGTCGCCTCGGGCGACTTCGCCGACAAGCCGGCGGCGGCGATCAGCTCGTCGCCGTCGGATCTCGGCGGCGACAAGGCGCACGCGTCGCTGCTGCTCACGCTCCGCGCGATGCAGGCGCGGCTACCCTCGAACGGCGGGCTGATCGTGCCGTTCGTGCGCCAGAAGCTCGCCGCCGATGGCAGCGTCACCGACGAGGCGACGCGGACGGCGCTGCGCGGATTGCTCGCCGAGCTGACCGCGCTGGTCGCGCAGTCACGCTCAGCCCGCGAGGACTGAGCGCCCCGTCACTTCTGCAGCTCGAACGGGTCGCGACCGTAGCACGGGTTGCGACGCAACCGGCCGCTGGCATCCACGAGCTGCGCGTTGGTGACGTTCTCACCGGCGCAGAGCTCGCGGAGACATCGGTCGGCGGAGCCGTACCACTTCTCGCCGATCGGGGTGTCGCACTCGAAAATGCTGCGCGGTCGGTTGATCTCGACTTGCACCTGGGCCGCCGCCGCGCGCCCCAGCACGAGCGCGGCAGCGACGGCCAGGACCACGAGGAACGCCATTCGGATCTGCATCATCACGAGCCTCCGTCGACGCTCCACATGCCCGAACCGCGGGCGCTGATGAAGAGGAACAGGAAGCAATAGAGCACCGCGAGCTCGCCACCGTTCACGACCGGCAGGAGCGCCTTCGTGCCATGCGCCATCCAATACGCACACGCCATGAGACCGCTCAGGACGAATGCCGTCGGGCGCGTGAAGAGCCCGATCAGGACGAGGATGCCGCCGAAGAGCTCGAGCGGACCCGCCACCCAGGTGATGAACGCCGGGACACCGGGCGGCATCTCGCCGGGGAACCCGAAGAGCTTCTGCATGCCGTGCCAGAGAAAGAGGAACCCCGTCACGATCCGGAGCGCAGCGTACACCTCGGCTTCGCGTGCTTTCATGAACTCCATCGCACCACCTCCTGCCGCCCGACTCACGGCCTAGTGCTGCCCCGCTAACCGACCCGCCATCAAGCCGCAAGGGCTCGCGCTGCCATGGGAAAACCTCGGTGGCAGACGCAGGATCGCTCTGCTAGACGGAACCCCATGCCGCAGCGGATCGTCCTGCTCGAGCCACCCTATGTGTTCTGGGACCGAGCGATGGACCACATCCGCGACGGCGAGGAGAGCGTCACCGGCTGGGGCGTGCTCGTCCTCGCGGCGGTCGCCAAGCAACGCGGCCACGAGGTCGAGATCGTCGACGCCAAGGGGGGCGGCAGCACGCTCGCCGAAGCGACGGCGCACGTCGCCGCGCTCAATCCCGACATCCTCGGCATCTCCGCCACCACGATCTCCGTCCACAACGGCGCCCGCATCGCCGCCGCGGTGAAGGAGAAGCTGCCGAACGTGACGACCGTCGTCGGCGGCCCGCACGTGAGTGCCGTCCCCGAAGCCACCCTCGCCGCGTTCCCCGAGTTCGACTACGGCATCGCCGGCGAGGGGGAGATCGCCTTCTTCGGATTGCTCGACGCCCTCGCGAGCGGCAGCCCCACGCGCGATCTCGCGGGCGTGGTCGGCCGCGACGCCGCGGGTGTCGTGCACGCCAATTGTCGCGCCCCGTACATCGACGATCTCGACGCGCTGCCATTTCCGGCCTGGGAGATCCTCGGCGACGCGTTCCCGCACCGCTTCGGCCCCTCGATCTTCAACTACCGCTGCACGCCGATGGCGACGCTCGTCACGTCGCGCGGCTGTCCGTTCTCGTGCACGTTCTGTGATCGCTCCACCTCGGGCAAGCTCGGGCGCTACCACAGCGTCGAGTACGTGATGGAGATGTGCCGCACGCTCGCCGCACGCGGCACGCGGCACGTCATGTTCTACGACGACCTCTTCACCGTGAAGAAGAAGCGCGTGATCGAGCTCTGCGAAGCCATGATCCAGGCGAAACTCCCATTCACGTGGAGCTGTAACAGTCACCCGAACCTGCTCGACCTCCCAACGATGCAGCTCATGAAGCGCGCGGGCTGTTGGCAGATCGCGTACGGCGTCGAGTCGGGATCGCAGCGGGTGCTGAACGTCGTGAAGCACGAGGTGAAGCTGCCCCGCCTGCGCGAGACGCTCCGCATGACGCGCGAAGCCGGCATCCGCGCCAAGGGCTACCTGATGCTCGGCCACCCGACGGAAGATCTGGCGAGCCTCGAAGAAACCCGCGTGTTCCTCGAGGAGGCCGACCTCGACGTCGCCCAGGTGACGAAGTTCACGCCCTACCCCGGCACGCCCGCGTATCCGACCATCCAGCAGTACGGCGCGTTCACCGAGGATTGGGAGCGGATGAACGCGATGAACTTCATCTTCATCCCGAATGGCCTGAACGAAGAGATCCTCGAAGAGTACTTCGCCCGCTGCTACCGCGCGTTCTACACCCGACCGCGCGTGCTCTGGGGCCTGGCGCGCTCCTTCGCCGCGCAACCGAGCTACATTCCGCGCTTCCTCGGGTACGCACGCGCGTACCTCGGCGGCCTCCGCGCCAGTCGCGACGAGCGCCGTGCGGCCTCCTCTCACCTCGCTTCCGACGCCCCCGTGGCCGCCGCTCCGTGACCCCAGGCTCTCGTCTCCGCGCGCTCCGCTTCGACGGTCTCTGGTGGCGCAAGTTCGCCTACCTCGGAAGCGTCTACGGCCCCGCCTGGTGGAAGCGCGTTTCGCCACCGTGGGTCGCCGCGATCATCTTCCTCTGTGTCGGCCGCAATCGCCGCGGCGCGCTCGCCAACGTGCGACGCGTGCTCGGCCGGCGAGGCTGGATCCGCGATCACCTAGCGGCGCTCGACGTGTTCATCGCGTTCGCGCACTGCATGACGGAGACGTTGGAGCTCTTCAGCCCACGCGCCAAGCCGATGCGCGTCGACGAGCCCATCGACGATCCCATCAAGGAAGCGATCACCCGCGGCCGTGGCGCCGTGCTCGTGACCTGCCACTTCGGAAACTGGGACGTCGGCGCCCGAACGCTCGTCGGCTTCGGCGCCCCGTTCAATCTCGTGATGGCGCGCGAGGCCAACGAAACGACGGCCGACTACGTCCGGCAGGCCCGCGAGGACGCCGGCGTCCACGTGCTGCTCTCCGACAGCTCGGTCTACGGCTCGTTCAACATGCTGCGCGCGCTCAAGCGGAACGAGGTCGTGGCGATGCAGCTCGACCGTCCGCTCGGCGGCGACGGCGCGCGCCTCATCGAGTTCTTCGGCGCCCAGGCCCGCTTTCAAGCCGGCCCGATTCGGCTCGCCCGTCTGGCCGGGGCGCCGATCTTTCCGGTCTTCGCGCTGCGGGTCGGCTCCCGGCACTACCGCATCGTGCTCGGCACCGAGCACACCGTCGCCCGTCACGCGACCGTCGAGGAGATGGATCGCATCCTCGCGAGCATCGTCACCGAGTTCGAGCAGCTCGTCCGGCAGCACCCCGAGCAGTGGTTCCAGTTCGCACCGTACTGGCCCGAGGACGAGAGCACGGACGCCGGCGATGCGAACGATCGCCGCGCGACCCCACCCGAGCCGACTCGCGCCCGCGCCGGCCGACAGTGAAAAGATCTCTCGCGCCATTCGCGGCGCGAGCCCGCGCAACATGCTGATGAGCGGCGTGTTCCGCCGCGACCCAATGCGTCACGTGCCTTGCCCCGTCAGAAACAGCGTGGTAGCCGCGGCGCCAACTCGCCCCCAAGGAGGACGACATTCCATGCGAAAATTCATGCTCGTGGCGGCGGCGTGCGCCGTCGTCGCCGGTTGCGCACCCGCCACGGTCGACAAGCAAGGCGTGCGCGCGACCGAGGGTCAGCCCGAGTCGCTGCAGGTCGACGTGGTGCGGATTCCTTACGATCCGAACCTTCCGACCTACGTCGTGACGGTCGCGCCGCTGGAAGTCGCCGTCGACGGCTCGCCGACCGCGCCGCCACCCCCTCCCGGCCGCCGTTACGGCTGGGGACCGTTCGGATACGGCCTCCTCCCCGAAGGTCCTCAGGCTGAAGCCTACAATCCTCCGCCGCCGGGCATGTCGGATCGCGTCGGTCACGGCATCTCGGCGCAGCTCGTGAGCGCGCTCGGCAACGCCGGCAACGTGCAGATCATCGACTACGAGTACTACCTCGCCAACCGCGCGAAGCCGGGCGTGCTCGTGAAGAAGGGTGAGGTCGGGCCGCTCGTGATCAAGGGCAACATCACCGAGTTCAACGAGGTCGCCGAGTCGCAAGGCAGCGCGCGCGGCGGCAGCCTCGGGTGGGTCGGTGCCGGCGTCGCGATCGGCGGTGCCATCGCCGGGAATACGCCGGCGACGATCGCGGGCTCGAGCCTCGCGCTCGCGAACCCCAGCTACAGCAACACGAGGATGCGGCGCACCGGCTCGGTCGGCATGGATCTCCAGATCCTCGATCCGCGGAACGGCCGTATCGTCGGCACGGCAGTCTGCGCCGGCAAGTTCGTCTCGGAAGCGGCAACGAGCGGCTTCTCCGTGTTCGGCATCGGCAGTGCGGACACCGCGTATGCCGCGAGCGCGCTCGGGCAGGCGCAGCGGGCGGCGATGAACGACGCCACCCGGCAGATCACGCAGCGCCTGCCGTCGGTTCGCTAAGTGAGCTCACCCACGACCGGCGCCGCCTCGGCGCGCCGGTCGTGGGAGGCATTTCTCGATTACTTCCGGTACCCGGCTCCGCTTACTTCCGGTACCCGGTGTCCTTCGGATCGTAGTCGACCCATTCCACCACGCCGCCGCGCTGACCAAACGCGCCGCCGCCGGTGAAGACGACGCGGCCGAGCCCCTTGTAGTGCCACTCGATGCGGCTCACGTCGTCGCCGAAGTAGAACGGGATGAAGGCCTTGCCGGTGACGTACTGATTCTGGTCGGTCGGCTGGCCGAGGATCTGGGACACGTCGCGACCGCGCGTTGTCAAGGTGAGAGGCCCGTGGTACCGCGTCGATCGTGATCGAGGTCGCACGGTATCGCGTCATCTTCGGCGACTGCGACCCGATGAAGATCGTCTACTACGGGAATTACTTCCGCCTCTTCGAGATCGGCCGCGCCGAGCTCTTTCGCCGTATGGGACACCCGTTCGCGATCTACATCGCGCGCGGCCTCTACCTCGGCGTGATCGAGACGACGTGCCGCTATCGCCGGCCGTCGCGCTACGACGACGACCTCGCGATCTCGGCCGCGGTCACCGACGTCCGCGGCGCCCGCATCACGATCAGCTACGAGATCCGCGGCACGGACGGCGAGCTCCGCGTCGAAGGCTCGACGACCCACGCCGTCATCGGCGACGACGGCAGGCCACAGCGCATCCCCACAGAGTTCCGTGACGCCGCACGCGCGATGCAGAGCGAGGTCGCGCCGGCCTGATCGCTACTCGTCCGCAGATCCCGACGTGTGGAGCCCACACTCTTCGGCGCGCCCGTCGAAGCGAGCGTTCTTGTCGCCGTCGCCCCCGCCGCCGGGCACCGCGCTCGTCGAATGCCAGTCGCCGACGCGCGTGTAGCCCTTCTCCCAGAGCGGGTGCTGCGGGAGGTGATAGTGGTCCATGTAGTAGTACACGTCCTGCGATCGCCAGCGCAGGATCGGGTGCACCTTGAAGATACCGTCCTGGAAGGTCACAGGGTCGAGTGTGCTGCGAAACGTCGTCTGGTCGGCACGGAGCCCCGCGACCCAGGCATGCGCATCGAGCTCCGCGATCGCGCGTCGCATCGGCTCGACCTTGCGGACGCGGTGGTACTCGTCGAGATCGGTCTCCCAGAGCTTGCCGTGCTGCGCTTCCATGTCGGCGGGACTGATCGTGCCGGAGTAACGCCGCACGTTCAGCTTCAGCAACTTGGTCAGCTCCTCCGCGTAGCGATACGTCTCCGGCATCAGGTAGCCCGTGTCGACGAACACGACGGGAACCTCGGGGATCATGCGGCTCACGAGGTGCAGGATCACGGCGCTCTGAATGCCGAAGCTCGTGCTGACGATGAGACGGCGGCGGAAGACGCGATCGGCCCACGCGACCTGCGCCTTCGTCGCCTCTTCGAGCGCTTCACGATTGAACAGGGTGACTTGCTTCGGACTCGGTTGCTCCACGACGTTCCTCCTTCGGATCGCATGGCATCGCCGGGCGACCTATGGCAAGCACGAGGCAGGAGACCTCGCCATGAAGATGCTGCACACGATGATCCGCGTGGGCAACCTCGACCGTTCGCTCGCCTTCTATACGGAGCTACTCGGGATGCGACTCCTACGGAAGAAGGACTATCCCGGCGGCCGCTTCACGCTCGCGTTCGTCGGCTACGGGGACGAGTCGGATCACACCGTCGTCGAGCTGACCCACAACTGGGACACCGAGCGCTACGACATCGGCTCGGGCTTCGGCCACCTCGCGCTCGGCGTCGAGAACATCTATCGGACGTGCGACGAGCTGCGCGGGCGCGGTGCGAACATCACTCGTGAGCCGGGACCCATGAAGCACGGCACCACCGAGATCGCGTTCGTCGAAGACCCCGACGGCTACAAGATCGAGCTGATCCAGCTGAAGTAGCGCGGCGCCGCGCTACGAGATCGTCGCCCAGGCGCGCTCGTTCGAGCGCAGATACCGATTCACTTTCAGATTGGCGACGACGTAGGCCAGGCTCTCCAGCAACTGCCCGCGCGGCGGGGGACTGAACCGCCGAAGGATGTTCGGGATCGAGTAGAAGCCTTCGTAGACGTACTTGAACCCGTCCATCATCTGATCGCTGGTCATGCCGATCGGCTTGATGATCGGCGAGCCGTAGTCGTAGCGCGCCCAGTTGCCGTCGAGGATGCGGCCCTGCTTCGCGAGGTCGTCGTAGTACTTCGTGCCCGGATACGGACACGGCGTGAAGAGCTTCAGAAACGACACCTTGCTGTCGAGGAGGAACTGCAGCGTGCGGCCGAACGTGTCGGGCGTGTCGCCGTCGAGGCCGACCATGATGAGGGCGATCACCTGGATGCCCTTCGCACGGAGCGCGGCGATGTCCGGGCGGAAGCGCTTCGCCTGATTGAAGTCCTTCTTGATGCCGTGGAGGCTTTCTTCGTTGATGCTCTCGAGGCCGATCGAAAGGCTGACGCAGCCGCTGCGCGCCGCCAAGTCGAGCAGCTCGGGATCGCGCGCCATGTTGATCGTCGACTGCGACGCCCACTTGAGCCCGAGCGGGATCATCGCGCGGAAGAGCTCCTTCGCGTCGTTGGGGTGCGCGATCGGGTTGTCGTCGAGGAACAGCACCCGATTGCCGCCGAGCGCCTTGATGCGGCGGAGATCCTCCATCACGTCGTCGACGGGACGGGTGCGGTACGAGCGCTGGTAGTACGTCTGGACGGCGCAGTACTCGCAAGGATGCGGGCACCCGCGCGAGAAGATGACCGGCCAGTGGAAGTACATCCGGTAGAGCGCGCTCTCGCGAAACGCGTCGCGCTTCAGCAGCGGCAGCGTCTCGTAGTCGATCGACTTCATGCCGGCGAGCGACCGCCAACCGCCCGTGGCGCGGTAGATGCCTTTGCTGCGCCCTTCGGAAAAATCCGCGAGCACCTCGGGCCAGACGTCCTCGGCTTCGCCCGCGACGACGGCGTCGGCGTGCTTCAACGACTCCTCGGCGGTGAGCGTCACCCACGTACCGCCGAGCACGACGCGGCGACCGCGGGCGCGGAACTCGCGTGCGAGGTCGTAGGCCCGAGCGATCTGCGGGCCCATCGCGGTGATGCCAACCACGTCGCACTCGTGATCGAGGTCGACGTCGTGCATCAGTTCGTCGACGAATTGCACGTCGTGACCCGGGGGCGTGATGGCCTTCAGGTAAGGGAGCGTGAGCGCGCTCGTCCAATAGCGCGTCGTCTTATGGAGCGCGCCGTTCGCATCGTAATGCGTCGGCGAGACGAAATAGATCCGCATCGGCCAGCTCCGTAGTAGTCCGAGGTCTGGATGAGGGCAAGTTCGTAGTCGCGCGTACTCGACCGCGGATCCGACTTGTCACGCGCGGCGCGCGCGCATAATGTCGCGCGCGATGGGGCCGGTCGCTGACACGCAGACCCTCGAAGCTGAACGCTGGCGCGCCCGTGCCCTCCTCAACCGCTGGATCTTCCGCGGCATGCTCTTCTCGATGGGAACGATCGCGGTGATCATGCACCGCGTGTTGCCGTGGAAGGGCGTCACGTGGGCATTTGCGCGGCTCTCGGCGCGGAACCTGGCGCGGCTCTGCGGCGTTCGCGTCCACGTCCACGGGCTCGAGCACCTGCAAGGTCCTGGGCCGTTCATCTTCGCGCCCAATCACCAGAGCAACTTCGACGTCGCCGCCCTGCTCGGGTACCTCCCCGGCCAGAACCGCTTCATTGCCAAGAAAGAGCTCTTCCACGAGCCCGTGCTCGGCACGGTGCTCCGGACGATGGGCATGATCCCGGTCGACCGTGACAACCCGCTCGAGGCGATCGACCTCTTGAACGAGGCCGCGGCCGGCGGCTCGTCGCTCATCATTTTCCCCGAGGGCACCCGCAGCCGCGACGGCCAGCTCCTCCCGTTCAAGAAGGGCCCGTTCATCGCCGCGATCCACCTGAAGCTGCCGATCGTGCCGGTCATCTGCGTCGGGACGAGCGGGATCATGCCGAAGGGCGGCTATCTCGCGATCGTCCCCGGCGACGTCGACCTCTACATCGAGCCGCCGATCGCGACCGACGGGCTCGGCTACGAGGATCGCACCGTGCTGCGCGACCAGGTCCGCGGCATCATCACCGCCCGCCTCGCCGCCGCCGAGAAGCCCGCGGCCTGAAAGCCCGGCTGGTTTTCCCCTGTTCCGTTCGCTACACCTCAGGGTCGGTTTTCAACGCTCGGCGCGCGTACGCGCCTTTGGTACGGAGGAGACGATGACGACGACCCGCAAGTTTCTGACTGCCCTGATCGCCCTGGCGATCGTGGCTCCTGGCTGCGCCCAGAAGAGCGACATCGAGGCGGTGCAGACGACGCAAAAGGAAATTCTCGCCAAGCTCGAGAAGATCGAGAAGGACATCGCTGCCAAGCCGGCTGCAGCGCCGGCCGCGAACCGTCCCCAGGTCGACCCGAACAAGGTCTACGAGATCCCGGTCGCCAACTCGGCGGTTCGTGGCCCGAAAGACGCCCCGGTCACGATCACGATGTTCTCGGATTTCCAGTGCCCGTTCTGCGCGCAGACCACGCCGGTCGTCGACGACGTGCTGAAGGCCTACCCGAACGACGTCAACTTCGTGATGAAGCAGTTCCCGCTCCGCTCCATCCACCCGAATGCCGATCCTGCCGCGCGTGCCGCGATCGCCGCCGGCCGTCAGGGCAAGTTCTGGGAGATGCACGACGAGCTCTACAAGAACGGCCGCAACCTCACGCCCGAGACCATCAAAGGCATCGGCGAGAAGATCGGGCTCGACATGAAGAAGTTCGAGGCCGATCAGGCGTCCGACGACGTGAAGAAGCAAGTCGACGAGGAGCTCGCCCTCGGTGCCAAAAGCGACGTCCGCGGCACGCCGAGCTTCTTCGTCAACGGCAAGATCGCGCAGAACCGTTCAGTCGAAGGGTTCAAAGCGCAGATCGACGCCGAGTTGAAGGCGAAGGGCAAGAAGAGCTAGTCGAGTCGACTTGGTGATCCCGGCGCGCCCGCTCGTCCTGATCCTCGCGTGCAGCACGCTCGCCGCGTGCTCAACGCAGACGATCGAGTCGAGCGGGCCGCGCTCGGCTCGCACTTCGGTCGGCGCGCGGTCCCCGACGGCCGCCGAGCAGACCACGCACGGGTACGTGGAAGGCGAGCTCATCATCGCCTTCACGGCCGACGGCGAGAAAGCCGTCGCGCCGGTCGTCTCGAAGCCGCCGTCGAAGCTCCGCTTCGGCGTCCCCTCGCTCGACCGCCTCAACATGAAGTATCGCGCGAGCCAGCTCGTGAAGCTCGCCGACGTCCGGGGCGCCTACATCCTCCGCATTGCTCCCGACGCCAACGTCTTCCGCGCCGTGGATGAGTACCGGAAAGACCCGATGGTCTCCGGCACCGACCTGCACTACCTCTACCGCCTCCCCGGCGCCGAGGCGCCCGACGCGGTGAAGACCCAGATCGGTCCGTTGAAGCGCGGCGACCGTCCGACTACCGGCATCCCACGCTGAGCGCCTAGCGCTCGCGCGTCATCTCGATCATCGTCCGCCGAAAGCCGAGGCGCTCGAAGAGCTTCTGCGCGTGGTCGTTCTTCTCCGCGGTCCAGAGCATGACGCGCGGCATACCGTGCGCGATCAGCCACTCGGCGGCCGCTTCGACGAGTCGCTCACCAGTGCCGTGCCCGCGGGCATGCTCGGCAACGAGCACGTCGTGGACGAAGCCCGCGGTGTCGCGCAGCTCCTTGTACGACTTCGGCTCGATGCCGGCCCACACGTAGCCGACGATCTCGCCCGCCCGCTCGGCGACGAAGACGACGTCGTGCTCGCTCTCCATGTGCGAGACGAGAAAGCGTCCGTACTTCTCCTCGAGATTGGGTCCGGGGGTGATGAAGCGTTCCGCATCGAACGCGTGATGCAGACGCGTGAGCGCGGCGCCGAGGTGGCCGAGGGCCGAGGCGTCGTCGGGCGATGCCTGTCGGATCGTGATCGGCGCCGCGTCGCTCATGCCGTCGCTCGGACCGGCCGGTCGCGCGCCGTTTCTTCCTTCAGTCGTTCCAGGTCCTCACGCGTCACCCGTTGATACGACTTGGGCGCCCAGATCAGGAAGATGCCGCCCTGGAACGAGAGCAGGAGCTTCTCGATCCAGAATCCGATGTGACCGATCAAGAACGCCTTGGCGGTCGGGATCTTGCCGCCGAGCAGCTCGACGAACATGAGCTCGCGCACACCCTCGCCGGCCGCGGTCGGGATGAGGAACGTAAAGAGCGTCATGACGGCCGCCGCGTAGAACACCTGCAGGACCGTGACGCCTTCGACCTGGAGCGCCATCGCGTTGCCGAAGTACATCGCCATCGTCGTGATCTGGCCGAACACGGCGCAGAGCAGCGCGATCACGAGCGTACCGCGTCGGGTCGAGTAGGCCGTCGCGCTGCGGATCGCGCTCTCGAGGAAAGTCCGCACCTTCGCGATTGGCACCAAGCGAATGAGCGGCGAGAACAGCGACGGTTGCAGCAACAGCATGAGGCCGAGGCCGACGGCCCCCGCGAGCGGCACCGCGAGCTTCTGGATGACGTCGGCGAAAGTACGCCCCTGGAGATCGGCGAACGGCATGAAGATCAGGATGGTCGCGATCAAGCCGATCAAGCCGGTGATGCGCTCGACCGCGAGGACCGTCGTGCACTCGACGGGTTTTCGCGAGATCCGAATGGTGTCGTAGAGGCGCCAGCCGTCGAGCCCGAGCGTCGACGGCATGACGATGCCGAAGAAGCGCCCGACGAAGTAGCTGGCGGTCAGCCAGCCAAAACCGAACTCGAGACCCTGCCCCGCGAGCAGGACCTTCCAGCGCACGATGTTCGCGAGGATGCCGAGGAACTTGATGAAGGTCGCGAACAGCAGCCACGGGAGGAAGACAGCGAGGTCCAGTCCTTTGACCTCGGTCCAGAGGTCCTCGACCGTCATCGGCACGCGCTGCACGCCCTGCTTCTCGACCCACACCGTCGCGCCGTTCGTCGTCGCGAGCGCCACCTTCGTCTTCTCGTCCGGCCCGGCGAGCACTTGCGCGAGCTTGCCGTCGACGCAGTGGTGCAGGGCGCGCAGTTTCACGATGTCGCCCTGCTCCGTCTTGATCATCACCTGGCCGCCTTCGAGGGCGAGCGTACAGGCGTACTCGGTCGACACGGGGACGTAGGGCTCGGGCAGCGACCCGCCGGTCAGCCTCGCCTTCATCTTGCCGACGAATCCCGGCATCGCCGGGTTGGCGCGGTAGAGGATCGAGCCGTCCGCGAAGCCGCTCCGCGACACCGCGACGGTGCCCCCCCCGAACTCGACGAACAACGACACGAAGATGCCGACGGTGACGAGCGTCTTCACGACGGTGATGAGCATCTTCTTGAGGTTCATGGGGGATCCTTCCTGAAGTCGAGACTGGAGCCGACAGGCGGCGAGGGAAACGAGGCCGCGAGTCTACCCGAACCCCGGGGAGGAATGCGACGTCACTTCGGACTTCTGACCTCTATGGCGGGTCGCAACGAGTGAGCTCACGTGAGGGTGTCGCCGGCGGGTGGGTCAGGGCGTGCTCCTACGGTCGCCGGTTTGCTGCCACCCAGCGCGAACAACTTGCCGCTGCCTCCATGTCATGGGCACACGCGAGCTGCGGCTCCCCGAAGCCATCCCCGACCCGCCCGCCGGCGACACCCTCACGTGAGCTCACTCGTTGCGACCCGCCATAGAGGTCAGAAGTCCGAAGGCCCGTCGCATTCC
>JBDSJB010000305.1:0-3754 GCA_039917665.1 Binatia bacterium
CTCCGACGGAAACGCCGACGCCCACGTTGACGGGGACCCCGACGGAAACGCCGACGCCGACCGAAACGCCGACACCCACGGAGACCGCCACCCCAACGGAAACGCCGACGCCAACTGAGACGCCGACGCCCACGTTGACGGCGACCCCGACGGAAACCCCGACGCCGACCGAGACGCCGACGCCCACGGAGACCGCGACCCCGACCGAAACGCCGACGCCCACCGAGACGCCGACACCCACGCTGACGGCGACGCCGACGGAAACGCCGACGCCGACGCTCACGGCAACTCCGACTCAGACCGCCACGCCGACAGAAACCCCGACACCGACCGAGACGCCCACTCCGACCGCAACCGTGACGACAACCGCCACCGCGACGGCCACGCCGACGACGACCGCGACCCCGACACTCACCGCGACTCCGACCACGACCGCCACGAGCACGCTCACGGCGACGCCGACCGTGACGACTACCGCGACGCGCACCGCGACACCCACGGCAACCCCGACGTCGACGGCATCAGCAACGCCAACCCGTACGGCGACGCCGACACCGACGCGGACTGCGACGCCGACGGCTCCGACGCCGACGCGCACCGCTACCGTCACACCGACCGGCACGCGCACCGTGACGCCGACGCCGACGCGCACCGTGACGCCGACGCCGACGCGCACGGTGACGCCGACGCCGACGTTCACCGTCGTTGGACGCACCGCGACGCCTGTGCCGCCGACGCCGACGGGTCCGACACCGAGCCCGACGGCGACGCCGGTCGTCCTCAGCCACTACCATTGCTACGAGGTCGCGCTCGATCCGTTCGCGACGATCCCGGGCGTCAACCTCGACGACGAGCTCGGAACCAGCACCGTCAACGTGAAACGGCCCTCGCGCTTCTGCAATCCGGCCAGCATCGACGACGAGGATCCCACCGCGCCGTCTGAGGTCGACCACCTCACGGGCTACGAGATGGATACGATCAGCTCGACCTTCGTCCCGCTGAAGAACGTCGGGGTGACGAACGAGTTCGGCACGATCGTCCTCGACGTGCTCCGTCCCGACCGCCTGCTCGTGCCGTCCGCCAAGAGCCTGAGCGGAGCGCCACAGCCGCTTGATCCGTCGATCGATCACTTCCAGTGCTACGTCACGCAGGGCGGAGTGGCGCGCTTCGACGACCTATTGGTCGACGATCAGTTCGGCACCTACATCGCCGACATCAAGCGCCCGATGCGGCTCTGCATGGCCGTCGACAAGAACGGTGAGGGGGTCTTCAACTCGACCGAGCACTTGATGTGCTACCAGATCGAGACCGACCCGCAGCGCTCGCTGTACCGAGATCCGTTCTTCATCGACAACCAGCTCGGACCCGACACCATCGCGGTCACCGGCCCGCGTGAGATTTGTGTGCCGTCGGCCGTTCACCCCTGATCGACGCGACGCCGCGGAGCGAGTAGACCGAAGCTCTCCGCAGACGCACGCACCCGCGACCGCCTCCGCCCTTCCGAGCTCGTCGGCCGCCCGTGCGTGGCGCTCGAGCGACGTTTGGAAACCGCACGTATGACTCCTCCTCGGCGCTACGCGTTCCGCATGGCGGCTTTTCTCGCGGTGGTCGCCATCGTGGCCGTGCTCCTGCACGAGCAGGCCGCGCACTTCTTCATGCGCAATCCGCCGCTCAACACATTGATCCTGGCGGTGCTCGGGCTCGGCGTCGCGCTGTCGTTCCGCACGGTGCTGATCCTCGAACCGGAAGTCGCGTGGATCGAGATCCGACGGCGCGACGGCCGAGCGATCACGCCGGAAGCACGGGCGACGTTGCTGCACCCCTTGCGACTTCTGCTCGACGCGCCGCCTGGACGCGCGAGCCTCACGATGACGACGCTGCGGAACGTGCTCGACGGCATCGACAGCCGTCTCGACGAGCGCCGCGACACGAGCCGCTACCTGATCGCCTTGTTGATCTTCCTCGGGCTCCTCGGGACCTTCTGGGGATTGCTGCTGACGGCGAACTCGGTTGGCGAGACGATCCGCGGCCTCAACGTGGAGGGCTCGGACCCGGCGCAAATGTTCGGGACGCTCCGCGCCGGCCTCGAGGCTCCGCTTGCGGGCATGGGAACCGCCTTCTCGACGTCGCTCTTCGGGCTCGCGAGCTCGCTCGTTTTGGGCTTCCTCGATCTCCAGGCGTCGCAGGCCCAGAATCGCTTCGCGAACGAGCTCGAGGTGTGGCTCGCGGAGTCACCCCAGCTCGGCGCCGATCTCGGGCACGACGGCGGCGCGGCCGCCCCGGCGTATCTGACGGCCCTCCTCCAACAGGCGGCCGAGAATTTCGACAAGCTGGAACGGCGCATGACCCGCGCCGCCGACGAGGGCGACCGTCTACAGGCGACCCTGCGCGAGCTCGGCGAACGCTTCGGCGAGCTTACCGCCGCACTCCGCGCTCGCGGTGAGCCGACCGACGGCGCGCACCTCCGCAGCTTCGAGGTCGCCGTCGCACGCCTCACCGACGAGGCATCGCGCGGACGCGAGCGCGCCGTCGACGAGATCCGCGATGAGATTCGCCTACTGGCCCGCACGCTCTCGGCCATCGCCGATCGGGAGCGCTGACGTGGCCCGCACACGCATCCGCTCCTATCGGCCGCCCGACGTATGGCCGCTTTACGTCGACGCGCTCACGACGTTGCTGCTCGCGATCACGTTTCTCCTCACCGTGTACGTACTCGCGCAGTTCTTCCTCAGCCAGACGTTGAGCGGACGCGAGAAAGTCCTCGACCGGCTGAGCCAGAAGGTCGTGGCGCTCTCGGAGCAGCTCGCCGGCGAGCGCAAGGCGAAGCGCGATCTCGAAGCCGAGTCCGCGAACCTGACGCGCTCACTCGCGAGCGCGAGCGCCGCCCGCGACGCTTCCGAGCAAGCGGCGTCCGCGAAGGATGCGCAGGCTGCGGATCTCGGCGCGCAGATCGCCGAGCTCCATGCCCAGCTCGCGCAGATCTCCGCGGCCCTCGGCGCCTCGGAATCGCAGCACCACGACGATAAGGTCGTGATCGACGATCTCGGCCAACGCTTGCAGATCGCGCTCGCGGAGAAAGTCGCCGAGATGGCGCGCTATCGGTCGGAGTTCTTCGGCCGCCTGCAAGAGGTGCTCGGCAAGCGGAGCGACGTCCGGGTGGTCGGCGACCGCTTCGTCTTCCAGTCCGAGGTGCTCTTTCCCTCCGGGTCTGCCGATCTCAGCGCCGCGGGTCGCGCGACGCTGACGGCGTTCGCCGGGACGCTCCTCGCGATCGCACGGGAGATCCCCGCCGACGTCCGCTGGGCGCTGCGCGTCGACGGCCACACCGACGGCGTGCCGATCGCGTCCGGGCGCTTTCCCTCCAACTGGGAGCTCTCCACCGCGCGCGCCCTCTCCGTCGTGAAGTTTCTCACGTCGGAGCACGTGCCGCCGCAGCGCCTTGCCGCAACCGGCTTCGGCGAGTTTCAGCCGCTCGACGACGGCACGGACGCGGCCGCGAACGCCCGCAATCGCCGCATCGAGATGCGCCTCACGGATCGCTGACGCGAACCGGCGGCCGCACCGGGCCGCTCGATCTATCGGCAGATCCCAGAGAACCTTGAGTGGGGGCGTGCGCGCGCGCCCTAAACGCTTACAGCATCGCGACTGCTTCGATCTCAACCAGCATCGTCGGCACCGCGAGCGCCGACACCACCAAATAGGTGCTGGCCGGCCACTGCCCCTCCTTGAACCACTTGAGCCGGGCCGCCGCGAC
>JBDSJB010000306.1:0-7994 GCA_039917665.1 Binatia bacterium
TTGGGTCGGATGGCGCTCGGAGCCCGCATCGATGCGCCGAGCGTCTTTCGCGATTTCGGCGGAGGCCCGGCGCCGAGCTCCACCGAGGTGCCGCCGGCCGAGACGGCCGGCGAGGCGGCCGAGACGGTCGCGGTCACCGAGCGCCGGCAGGCGACCGACGCCGCGTACGCCGACGGCTTCGACGCCGGCCGCGACGCCGCGACGCAGGCGCTCGTCGGCGACGGCGAGGCGTTCGTCAAAGCCATCGAGGAACTGAATCGCTGTCGCTCCGGTCTGCTCGAGCGCTACCAGGGCGAGCTGCTCGCGCTGGCGCTCGGGATCGCTCGCAAGGTCGTGCAGCGCGAGCTCGCCGACAATCCCGAGCACTGGCTGGGCATGATTCGCGAAGCCGTGCGCCACGCGCTCGACCGCGAGAAGATCCGCATTCGCGTCGGCACGGTGCTGCACAGGTTCCTGCTCGACAATCTGACGACGCTCCGGCCGATGCTCGACGAGGTGAAGGAGCTCGAGCTCGTCGAGGACCGCGCGCTCAGCGAGAGCGGCTGCATTCTCGAAAGCCAGTTTGGCGACCTCGACCTCGGGATCGACAGCCAGCTCGGCGCGATCCGCGCCGCGCTCACGCAGGGGGTCTGAGCGATGGCGGAGCTCGACGAAGCCGGCGCGACGTTCAAGGAGGCCAGCGCCACGCTGGACGACGTGGTCGATCGCGGCAGCGCGATCGCCCGGCACCTGGCGCAGGCCGTCGAGCAGCTGCGGCACGTGAACCCGGTGCGCGTCAGCGGCCGCGTGACCGACGTGATCGGCCTCGTGATCGAAGGGACGGGCCCCGGCCTGCCGATCGGTGGCGTGTGTCAGATCGAGCGCCGTGACGGCGGCGAGAGCGTGAGCGCCGAGGTCGTGGGCTTTCGGCAGAATCGCGTGCTCCTCATGCCGCTCGGCGAGGTGAGCGGGATCGAGCCCGGGAATCGCATCGTGGTCGCGCGCGACCGGCCGACGGTCAGCGTCGGCCCAGGCCTCCGCGGCCGCGTGCTCGACGGGCTCGGGCAGCCGCTGGACGACGGTGGCCCGATCGCGGTGGAGCGCGAGGTGCCGTTGTACGGGGGGCACATCAATCCGCTGGAACGCGCGCCCATTCGGACTCCGCTCGATCTCGGCATCCGCGCCATCAACGCCGTGCTCACCTGTGGGCGCGGCCAACGGCTCGGCATCTTCGCGGGCTCGGGCGTCGGCAAGAGCGCGCTCCTCGGCATGATCGCGCGCTCGACGCGCGCCCAAGTGAACGTGATCGCGCTCATCGGGGAGCGCGGCCGCGAGGTCCGCGAGTTCATCGAGCGCGATCTCGGTCCCGAGGGCCTGGCCCGCTCGGTCGTCATCGTGGCGACGTCGGATCAGCCGCCGCTGGTGCGCATCCGCGGCGCGTTCCTCGCGACGGCGATCGCGGAATACTTCCGCGACGCCGGCCTCGACGTGATGCTGATGATGGACTCGCTGACGCGGCTCGCGATGGCGCAGCGCGAGGTCGGCCTCTCCATCGGCGAGCCGCCGTCGGCCCGCGGCTACACGCCGTCGGTGTTTGCGATCCTGCCGCGGCTGCTCGAGCGCGCGGGGGCCAATGCCCGCGGCAACATCACCGGGCTCTATACGGTGCTGGTCGAGGGTGACGACATGAACGAGCCGGTCGCCGACACCGCGCGGAGCCTGCTCGACGGCCACGTCGTCTTGTCCCGGGCCCTCGCCAACCAAGGACACTATCCGGCCGTCGACGTGCTGCGCAGCATCTCGCGGCTCATGAACGACATCGTCCCGGGGCCGCAGCTCACGCGCGCCAACAAGGTGCGGAGCTGGCTCTCGACGTACCGCGATGCTGAAGATCTCATCAACATCGGCGCCTACACGGCGGGCAGCAATCCCAAGATCGACGAGGCCGTGGCGAAGATGGAAGCCGTGCAGAAGTTCCTGCGTCAAGATTTGAACGAGCGCAGCTCGCTCGAGGAGAGCGCGGCGGGACTCGCCGCGTTGGTCGGATGATGGGAGACGCCCTCTGATGGCCGAGCCCTTTCGACTGGCCCGCGTGCTCCGGCTGCGCGAGCAGATGCGCCGTCTGCGATCGCACGAGGCCGATCAGTTGGCGGCACAGCTCGCCGCGGCTGAAATGGCGGTGGCGCGCGTCGTCGACGAGCGCGAGCGGGTTGGAGCGCGCGAGGCCGACGACGCGGCGACCGGAAAGTTGACCGTGGACACGTTGCGGCTCGGGCGGGCGTACGATGCGGCGCTGGCGACGGCCGAGCAGGTGCACGCGCTGAACGTGGTGCAGATCGGTCATGCGCTCGATGCCAAGCGGGCCGAGCTGCTGCGGGATCGGCAGGAAGAGGAGAAGTACGTGCGGTTGGCCGCGAACCATCGGGAGCGCGTCCTCGAAGACGAGGCGCGCGAGACCGATCGGGCGCTCGACGAGGTCGCGGTGCAGCGCTTCCGGCGCCAGCAGAAAGAGAAGGAGCGGGGTCATGAGCGAGTCTGAGGCGGCGACGGCGCGGCCATCGAGAAAGACGTCCGCGACCAGCGGCAAAGGCTGGCGCGGGCGGCGCAGCATCCGCTTCGCGCTGGCGTTCGTGTTGGGCGGCAAGTTGGCGCTCCTGATCCAGGGCGAGATGCCCGCGCTCGCGAGCGGCACCGGCGCCAAGCCGGCGGTTGGTGGGGCAGGGGTCACCGCGACCGCGAGCGTTGGCGACGTGAAGAGTGCGGGTGCCGCGAGCGGCATCGCCGCGCGTCCCGACGTGCGCGGCCTCCTCGACGCGCTCGAAAAGCGCCAGATCGAGCTCGATCGGCGCGAGCGCGAGATCGCGAGCAAGGAGGAGCGCCTCAGTCTCTACGAGAAGGACGTCACGGCCAAGGTCGCGAGCCTGGAGGAGATCGAAAAGCGTCTCTCGGTGCGCGCCAAAGCAGCGACCCAGGCCGTCGATTCTGCCGCGGAGTCGCTCGCCAAGATCTACGGCACGATGAAGCCCGACGCCGCCGCGCCGATCCTCGATCGGCTCGACGATCTGACGGTGCTGACGATCTTCCGGCGCATGAAGGAGAAACAGGTCGGTGAGATTCTGCCGCTCATGAGCCGCGAGCGGGCGATCGCGCTGACGCAGGCGTTGGCGGAGCGATAGCCGTTCGCGTGTCCTAGCTTCGTTGGTGGCGGCGCGGGCGGTGGGGGACGTCGGCAAGGCCGGCGGGTCCTGCGGAGCTCCCACCACCCACGATCCCGCTACGACGGTCGTCTATGCCGTGGCGTCCGTCCGGCCATGGAGGCAGAGGCGGGAGTCGCCGACGCGACGAATCGTTCGAGGGTGCGGCGTACCGTTGGGAGGCGGCGGCCGGCTTCGAGCTCGGCGAGGGCGGCTTCGAAGGTCATCGCGACGAAGAGGCGGGCCGCGATGTCGGGGTCCTGCCAGCCCATCGTTTTCAGGCTCGGGGCGGCGAGGTGGGCGAAGAGGCGCTCACGCTCCGCGATCGTCGTCGTCAGGTGCGCGTCGGAGCGCGTCTCGAGCAGCAGCGCCTTGATGCCGCGATCGACGAGGCAGGCGTCGAGGTAGGCGTCGATGCCGCGCGCGAGCCGGAGCGGGCCGGGAGCCAGGTGCTCGACGGCGTGGGCAACCGCGTCGCCCACCCGGGCGTAGAACTGCAGATGGAGCGCGTCGATGAAGGCGCCCCGATCGGCAAAGTGCACGTAGAACGTTCCCTTCGCGAGTCCCGCTTCGGCGACGACGGCGTTCACGCTGAGGCCTGCGAGTCCCCCGCGTTCGGCGACGGCGATGCCGGCGTCGACGAGCGCCTGACGTGTGCGCTGGCCGCCCGGCGTCACGGCCTCGCGCGTGGCGGTCGGCGGCGTCGATCGGCGGCGGGGGCGGACGGGCACGGCGCGACGATACACGCCACCCGCGGGAACGCGCCACCGTTGACGGAACATGACCGATCGGTCACATCAACATGACCGACCGGTCATGTTGGCTGGGGCCCACGTTCAGGAGAGGAGAGTCTCGTGCCCGTGTCATCGACGTCGTCATGCGAAGCCCCGCACCACTGGCGGTCCCCACTCATCGGCCTCCGCGGCGAGCTCGCGCTGTCCGCTGGCCGACTCGAGTACTTCCGTCGCGGCTGCGGCCCGCGGTGGTGTTCACCCACGGCTGGCTGTCGAACGCCAATCTCTGGCGGAACATCGTCGACCGCTTGGCCGATCGGTTCTGCTGCGTGACGCTGGACCTGCCCTGGGGGGCGCACCGCGTGCCGCTCGCGGCTGAGGCGGACCTCACGCCGGCGGGATGCGGACGCTTGATCCTGGAGGCGCTCGCGGCGCTCGGGCTTCCCGCCCCGACGCTCGTCGGGAACGACTCGGGTGGCGCATACTCGCAGATCGCAGTGGCGGCGGCGCCGGAGCGCGTCGGCCGCCTCGTCCTCACGAATGGTGAGACCCCCCACGATCCGTTTCCACCGCCGCCCGTTCGACGTGCTGCCGGCCGTGGCCGCGAGCCCGGAGGCGTTGGGCACACTGCTCGGCGCGCTCCGCGATCCCGCCATCCGTCGCCTGCCCGCGGCCTTCGGACTGCTCAGCAAGCACCCGCTCGAGGCGCAGGCGTCGGACTCTTACGCGCTCGCCTGCGTCGAGAATCCGGCCGTGCTGCGCGACGTCGCCAAGGCGATGCGATCGGCCGCGAGCGCCCCCGTGCACGCCGCCGGACGCCGCCTCATCGCGGAGTTCCGGAAGCCCGTGCTCTTCGCCTGGGCGCCCGAGGGCCCTGGTGTTCCCAATCGCGCACGCGGAACGCTACGCCGCGGCTTTGGCCGACGCGCGGGTCGTGACGATCGCCGACGCCTACAGCTTCGTCGCCGAGGACCAGCCGGCGGCGGTCGCCGCGGCAATCACGTCGTTCGTCGCGTGAGGCGCGGTCGTCACTCGGCGAGCGCGAAGCCCAGGCGTTCCCCGGCCGCGTCGATCACCACCCGGGCGAACGGCGACGGCCGTTGGCCGCCGGCGCCGAGCATCGTCATGCCGCTGCCGGACGGCAGCAGGAGATTCATGCCGAGCAGGCCGTCGAGGGTGACCGTGATGCCGTCGGCGCGAGTCGTCGTGATGTCGTGGACGACGACGGCGGCGTCGGGGAAGACGAGCGTGCGGCCGCGGTCGGCGCGGAGCTCGAGGCGGTCGAGACGGAAGCCCTGGAGGCTCGTGCTGCCGCCGCCAATGCCGCCGACCGGGAGGGTGAACGCGGGGCGACGCGTCGGCGTGCCGCTCGCGTCGACGAGGCCGAGGCGCTTGGCGGTGGCGGTCGAGATCATGGTGCAGGTGGCACCGGTGTCGAGGAGCCAGTCGCCTTCCGCGTCGGCGGCGCCGAGCACCGTGCGGACGCCGGGCACCACCGGGTTGGTCGCGAGCGACGGGACCGGGCCGCGGTTTCGCGGATCACGCCGGTTGAAGTCGACGAGGGTCAGCGCGACCCAGGCGTCGACGGCGAGGCCGGCGGCGCTCGGGTGCAAGCGAACGGCGAGGGCGGCGCCGGCCTCGTCTTGCGGCTCGATCTCGACGACGTGGTCGCGGATGAGCGGCATGCCGATCACGTCGACGATGCTGCCGGGCGAGAGCAAGGCGGCGGACAGATCGGACGGCGCCTCATTGAGCAGCACGCGTTGCCCGCTGAGCCGGACGCTCGCGGGCGCAGTGCGCTGGCCACGCCGGCCGCGTGGGGCATCCTCGTCCTCGGGTACGAGGTCGGTCACGTCGAGCGTCGCCGGCCGCGACACCTCCAAGGAATGATCGCCGCTCATGCCGGTTTCGACGTAGCGCGATCCCGTCTCGGCCTTGAGGCCGAAGCGCGCGGCGGTGGCGGCCGAGAGGACGTGCCCGCTGGCACCGGTGTCGAGGATCGCGACCGACGGCAGGTCGTCGGGCAGGTCTTCGAGAGGATTGAATCGGCTCTTGGCGGCGGCCGCCGGCTTGTCGGCGACCCCGAGCACGACCATGGGCTGTGCGAGCGCCGCCTCGCCGGTTTCTCCCACGACGAGGTCGCGGGCGCGGGCCCGGGGCGTCGCGGCGACGCCCATCAACAGAGAGACGGCGAGGAACCCGACGGCGACGCGGCGCATGTCTCAGAGGAGTACCCGCGGACCGGACGCGGGACTACCTCGCATTGCGAGGCGGGTGACGGTCCCTCGTCCCAGTCGTTTCGCTTGGGCGGCAGATTCTTCCGCCGGGCGGGCGTTTCTTCCGCCGTGCGGTGCGCGCGCGTCGTGTTGTCGCGCTTTTGCTGCGTGGCACTCGCATTGCTCCCCTGGCCTTCCGACATGCACCTCACACGCGTTACGAGCGGTACGAGCGGACATACCGGAGCAACGTCGGCGGCCGCCGGGGCCGACGTGCTGGCGCTCTTGCTGGGAGGCGAAGACGCCACGGCCACGAACCCGGGCTTTCCGCTGACACTCGAGGCGGCGCTCGCAGGCGGTGCAGTCGCGACCGCCGCGGCCGACGCGATCGGCGACGTCGTCGACCCGACGGCGGTGAGCACCGATGGGGACGACGACGGCGGTGCCGCGACGCTCGATGCGGCGTTGGCCGCTGCGCTCGCTCTCGCGGGGGTGCCGACGGCGCCGCCGACCGATCCGGTCGCGACCGACATCACGATGGTCGTCGATGGGACGGCCGCGATCGATGCCGGCGCCGCTCAGGCGGCGCTCGCGGCCGACGCGGCGAAGAGCCAAGTCGCGACCGCGACGGCCGCCGCGACTGCGGCAGCGACGACGACCGCCGCGGACGCCGCGCACGGTGCCGAGCCGCAGGGCAACACCGACGCGCTCGCGGCCGCCCAAGCGACCGCGGATGCCGCGGCGCAGACGGACGGCGCGGCCGGTGCGGCGCGCCCGAGCGAGAAGACCGGCGGCGCGGCGGAGACCACCAGCGCCGCGACCGGCACGACCAGTGCGGCAGCCTCGGCGCAAGCGACGGCCGGGTCGAGCACGCCGCGCACCGAGACGAGCAGTCATGGCGGTGCCCAAGCGATCGAGCGTCACGCGGCGGGCGGCGAGGAAGCAAAGTCGTTCAGCGCCGGGGCAGGCCAGGAGCACGGGCTCGATCTCGGCAGCTCCGATCGTCATCCGACGAGCACCGCCACGGCCGAGAGCCCGGCGGGTGCGACGATCGAGCGGGCGGCGACCAGCGCGACCTTCGCGGTGGCGACGGCAGCGACACCTGGTCCCGACGCGCCGATCGTTCACACGACCGACGCCCGCTCGGCCGACGGCAGCGCGGCGCTGCCTCCGGTCACGACGACGACGGCGACGAGCCAGGACGGCACGGCCGCAAAGGTCGACCGCGCAGGACATCATCCTGGTGTGATCGAGCCGCGTTGGGGCGAGCGCGTGGCCGATGCGGTCCGCCTGTCCGCGCTTCGCGGCGGCGGCGAGATTCGCCTGCAGCTGGAGCCGGAAGGGCTCGGGCACATCGACGTCCGCCTCCACCTCCAGTCCGACGGTGTGCGGGCGGTGATCGTCGCGGAGCACGAATCGACGCGCGCCTTGCTGACGAGCCAGCAGCACGTGCTGCAGGAGGCGTTCACGCGGAGCGATCTCCGCCTCTCGGGCTTCTCCGTCGACGTCGGCTCGGGTGGCAATGCCCACCTCGGACGCGACACCGGTGCGGAGCAGGGGGACAGCACGGCAGGAACGCCGACGGCACCGCTCGCCTCGACCACCGGCGGCGAAGTGCGCGCGACGGCAACCAGCGCGGTCGTGAACGGTCGCCTGAGCGTGAGGGTGTGACGTCATGATTCCACCGAGCCTCGCCATCTCCGCGGCCACGACCGCGTTCAGTCTGATCTCGTCGATCGCGTCGAACGCGACCAGCAACGGCAGCAACGGCAGCAGCACCAGCACGAGCGGGACGGGCAGCAGCAGCGGCACCGGCACGACCGGTACCGGCACGATCCCCGACAAGAAGAACGACGTCGTCAATCAAGCGG
>JBDSJB010000307.1:0-5932 GCA_039917665.1 Binatia bacterium
CTCCGGGGAGCGCCAGCTCGCGTGTGCGCCAGCCATGGAGGCAGCGGCAGGTTGTACGCGGTGGGTGTCAGAGACCGCGCGACCGTAGGAGCCATCCCCGACCCGCCCGCCGGCTGCCACCAATCGCTGCCGCGAGAATCGAACTGAGATGGGTGGTTGGTTGACTTCTCGGCCGCCCGTGTCGAAGCTGCCGGGCGCTGCATGACCCCGATCGAGCTCTTCGACCCGAACAATTTCATGGCGACGACGCAGCTCGTTGGGGCCGAAGGAGGGAAGATCCTCCTCGAAGCCGGCAAGAGCTTTCCCGGCGGCCCCGTGATGCTGGTGTTCGCGCTTTTCTGGGCCCCCGTCGGTCCCGGCATTCCGGCGGGCGTGCTCCTGGCGCGCCACATTCCGCTGCACCCGGCGCTGACGTTCGGCCTCTACGCCATGTCGGACGTGCTCGCGGCGACGATCTGCCACCCGCTGTTCGTCAGCCTCCGGCGGCTCGCCGGGCGCGTCCCCGCGGTGAAGACGGCGGGCCAGCGGTTCATGAAGATCGCCATGCTCGGGGTGCCGGGCGCGCGCGCCAATCCGGACGGTGAACCACCGAGCCGCGCCGCCCAGCTGTTTCGCGTCGCGACGATCGGCTTCGGCGTCGACATCTATACGGCCGGTGCGGTGGGGGCGGGTCTCGACGTTCCGCGCGGGTTGCGCTGGGCCTGCGCGATCGTCGGGGATCTCGCCTGGTTCGCGATCCTGCTCGGTACGAGCATCGCGGCGGCCTCGCTCATCGACGACGATCGCGTCGTTGGGGGCGTCGTGCTGGTGGCGATGCTCGTCGTGCCACCGCTCGCGCGCCGGCTGTTCCCGGCGCTCCGCCCGGACGCACCTGTGGATGCAGCTGCGCCCGGGCCGCGGACCGACGTCGGCGTTACGCGCTAACGGGCGCGGCCAGCGGCAGGCGCAGCTCGAACACGCAGCCGTCGCCGTCGAGATTGCGGACGGAGAGGGTGCCGCCGTGGGCTTCCGCGGATTGCTTGGCGATCGCGAGGCCGAGCCCGAGGCCCTCGCGCTGGCGTGACTTCGCGTCGTCGCCGCGCGCGTAGGGCTCGAAGATCGTCGCCCAGTTGCTCGCGACGATGCCGCCGCACCCGTCCTTCACCTCGAGGACGGCGTCGTCCTTGTCGGGGTGGAGGGTGATTTCGACGGTCGACGCCGGTCGCGTGTACTTCACCGCGTTTCGCAGCAGGTTCGCGATGGCCGAGTGCAGCAAGCGGCGATCGGCTTGCACGACGAGCGTCGTCGGGGTGACGAGCTCGATCGTTACCTGCCGGCTCTCGGCCTCCGGTCGGAGCGTGTCTTCGATCTCGCGCACCAGCGCGACGAGATCGAGCTCCGCGTGGTCGAGCTCGATGCCCGCGTCGAGGCGGCCCGCGATCAGCACCTGATCGATCAGCTCGCGCACTTGCTGGAGGCTGCGGCCGAGGAGCTGCATCGGACGGCCCTCGCCGAGCGTCGGATTCGTCAGGGTGAGCAAGCTCGAAGCGGCGAGCGCCGTCGCGAGCGGCGTCCGGAGCTCATGGGCGACGAACGCGCGATGGCGGGCTTGCTCGCGCACCAGCTCTTCGTCGCGCCGGCGGATGTACTCACGCACGGCTTCGGCGGCGCCCGCGTTCACCGCCGCAAACAGCGCCCGCACGTCTTCCGTGGCGAGGGTCCTGCCGGCCGTCGTCACGATCTCGAGGAAGACGTCGGCGAGAATGCCATACTCGCGAACGACCTCATCGACGTCGAACCCGACGCTCAGGCGTTGCGCGCCGTGCATGGCACCGGCTTCCTGCGCCGGTGCTTCCGCTTCCTCAGCGGTGGCCGTCTGACCGTCGAGGACGGCGATCAGCCCGTCGACGAACATCGGCATGTGGTCGAGCAACTCGATGCGCGAGGTGTGCAGGGTGTCGACGAGCTCGGCGACGCGGTGCTGCCACCGTTCGAGGATCGTCGCGCGTTCGTGGCGAAGGAGGGCCGCCAGTTCTCGTGGCATGAGGGAGACGCTACGGTAACCACACGGACCGTTTTCTGGCAATGTGCCCCGCACCAAAAAGGCGCGGGGCACTATCGCTCGGCTTCGCACGCTCAGGCGGCGCGCGCAGGCGTTGCTGGATCAGTCTTGCGGCTGCGGCTCGCCGTAGATGAAGTCGTCGCTCGAGACGATTTCGGCGAAGCCGTCGAAAATCTCGCTGCCGTCCGTCGGCCCGAGCTCCTTGTTGCCGTAGGTGATGCGGACGCGCTTCACGACGGAGTCGGCGTACAGCACACCGATGAACGACAATCCTTCGTCGTTGACGGGGGCGAAGTACTCGCCGAGTGACTGGTCATCCTCGGCGAAGAGCTCGATCTTGGTGCCGTTCTCGTCGACGTCGGTGAAGACGACGCCGAAGGCTTTCGTGAGCGCGGGCTCGTCGGGTGCGCCGACGATGGCGAAGGTCACGTCGACGATGTTGCTGCCGATCGGCGAGAAGAGGCGCTCTGCGCTGAACGTCGTGAGCTCGGCCGGGTAGGTCGGGTTGAAGTTGCCGAAGCGGACCGGCGTGAGGGTCGGATTGTCCGAGTCGGCGCTCACCTGGACGCCTTCGCCGGGCGTCGTGACGCGGATGCCGCGCGCACGCGGTGCCGTCCGGGAGTTGAAAAAGTCGGGATTCAGGAAACCCGGGCTGGAATCGTCATCGGGCACGCCGTCCCAATTGACCTCGCGACGGCCGGTGGCACCGCGCTCGGCAACCCCACCGTTGTCGCGGCCGAGCTGCGTCCGGAACTCTTCGACGATCCCGGGCACTTCGGTCGCCGTGCCGGCGAAGACCGTCGGTTCGCGCCGGTCGTCGTTGCCGCCACTCCCGCTCCCGCTGCCGCCGCAGGCGTACGCCGTGAGTCCAAGCAGCGCCAGTGCGACCGCGAATCCGTGTCGACCTCGTCCCATCACCATGCCCCTCCCATGCCGCAAGATTGGGCGTGCCCTTACCTCAAAAGCGTGCGCCAGCGCAATTTGCGAGTGCTTTGTTTTGTGTATCGTCCGGGTGCCTGCCGACCATGAGCGCCGCCGTGGGGTCGGTGCCGGCCGGCGAGGTGCACCCCTCGCCCCTCCCCGCGCAGCCCCTTACGCTTTCGAAGTCGTGTTCGTGAGACGAATGACGGCCGCCGAATCGATGGTCACGACCCCGTCCTTCAAGAGTCGCCCGATCGCTCGCTTGAACGCTTTGCGGCTGAGGCCGAAGCGTTTGCGGATCTCGTCGGGGGTGGCGCGGTCGCTGACGGGTGGGGCGCCGGGCTCGCGGAGGAGCTCGAGGACGTGCTCAGCGTCGTCTTCGATTTCCTCGTGGGCCTTCGCGCGGAGCGAGAGCTCGAACTTGCCGTCGGCACGGACGCGCGTGACACGAAACATCGCCGACGCGCCGCGGCCGAGGGCATGCGGCTCGTTCTTTGGGACGAGGCCGACGAAGCGTCGCTCGATGATCACGAAGAGCCCGACTTCCGGATCGACCCGCCAGGCCTCGCCCGCCACCCATTCCCCGGCGGTCATCTCGGGCTTGTCGCGCAGCATTTCGCTGACCCGCATCGTGCCGGCGAGGCGCCCCGTCTTGTCGACGAAGAGCCCGATCGGGTGCCGTTGGCCGACCGCGAGCTCGCGGGTCTGCTCGCGGAACGGCACGAGCAGCTCCTTCGGCAGACCCCAATCGACGAAGATCCCGATCTCGGTCATCGCCGTGATGGTGAGGAACGCGACCTCGCCGAGATGGACCTTCGGCATGCTCGTCGTCGCGATCGGGCGATCTTCGGAGTCGAGCGTCACGAAGACCGAGATCTCGTCGCCGATCTGCGTCCCATCGGGAACCTCGCGGTTCGGCAGGAGCACGACGGGCGCATCCGGACCCTCGTCGGGGCCGTCGGCATCGGCGGGCTCCACCGCGAGCGATGCGCCCGCCGAGCCGAGGCGGCAGACGCGGAGCGCCACTGTCCGTCCGACGAGCTCGCCGTGTGCGACGACGATCGTTCCAGTGCGCCGCGCCATCGGGCATCGGTAGCATGGCCGACGGCGGGCCGATATCAACGACCCGCCATGCTCCTGCCCGCGACCGACGCGCTCGATCTCGACGCCGTGCTCGCCGACTTCGCGGCGCACGGCTTCGCGCGGCTCGGCCACGTGCTCTCCGCCGACGGCATCGCCGCGCTCGGGACGCGCGTCGACGACATCATGGAGGCACGCGTGCAACACGACGGGCTCTTCTTCCAGCGCGATTCGGCGACCGGCCGCTACGAGGATCTCGAGTTCGCGAAAGGCTGGCAGGGGCCGTCGACCGAATACCGCAAGATCGAGAAGCTCGAGCTCGATCCGCTCTTTCGCGCCTGGATGACGAATGCGCTGTTCGAACGCATCGCTCGCCGACTGATCGCGGGACCGATCGCGCTCTATCGCGCCGTGCTCTTCACCAAGAGCGTGGCCGGCGGCACGGCGCTGCCGTGGCACCAGGACGGCGGCCGCTTCTGGGGCATCGATCGTCCGGCCGAGCTGCAGATCTGGACTGCGCTCGACGACTGCCCGGTCGACGCGGGCTGTGTCGAAGTGCTCGACGGCAGCCATGCCGCCGGTCTCGCGACACCCGAAGGCGGCGTCATCGGCGAGGCTTTATTGCAATCGGTCAGTGCCGAGCAGCGTGCGCTGCCCGTGCCGACGCGCGCCGGCGAGTCGCTGCTGATCCACAATCATCTCTGGCATCGGTCGGGCGTGAATCGCACCGGACGGCGCCGGAGCGCCGTATCCTTCTGCTACATGAGCGCCGCGACGCGCTGTCTCCGCACCAAGCGCCAACCGCGAACGTTCGTGCGGCTCTTCGATTGATCGTGACGCCGCCTCGCGAACCGCTGCTGGCGCTACTCGCCGCCTATGCGCGGCGATTCCCGGATGAGCACGCCGTTGCCGAACGCTTCCGCGATTTCGTCGCCGCGCATCCCGACTGCTTCGAGCGCACGTGCGTACCCGGGCACATCACCGGCTCGGCCTGGCTCGTGTCGCACGATCACGCGCGCTTCTTGCTCACGCACCATCGGAAGCTCGGCCGCTGGCTTCAACTCGGCGGCCACTCCGACGGCGACGCGGACACCGCCCGCGTCGCTCTCCGTGAAGCGACGGAAGAATCCGGCATCGCTGGCCTGACGCTCGCCGCGCTCGACGGTGTGATCCAACCGCTCGACCTCGACGCCCACGAGATCCCCGCCCGCAAAGACGAGCCCGCGCACATCCACTACGACGTGCGCTTCATCGTCGTCGCCCCACCCAACGCCACGACCACGATCAGCGAGGAGTCGATCGCCCTGCGCTGGTTCGAGTCCGACGCGCCGTTGACGGTGGAGCGTGACGCAAGCGTCGAACGACTGCAGCGCAAAGCGCAGCGGTTCGGACCGTAGGTGGAGCGGCGGGCGAGCGCGGAGCGCAAGCGACCCCGCACCCGGGTACTGTCTCGGTTCGATTCTTCGCGGCAGCGGGCGATTGGGGCAGCAGGCGGGCGGGTCGGGGAGGGCTTCTACGGTCGCGCGGTCTCTGACACCCAGCGCGTACAACCTGCCGCTGCCTCGCTGTCCTGCGCACACGCGAGCTGCGGCTCCCGGGAACACTCCCTGACCCACCCACCGGCGATGCATCGCAACGAGGACGATCGGACGCGCAGACTCGCACTCGACCGCGGCTCCCAATGAGCTCGAGTGATGAGGCAGCAGGCGGGCGGGTCGGGGAGGGCTTCGGGGAGCGCCAGCTCGCGTGTGCGCAGGACAGCGAGGCAGCGGCAGGTTGTACGCGCTGGGTGTCAGAGACCGCGCGACCGTAGAAGCCCTCCCCGACCCGCCCGCCTGCTGCCACCAATCGCCCGCTGCCGCGAAGAATCGAACCGAGACAGTACCCGGG
>JBDSJB010000308.1:0-4817 GCA_039917665.1 Binatia bacterium
GCCACTTCCCAACTACAGCTCGTTCGCAGCGACGCTGCCCGCCGGAACCTATTGGCGGTGGGCCGACCGGCTCGCGACCGCCCCGGAGCTGGTCGTACTCACCGAGCCCGCGCTGACGGATGCCGTCGCCGGCTATCTCGCGGTCAAGGATGACGCCGAAGCACTGGCCGATTTTCTCGTGCGTGCTGTCGTCGGCTCGAATGCGCGGGTGCGGGACGACGCGCTGCTCGATATCGGCCGGCGCCGCGAGATTCCCCCGCTGCTCGATGCCGGGAGGCTGCAACCGGTCGACGCGTGGCTCCACGACGAGAGCCGGCCCCCGCTCGAGCGGGCGCGGGCCATCGTGCAACTCGCGCGCGGCCGCGCGGCCGGCATCGTCCCGATCGCGGAGAGTCTCACTGGCGCACCCGGACCCTTGCAGGCGCCGGCGATCGACGCGTTGATCACCGTGGGCCACCCGCCCTCGGTCGAGCGCTTGCTCGTGCTCAATCGGAATCGGGACGAGCCGCTTCGCCTCGTCGCCAGCCGCGGACTCGCCTCCGAAGCTTCGCCGGCAGCCCTGGATCGCCTCGCCGAGCAACTGTCGCAGGAGCCTTCGCCCTCGGTGCGGGTCGCGATCATGGAAGCCTTCGGTCGGGCCCCGAATCCCCGCATCGTCGCGCTGGCGTCTGCCGAGCTCGCGCGGTCCGACAAGACCGTCGCGGGCGCGGCGGCGGAGGCGCTCGTCCGTCAAGGCACACCGGAGGCGGTTACGGCGCTCCGAAAGACGCTCGAAGAGGGGCAGGGGGACGCGCGCACCGCGGCGGCCTTCGCCCTCAAGCGGATGAATCGGGCGGAGACCGACGCAATCCTGGAGGACGTCGAGAAGACGCATCCGGACCCCGAAGTGCGCCGGCTCTGTCGGCTCGCGCTCGGCGAGTCCATGCACGAGCACTGACCGCGTGCGGCGCTTCGGGTTCGCGCTCGTCGTTTGGGTGCTGATCGGCGGCGCGCCGGCTTCGGCCCACCAGCAGGGGGTCAGCTACTCCGACGTCGAGATCAGTGGTGGGCGCGTGCGCTTCGACCTGGCGCTCTCGACCCACGATCTCGCGGTCGACGCCAACGGTGACGGGACCGTCACCGAGGACGAGGTGTGGGGACGCTATCCGCGCCTGCGACGTCTGTTCGGCGGCGCGCTCGCGCTCGAAGCCGGCGGCGAGCCGTGTCCGCTCACGCTCGGGGATTTTTCCGTCGGCACGAACGAGGCGGTGATCTTCCACTTGGCGGGACCCTGTCCCGACGCGCTGCCGATTCGACTGTCCGTTCGTCTGCTGATGCTGACCGCCGTCGACGGCTACCATCTCGCCAAGATCCGCGCAGGCGGTACGCTGACCGAGCACATCTTTCGCGGCAACGACAACGAGCTGACGATTGCCGGTGCGGGCAGCATCGGCGACACCTTCCGGCGGTTCTTCCTCCTCGGCGTCGAGCACATCGCGACGGGCTACGATCACATTCTCTTCCTGCTCGCGTTGCTGATGGTGGGCGGCGGATTCCGCTCGTTGGTGGCGATCGTGACTGCTTTCACGGTGGCCCACAGCATCACGCTCAGCCTCGCCGTGCTCGACGTCGTTCAGCTTCCCGCGCGGCTCGTCGAAAGCGCGATCGCGCTCTCGATCGCCTGGGTGGCGCTCGAGAACATTCTGATCGATCGGGTGCGCGGCCGCTGGCGGATCACGTTCGCGTTTGGGTTGATGCACGGCTTCGGCTTCGCCTCGATCCTGCGCGAGATGCACCTGCCGCGGTCGGGGCTGGTCGCGTCGCTGCTCGCGTTCAACCTGGGTGTCGAAGCCGGTCAGCTCGTGGTGGTGCTGCTGAGCTATCCGCTCGTGGTCGCGATGCAGCGGAGCGTGCACCGCCGACGGTGGGTCGGTCTCGCCTCTGGGGTGATCCTGGTGTTGGCGCTCTGGTGGGTCGTCGAGCGCGCATTCGGGTAGGGCCGGTGTCCGGCGACGAGCCCTCGCCTTGACAGTTCACCCAAGCGCATGCGACCTGCGAGGTGGGGAGGGTGTGAGGTGATGCGGGAACGGAAGGCCGGCAGCCGTAGGCTCGCCCATGAGACCCAGCCGTATGTGGAGCGGCTGCTCTGGAGTGCGGGCTTGATCTGGGTCGCGGGCGTCGACGAGGTCGGCATGGGACCGCTCGCTGGTCCGGTCGTCGCCGCTGCCGTGATGTTCGCCGCCGAGGCGAAGCCGCTCCGGGGCATCGCGGATTCGAAGACGCTCGTCGCGGGTGCCCGCGAGGAAGCCGCGGCCGCCATCCGTGCCACGGCGCTCGGCATCGGGCTCGGGGTCGTCGAGCCCGAGGAAATCGACCGCCTGAACATCTATCAAGCCGGCTTGCAGGCGATGCGGCGCGCGGTTCGGGCCTTGCCGTGCGCGCCCGAGCACGTCGTGGTGGATGCGCGGCACATCCCCGAGATCGATGTCCCGCAGACGCGCTACATCCATGGTGACACCATCGTGTACTCCGTCGCGGCGGCCTCGATCATCGCCAAGGTGTATCGCGACCGCGTCATGCAGGATTTCGACGTGTCGTATCCGAAATATGGTTTCGCACGTCACGTCGGCTACGCAACGCGCGAGCACTTGCGGGCGCTTGCCGAATACGGCCCAACGCCACTCCACCGCCGCTCGTTCGCGCCCTGTGCGGCAGCCGCAGCGCGTTTTTCGACCTGACGCGGACGGCCGGTTCCCCAGCCCCCACCACGGCCCTATAATCGAAATCGTGAGCACGCAGATCGTCATGCCGAAACTGAGCGACACCATGGAGGAGGGGAAGATCCTCGCGTGGCGGAAGCAGGTCGGCGAGACGATCACTGCGGGCGAGGTCATCGCCGAGGTTGAGACCGACAAGGCCGACATGGAGCTCGAGGCTGCAGAGAGCGGCGTGCTGGCGAAGATCGAAGTAGCGGCCGGGTCGAGTGCCACCGTTGGTGCCGTGATCGCGCTCCTCGACGGCGCCGGCGATCAGGACGCCGCGAAGCCCGCCCCGACCGTGAAGAAGTCGACCGCAGCGAAGTCGACCGCGGCCCCGGCCGACGACGAAAGCGCCGCTCCGGACGAAGGCACAGAGGCTGAATCGTCCTCTGTGGGTGAGGACGATCAGCCCGCGGTGACGCCCAAGGCCGCACCGAAGGCGGCGCCGGCCAAGTCGAAAGCCGCTCCGGCGGCACGCGCCGACACGCCGAGTGACGAGCTCAAGGCGTCTGCCGCGGCGCGCGCGTTGGCGGCCGAGCGCGGTGTCAATTTGGCGAGCCTCACCGGCAGCGGCCCTGCGGGTCGGATCGTGAGCGCCGACGTCGAGGCGGCGAGCGCCGCCAAGCCTCCGCGCGACGCACGCACGCTGCGGCCCTCGCAAGGGGCACCCGCCGTCAGCGAGCGTCACGAGCTCTCGCGCATGCGGCAATCGATCGCGCGCCGCATGAGCGAGGCGTTCCGCGAGATCCCGCACTTCTCGGTGACCGCCGAGATCGACATGTCGGAAGCGGTGCGCCTGAAAGCGGCCCTCGAGAAGAGCGAAACCTTCGACGTGCCGGTGACGTACACACACCTCGTATTGAAGGCGACCGCGCGCGCGCTCACTCGCCACTCGCGGCTGAACGCGTCCTACCGTGACGGCGCCATCGAGGTGCACGCCGAGGTCAATCTCGGCATGGCCGTGTCGGTGGACGACGGGTTGATCGTGCCGGTGTTGCGCCGTGCCGACGAGCGCCCGCTTGGCGACCTCGCGGCGGAGGCGCGTCGTCTGGTCGCGCTGACCAAGCAAGGACGATTTGCGAGCGACGATCTCTCGGGCGGGACGTTCACCGTCAGCAACATGGGGATGCTCGATCTCGACTCGTTCACCGCCGTCATCAATCCCCCACAGTCGGCGATCCTCGCCGTCGGTGCCATCAAGCCACGAGCCGTCGTGCGAAACGGCGCGGTCGTGGCGGCCCACACCATGTTCGTCACGGTCTCGTGTGACCACCGCATCATCGACGGGGTCATGGCCGGACGCTTTCTCGAAGAGCTGAAATCGTTGTTGGAAAATCCCATAGGTTTGGTGGTGTCATGAAGAGTGCCGTTGCCGTCGCTGTCGGTCCGGATCTGCGACCCGTCGAGGTCCGCCGTCTCGGGCTGCGCGATTACGAAGAAACCCTGGTCATTCAAGAAGAGGCCCGCGCGGACGTGCTCGCGGGTGGTCCCGAACGGTTGCTGCTGGTCGAGCACCCGCCCGTCATCACGCTCGGTCGCCGCGGCGATACGCGCCATGTCCTCGAGCCGCGCGCTCCGGTGCTGCGTGTCAGTCGGGGCGGTGACGTGACGTATCACGGCCCGGGTCAGCTCGTCGGGTATCCCATTCTCGATCTCGGGCTCCGCGGCCGCGACATCGATCGGTATCTGCGTTCGCTCGAGGACGTGTTGATTGCGGTCGCACGGCGCTTTGCCGTGACGGCACGCCGGCAGCGCGGCTTCACCGGTGTCTGGGTGGAGAACGCCAAGCTCGCCGCGATCGGCATCGGCATTCGCCGCTGGGTCACGATCCACGGCTTCGCGCTCAACGTCGCCGATCTGCGAGAGGAGTTCGCCGCGATCGTACCGTGTGGGCTCGCCGGCATCGGCGTGACGTCACTCACCGAGACGACCGGTCGGCGTCCCGCGATGGCCGACGTCGAGGCGATCGTGATCGACGAGTTCCAGCGCATCTTCGCAAGCCCCGACCTCGGACGGGCAGCGGAGGCACGGTCGGCGTGATCGCGCGTCGCCATCCCGAGTGGATCAAGGCTCGGGCCC
>JBDSJB010000309.1:0-2917 GCA_039917665.1 Binatia bacterium
TCTCGCATTCGGTCTTGATCGTCGACGACGACGACGACATCCGCGACGCGCTGCTCGTGTACATGGCGGCGTTCGGGTTGAACGTGCAGGTCGCGTCGAGTGCCGAAGATGCTCTGCGGCAGATCCGCGAAGGCTTCCAACCCTGCGTCGCCATCGTCGATCTCAGCATGCCCGGCATGGACGGCTGGGCGCTGATCGCCCGCTTCCGCGAGGACCTGTCGCTCGGCGCCACGGGCGTCGTGATCCTCTCGTGCGACCCGAGTGATCGCGCGCGCGCCGACCCACTCGGCGTCCGCCAGCACATCGTGAAGCCGGCGCCGCCCGACGCGATCGTCGCTGCCGTCGAAAAGCACTGCGGTCTTCGTCACCTCTGAGCGCGTTCGCCGGACGGTTCAATGTGAGTTTCGCCGTACGGTCGGAACATCGCAGCGCCGGTCGGCCGCGTCCCAATGGCCGCGTCGGGCGAGGCAGGCGTCGGCCGAGAACCAGAGATCGATACGCGGTGCGAGCACGACGATCATGGCTAGGAGGACGAGCAATAGGATGATCAGCCGCCGTTCCATGGGGGCGTGCGTGCCGGCGCCAGCGGTCAGATGCGATATTCGATCGCGGGCGTATGGGGGCGACGACGACGCTCGACCCAGCGGCGGAAGTGCGGCAGGACGAGGCCGACACGGCGCTCGAAATACGGCACGGTGGACACCTCCGAGTCCCAGCAGGCCGCTGAGCATGCCGACGACGAGTCGAGTAAAACGAAACGCACGTAGCCCCCTTCACCGGCCGATTGGCCTGACTGTAGCGGACGAGGATTCAGGAAGGCACTTTGGCTGCCAAGATCTCCCATGCCGTGAAGACTCTCATCGCGGAACGTATCGACTCGATTCCGGAGCTCGAAGCTCTGCTGTTGGTCCGAGACGATCGCGCGAGTGACTGGAGTCCCGAAGAGGCCGGAAAGCGTCTGTACGTCAGTACCCTGGTTGCCACCTACATCCTCGGCATTCTGCGCGAACGGGGATTCTTGGCTGAACGGGACGCCCGATATCGCTACGAGCCCGCATCCTCGGAGCTTGCCGATGCCGTGGATCAGCTCGCCGCGGCCTATGCGCGCCACTTGGTGGCCGTCACCGAGATCGTGCATTCGAAACCAAGCCGAAACATACGCGACTTTGCCAACGCTTTTCGCGTGCGAGGGCCGCAATGATGGTGGGACCTTTCGTCTATACGCTCTGCGCGCTCACGGCTTTCGCCTGCGCGGTGCTGCTGCTCCGGGCGCGAGCACGCGGCGGGCCGCCCCTGCTGCTCTGGAGTGGCGTCTGCTTCGCGTGCCTAACCATCAACAACGTCCTCGTCGTCGTCGATCTGGTGGTGCTTCCCGACGTCAATCTCGTCTTGATCCGGAACTCCGTGGCATTGGTCGGTATGCTGCTGCTGCTCTATGGCCTCATCTGGAAGGCGGAATGACGCGATGCCTGCATTGAACGTCATGCTCCTCGGGGCGATCGCGATGAGTTGTGTCGTCGCGGGAATGTTCTTTCTCCGCTTCTGGCAGCAGTCGCACGACCGATTTTTTCTGCTCTTTGCCTCATCATTCTTTCTGGAGGCCGCGAATCGCGCGGCGCTCGCACTTTCGTCGCATCCCAGTGACGGTTCGCCAATGTTCTATGGGATACGGTTCGTCGCCTTCCTGCTGATTCTGCTCGCCATCGCCGACAAGAACCGCAACTGAAGATCCTGCATCGCGTCGCCTGGACTCCGGCGCGCGAAGGTGGCAGTGAGCCGCGGCATGGGACTTCTCGATGCGATCACGGGCGGCGGCGATCCCGCCATCACCGCCGGTCAAAAGGCTCCGGACTTCTCGCTTCCGGACGCGACCGGCAAGACGGTCAAACTCAGCGATTTTCGCGGCAAGAATGCGGTCGTCCTCTATTTCTACCCGAAGGACGACACCCCAGGCTGCACCAAGGAAGCCTGCGCCTTCCGCGATCAGTACGAGGATTTCAAGGATGCCGGCGCCGAGGTGATCGGTGTGAGCTCCGACGGTGGCGCCGCGCACGAGAAGTTCGCGACCAAGTACAAGCTGCCGTTCATGCTGCTCTCCGACAGCGGCGGCAAGGTCCGCAAGCAATACGGCGTGCCGGCGACGCTCGGCCTGTTGCCCGGCCGCGTGACCTTCATCATCGACAAGGAAGGCGTCGTGCAACGCACGTTCAACTCGCAGTTCCAGGCGACGAAGCACGTGAGCGAGTCGATCGAGGCACTGCGGGCGTTGCGGTAGCGACCGCCGCGGCGGGTGACGCGCCCGTGTAGCGGGCGCGCGGGCGGATCAGGCGTTCGTCGGGGTACTGCTCCAGGGCGTGCGCGATCCAGCCGGCGGTGCGGGCGAGTGCCATCAGCCCGACCGCCGACCCGAGCGGCAGCGCGAGTGCGCGGCACACGGCCACGAGCCCGAAGTCGAGGTTCGGCCGCACGCCGATCAGCTCGGTGACGGTCTCGAGCACGGCCCGCATCAAGAGCGTGCCGGGCGCGCGTGGGTGCAGGCGCTGCACGAGATCGAGCAGGATCTGCGCCCGTGGGTCGCCGCCGTCGGGATAGAGCGGGTGCCCGAAGCCGGGGATCGACTCGCCGCGCCGGAGCCGCGCCGTGACGACGCGGCGGGCGTCGCGCGGCGCGCCGACCTCACGGATGAATGCCTCCAGCCGGTCGGAGGCCCCGCCGTGGCGATGGCCCTGGAGCGCGGCGAGTCCGGCCGAGACGACGGCGTACGGGGTCGCGCCCGTCGACGCGACACAGCGCGCGGTGAACGTCGAGGCGTTCAGCTCGTGATCCGCGCAGAGCACGAGCGTCGTCTGGAAGAGCGTCGCCGCGCTCGCCAGTGTCGGCGTCCATCCGCGTTGCAGGACGTTGGCGACGGGCCCAG
>JBDSJB010000310.1:0-2809 GCA_039917665.1 Binatia bacterium
CGAACTGCACCGCGTGGTGGAAGAGGTCGCGGCCGCCTTTCGTTTTCGCCATCTGGAACACGTCGAAGCGAAACTCGGTGATGAGGTGCGAGCCGTCATCGTCGGCGTAGGTCACGCGCTCGCCGAATTTTTTGCGCAGCTTCGGGTAGATTTCCGCCACGACGCGGTTCGTCGCCTCGGGATGTCCGGTCGTGTCGGAGATCCAGTGAGCGAGCGCGCCGAGCGCAAACGCGTACTCGTTGCCGTCGTGCGCCGCTCCGAGCAGGTTGCCGATGAAAGCTCCCGTCTGAACGTAGTGCAGCAGCTCCGTGAAGAGCGCATTGCCGAGCGGGAAGTAGCCGAGATCCGCAACGTGCGAGCCGCCGTATGCGAAGGCGCGCGCGCGTTCCAGGTCGGTCGCAGGAAACCGGCGCCGAATCTCGGGCGCGAGCGTCGCGTCCCAGCTACGGTCGACGACGGCCTGATGCGCTAGGACGGAAAATGCGGCGCTCGTCGTCGGGTACGCGAGCAGCAACGGGAATAGGAACAGCACGCGGGCGAGGACTCGCATCACTCAGAGGTAGCGGCGCGCATCGGTCATAGTCAAAGCCGCACCCGCTCTGCGGACCGCGACATGCCGCGCTGAGAACGGGCGGCTCGTCACGGTCGTCGGGCCCGACGGCCGCGCACACTCCATGCGCTACGTAGCGGCGTGTGTTGGTCACAGGCCTACGACGCGCCGGCCCGACGGAACGACCTCCGTCAGCTGAAGGACGCGCGCTGATGCGTTACGGCTGCGCGTGCGCGATGGCCGCATCGTGCTGCGGGCGGAAGCACAGGATGCGGATGCCGCGCACGTCGGTGCCGGGGCACGTTGGGTAGCGCTCGCCGAGCTCCTTCTGGAAATCGCCGTCGGGGTCCGAGATCCACGCGCGGCCGACCATGAAGATCGCGCGGCTCGGGCTCGGAAAGGGCATCGCCGCGGCGACCACCGATCGCTCCGTCGGCTTCAGCGGGCCGTGCTCCGTGGGGAACAGCCGGAAGTGACGATTCGGCCAGTGAAAGCGGGCCAGGTGCTCCATCTCGATCGACGAGATGAGGATCTCCTCGTCTTCGGGCACGTTCGCGTCGAGCCAGCGGCCCGCCGCGAGGATGTCCTCACGTCCGTGCGCAGGATCGTGGAGGTGCAGCACGGTCGCGTACGTCATCACGAAGAGGAGCATGATCGTGGCAACGCCGCGCGCCGAGCCCCGCTCGCCGGGCGCCATGCCGGCGGCGACGAGCACGAGCAAGGGCGCGAAGGCGGCGGCGAAATACCGGGGGTGCACGCCGGCCCCTGCGACCACGCGATACGCGAAGGGGAGCAGGAGCGCGACGCCGAAGGTGCTGAGGAGGACCGTGCGCGCGCGACGGTCGAGCCGTTGCAGCGCCGACCAGACGAGGACCGCGAGCGCGGGGGCGGCGAGGAGGGCGATGGGCAGGTCGGGGAGGATCGCGTGCGGGCCGAGCGCGTGCAGTGCTTCCGACGTCGGCATGAGCGTGTAGCCCGTCAGCAGCGACCACACGACGCCGGGGAGCGCCGTCATGCCGAGCTCGTACTGGCCGGCGAAGACCCCCGAGGCCTTCGACGCGGCGGCGAGCACCGCTCCGACGCAGAGGCTGCCGGCGACCACGCCCGCGGGCAACCAGCTCCGGATTGGCTGCGGACGCAGGAGCAAGAGCGCCAGGCCTTCGCCCGCGAGAAAGAAAATCCCGTAGTAGTGCGTCTGGATGACGCCGACCGCCAACGTCACCCAGAGCAGTCCGAGCCGGGGTGATCGTCCCATGACGAAACGGATCAGCACGAGGAGGTCGGCGGCCGCGAAGACCGCGAGCATCGCGTAGGGTCGCGCGTCTTGTCCGTGTTGGATGAGGAATGGCGAGATGGCCGTCAACCACGCGGCCATGCGGGCGGCGCGTGTGCCCGCGAGCAGCTGGGCGCAGGCCGCCACGAGCGGGATGCAGGCCGCCGACGCGAGCAGCCCGGGCATGCGCATCGACGCCGGTGACGTGCCAGCGAAGCCGGTCCAGGCCTTCAGCGCCGCGTAATAAATCGGCGCCTGGTTGTCCTGCATCACCGAGCCGACGAAGCCCTGCCAGGGGAAGTGGATGTGGTAGACGCTGAACGTCTCGTCGAACCAGAGCGGGGCCGCGCCGAGGTTGACGAATCGGAGCGCTGTCCCGACGACGAGGGCGGCCAGCACCCAGCCGTCGAAGCCCCAAGACGCGAGGCGATCGGGAGCTCCCGCGATCGCGCGGGGATCGGAACGTTCGGTGCTCACGCGTGCGCCCGAGCATACGCGATGGCCCCCTGCGCCGCCTATGGACCGTTTGCGCCGTGGCGCGGCCTCACGACCTCTATGGGGGCTTCGCACTCGGGCTCTATGGTAGTGTCTCAGTCTGTTCGTGAGACCCCTGTCTGTGTTGGGCGGTGTCGCCCGCAGGTGGGTCAGGGCGTGTTCCTACGGTCGCCGGGGCGCCGCCACCCAGCGCTTGAAACTTGCCGCTGCCTCCACGTCCTGCGCACACGCGAGCTGCGGCTCCCCGGAGCCATCCCCGACCCGCCCGCCGGCGGCATCCTCACTCACTCTCATGGGGCCCTTGGTTCCCGAGTGCGAGTCTGCATGCCCAATCGTTCTTGGTGTGAGGCCTCGCCCGCAGATGGGTCAGGGCGTGATCCGGGGAGCCGCAGCGCGCGTGTGCGCAGGACGTGGAGGCAGCGGCAAGTTTCAAGCGCTGGGTGGCGGCGCCCCGGCGACCGTAGGAACACGCCCTGACCCACCTGCGGGCG
>JBDSJB010000311.1:0-12700 GCA_039917665.1 Binatia bacterium
TCGAGAGCTCCCAGTCGAGCACCGCGAGCATGCGCGGCTCGGTCGGATGGTAGATCGAGTTCTCGAGACGGAAATCGCCGTGCACGATGCAGATCTCGTCGCCGGGCGGAACGTGCGCCGGAAGCCACGCGATGAGGTTGTTCATGGCCTCGACGTCGTCGGTCTGCGCGGCTTGGTATTGCTTGGTCCAGCGCCCGATCTGGCGCTCGAAGTAGTTGCCGGGCTTGCCGTAGTCGGCGAGGCCGACGGCCTCGTGATCGACGCGGTGCAGACGGGCCAGCACGTCGTTCATCTCGTCGTAGATGGCGGTGCGCTCCTCGCGGGAGAGGGCGGGGAGTTGCGGATCCCGGAAGATGCGACCCTCGATGCAGTCCATGACGTAGAAGGCGCTGCCGACGATGGCGTCGTCCATGCAGAGCGCATGCACACGCGCGACGGGGACGTCGGTGTCCGCGAGCGCGTGGATCACGCGGTACTCGCGGTCGACCGCGTGCGCGGACGCGAGCAGCTTCCCCGGGGGCTTCTTCCGCATGACATAACGCTGGTCACCCGCCGTGAGCAGAAACGTCGGGTTCGATTGCCCGCCTTTGAATTGCCGGACGGTGAGCGAGCCGCGGAAGCCTTCGACGTTCGCGCGCATGTAGGCTTCGAGCGCGGCGACGTCGAAGCGATGGGCGCTCCTCACCTCGCCGGTTTCGTTCTGCACCAAGTCGGGACCGTCGCTCATGCGGGAGTCGCTACCAGCGACCTTCGGAGCTGACAAGCGCCGCGCAAGGCGTTCGGAAAGCAAGTCTCGACGCCCATTGACAAAATGCGGCGACGATCGCGACGGCCAAGCGCCACGCGCCCGCCGTTTGTCACGGTCGTGACGGCGGATTCGCACTCCGAGCGCCAGCGGGCACGCGCGAGCAGGCGGCACGACCGTTGCTGCCCGACGAGTCCGTGGCGACGACCTCCGACCCCCTTGCCCGCGAGATGACAAAGCGAGTCGACGCGCACGCGACGCCCCCCGGGCGCGCGCGTCGGCCGCGGCTCTCGCCAGCCGTTGCGATGGTCGTCGTCACCGCGTGGAGCAGCGTGCTGTCGGTGATGCCGGCAGCGGCCGTCGTCGTCGGCGGCGGCGGCGGCAGCGCGAAAAACGACTGTCTCGCCGTCTTCGACGTGCCTGCGCCTGCCGTCGGCACCGCCCGCACGCCGCGCAGCGTGCGCTGTGCCGACGGGGATCCCTGCGATGCCGACGGCCTCGTGAACGGCCGTTGCCAGTTTCCGATCGCGATCTGCGCCAACAGCACGGCCAATGCGCGCTGCACGCTCAACGGGGTCGCCGCCGTGACGATCGCCCACGCGCTCGACAACGGCGACCCCTCCTTTGATCCCGAGATGCAGGCGATCGCGACGCGCGCCGGCTTCGTCTTCGAGTATCCCGAGACCCGACTCGATCGCTGCAGCGCCACGACGGCCGTCCATGTGCCCGTGCGCGGTCCCTTGAAAGGCGGCGTCTGTCGCAAAGGCGAAAAGAGCATCCGGCTCGTCGCGCTCTCGACACCCGTCGCCGGTCGCGTCCGCTCCGACGTCGATCTGCTGAAGCTCACCTGCGACCCCGCGCCGGCCGGCTGCGACCCGCGGAGCTTCTTCACGTCGACCTTCGCCCGCATCCAGACACAGATCTTCGATCAATCGTGCGCCCTCGGCGGCTGCCACGATTCGCAGACCGTGCAAGCCGAGCTGCTGCTCGAGCGCGGCGCCTCGTACGACAACCTGATCGGCAAGACGCCGACCAACGCCGACGCGGCCACCGCCGGCTGGCAACGCGTCACCCAGCTCGACGCGACCCACGGCGACGCGACGACGAGTTACCTGATGCACAAGCTCGAGGGTGACCTCGAGCCGGGGTTCGGCAAACGCATGCCGTTCAACAAGCCGCGGCTCGACGCGACGCTCGTCGACGTCGTGCGCCGCTGGGTCGAGGCCGGCGCACCCGCCGACGGCTGGGTCCCGGGCACCGACTGAACCGGGAGGAGCATCCGATGGGAAACGCCAGCAGCCTGCTCAGTGAAGCCGAAACGCGCCATCTCATGCGACGCGCCGGCTTCGGAGCGACCACGAAAGAGCTCACGAAGCTGGCGAAGCGCGGCTACACGCGCGAGAAGCTCGTCGATCTCCTGCTCAAGTACAAGCCGAAGCCGCTCAAGACGAGCAACCAGGACGGCATCAACGAGGTCTACGACCGCTGGCTCGACGTCATGCTGAAGACGAAGACGCCGCTCCTCGAGAAGCTGACGATCTTCTGGCACGACCACTTCGCGACCAACATCTCGACCGTCGAGGACACGGAGCAGATGGCGCGGCAGAACGCCCTGCTGCGCACGATGAGCAAGGGCAACTTTCGCCAGTTCCTGAAGCGCATCAACAAAGACCCGGCGATGATGGATTTCCTCGACACGGTTCGGAACCGCCGAAAGACGCCCAACGAGAATTACGCCCGCGAGCTCATGGAGCTCTTCACGCTCGGCGTCGTCGACGAAGCGGGCGTACCCAACTACGCGCAGGAGGACATCGTCCAGATCGCGCGCTCGCTCACGGGCTGGCGGCTCGACGACAACGGCAACGCGGTGTTTCGCGAGGACGCGCACGACTTCAACGTCGACTTTCCGGAACGCGGCCCGAAGGTGATCTTCCAGAACCGGCCCGGCTTCGGCCCGAACGGCATCGACCTGATCACTGCCGGCGAAGGCGCGCCTGAGATCGACTTCGTGATCGACGTGCTGCTGGTGCACGTCGACTCGCAGGGGAAGAGCACGGTCGGCCGCCGCATCACGCGACGCCTGTTCGAGTATTTCGCCTCGGCAGCGCCGTCGACGGCGCTCGTCGACGAGCTGCTCGCCATGTCCGGGTTCGCGACGACGTGGGACATCGCCGCACTCGTGAAGACGATTCTCAACCACGACGCGTTCTACGCGGGCGCCGCGACGCCGCCGTACGAGCCCGGCACGAAGAAATCCGTGAAATGGCCGATCGATTACGTCGTCAGCACGCTCCGCTTGATGAACGTGCACCCGAAACGGCGGAAGTACGAAGGCCTGGCCCTCGAGGACAGCGACTCGCTGCGAGCGCACCTCGACGCCATGGGGCAACGCCTGTTCGATCCGCCGAGCGTGTTTGGCTGGGATTGGGAGGCGGCGTGGATCAGCAGCGCGACGCTGCTCGCCCGCTTCCGCTTTGCGTGCGATCTCGCCGGCAACCATACGAAGGGCAAGCAGGGCTTCCACCCCGAGAAGATGATGCCGCTCTCGCTGCAAGCGCCGAACGACATCCTGAACGCCGCCGGCAACGTGCTCGGCATCACCGATCAGCTGAGCAGCTCGGACCGCGAGTTCCTGCTCGCCTATCTGACCGACGACGGCACGCGGCCAGCGCTCAACCTCGGCGACCCCAATCTCCGGGCCCGGAAGCTGCACGGGCTGTTCGCCCTGTTGCTGCAATCACCGGCCTACCAACTGCACTAGGAAGAGGACGCGACGACGATGGCCGTTTCACGACGCAGTTTCTTGAAAGGCAGCAGTCTCGCCGCGGCGAGCAGCCTGGTCGCACCGGCGCTGCTCGGCAATCCGTTCGTGCGCCGCGCCTTCGCCGACACGATCGGCGACCGCTACTTCCTCTCGATCTTCCTCGACGGCGGCAACGACGGCTTCAACACGGTGATTCCCGCGACCAACGGCGGCGGCGGGCTCCGTACGGCGTACGACCTCGCGCGCAGCACCGGCGCCGACGGCCTGAACGTCGGCCCCGGCCAGCTTTCGAGTACGATGATCGGCACGGATCCGGGCAGTGGTGCCCAGCTCGCGCTGCATCCCGGGCTCCTCGGCATGAAGCAGCTCTACGACCTCGGCAAAGTCGCCGTGATCCAGGGCTGCGGCTACTCGCGCCCATCGCTCTCACACGAAACCTCGCGCGTCGCGTGGGAAACCGGTACCCCGCCGGGATTCAGCAGCGGCACGGGCTGGGTCGGGCGCTACCTCGCCGCCAACTACGGCGGCAGCGACATCCCCGGCGTGTGCATCCGATCGGAAGTCGCGGGCGAGCTCCGACAGAACGCGACGAGCGTCCTCGCCGCGCGGCGCCTGCGCTCGCTGCGCTTTCCGTACGATCAGGACTTCGAGGACGACATCGCCCGCAAGCGCGCGGCGTTCCTCGGCCTCTACGGCGGCGCCGCCGCCGGCGCCCTTCCCCTCGCGGAGTACGTCGGCACGAGCGGCACGGCGACGCTGCTCGCGACCGAGAGCTACGCCGGGCTCCACGATCTCTACGTCCAGGGCCGCGCGACGTTCGACCAGGCCTACGAGGATCTCGACCGTGGACTCGGTCGCGGGCTCCGTGAAGCCGCGAAGGTGATCTACGGCATCTCGGAAGGCGTCCCCAACGTCCACGCGCGCGTGATGCAGGCCGCGACCGGCGGCTACGACACGCACTCCGATCAAGGCGGCCCACAAACCGACGGTCGCCACTTCGCGCTGCTGTCCGAGCTCGGCGACTCGCTCAAGCTCTTCTACGACGACTGCGCCGACATGGGTCTCGCGGACAAGGTCGTCATCCTGGTGTGGAGCGAGTTCGGGCGACGCGCGGTGCAGAACGACGGCGGCACCGACCACGGTACGCAGTATCCCGTGTTCGTGATCGGCGGCTCCGTCACCGGCGGCGTGTACGGCAACCATCCGAACATCGACGAGCTCGCGCTCTCCGACGATGGCAACACCGTCTACTCGCAAGCCGCCGCCGATCCGTTCCGGTCGACCGACATGCGCGACGTCTACGGCACCATCCTGAAGCACTGGCTCCAGATGCCTCACCAAACCGTCCTTCAGAACGTGCTGGCGCTCGATGCGGGCGATCCGGCCGAACGCTGGACGCAGGAGAACTTCGACATGGGATTCCTCGCATGAAGCCCCTCGCCGCCTCACACACCGATAGCCCGGACGCCGCGATGCTGGCCGCCATCACCTGGCCCGGTGACCGCCCCGGCTTGATTCGCCTCCTGCAATGCCGCCTCTGGCATCGCGCCGACTGGCAGTACCTCGAGACGCGCGCGTCGAGTCCGACGTCGCCGTGGCCGGTCGATCAGTATCGCTGCGAGCGCTGCGAACGCGAGTGGGAGCGCGTCAGCTAACGCCTCTCCACCCGACACCCCTGGACACGGCGTCGCGATCTCGGCGATGAACGATCCCGGGGGGACTGATCGCATGAAGATCGCGCGCAGAGTCGGGATGGTGCTGGTGGTGCTCGTCGTCGTCCGCGTCATCGCCGGCTGCTTCGTTCCACGTCTCAACATCAACGACGTCACGACCGGCGCGACTCCGGAGTATCCCGAGCTTCAGCCGCAAGCCTTCGCGCAGAGCACCGATCAGGTGTTCGACGCCGCGTCGGCGGTCGCCCGCGCGCAAGGCTGGGACGTCATAGAGCAGCGCACAGCCGGCGTCATCCAGGCCGTCGCGACCACGCCTCTCATGCACTTCAAGGACGACGTCACCATCACCATCAGCCACGACGGCACCCAGACCAAGGTCGTCGTCCGCTCCCACTCCCGCGTCGGCAAAGGCGACCTCGGCACCAACGCGAGACGCATCAAGTTGTTTCAGGAGGAGCTGGCGAAGAAGGTGGGCTGAGCGCCCCGCCGCAGCTCGAGCCCTGTCCCGCCGTGCACCCGTAGCAGTGACCCGCCACGGCGATGGGCGTGCCCTCGAGAGCCGCGTCCAGCAGATCGCGCAGATGGCGGGGCTCGGCGCCGCCACCCAGCGGGAGCTGCAGCATCTGGTTGAAGTCGCAGTCGTAGACCCAGCCGAATGGGTCGACGCTGACGAGGGTGCGGCACATGACACCCGCGGCGTTCTCGGGGCGGTGCGCGGCGCGGAGCATCTGCAGGTAGTCGTCGAATTGCCCCTGCGAGAGCAGCCACGAGCCGAAGCGTTTGATCGGCATGTTGGCGAGTGTGAAGAGACGGTCGAAGGCGATGCCGAACCGCTCGCCGAGCAGACGCTTGTAGTCCTGCTCCAGCGCCGCCTGCGCGGGCGGCAGGAAGGCGCCGTTCGGGTTGTAGACGAGGTTCAGCACCAAGCCGCTCTGCCCATCGCCGTAGCCGAGCGCGTTCAAACGCTGCAGCGCCCGGATCGACGATTCGAAGACGCCGTCGCCGCGCTGCTCGTCGACGTTGGCCTCGGAGTAGCACGGCAGCGACGCCACCACCTCGACCCGCTCGGCGACGAGAAACGGCGCCACCCACTCGTAACCGGGCTCCTCGATGATGGTCGGGTTGAGGCGATCCATCACGTGCAGACCGCGTGCGCGCGCGGTCGTGACGAGCCAGCGGAAGTCGGGATTCATCTCCGGCGATCCGCCGGTGAGGTCGAGCGTCGCGAGACGATGGCGCTCGGCGACCTGCAGCGCCAGCACCATGGTGGCACGCTCCATGCGTTCCGTCCGCCGCGGGCCGGCGTCGACGTGACAATGGATGCAGCTGAGGTTGCAGAGATACCCGAGGTTCAGCTGCAGCGTGGCGAGCGCCTCACGGCGGAGCGCCGGGAAATCGCTCGCCTGCAGGCGCGGCCACGTATCAAGCACGAGACTGCTCCACGGCGGTCGCGAACGGCTGCCACAGCAACGCGCCGAGGCGCTGCGCCCGTGGCGCGCGGAAGTTGGGCAACCCGATCGGCATCGCCGTCTCCGCTCGACGCGGTGCCGCGCGATACGTGCCGAAGAGCCGATCCCACCACACGACGCTGAACCCGAAGTTGCTGTCGGTCTCGTCGCGCTCGACCGAATGGTGCACGCGATGGAGCGACGGCGTCACGATCCACCAGCGCAGCACCCGTTCGCAGCCCGCCGGGAGCGCCACGTCGGTGTGCGTGAAGAGCGCCCCGCCCTGCAACACGAGCTCGAACAGCAGCACGGCGAGCGGCGCGGCACCGAGGAGCGCGATCGTCGCGAGCTTCAAGGCCTGCGACAACACGATCTCGAACGGATGGAAGCGGACGCCGAGCGTGACGTCGAAGGCGACGTCGGAATGATGCACCCGATGCGCGCGCCAGAGCAGCGGCACCCGGTGCAGCACTCGATGCTGCAGATAGATGACGAGATCCAGCAGCAAGACGGCCGCCACGACCTCGAGCGGCTCGGGCCCGTCGAGCCACGCGAAGAGACCGACGCCGTGCGTGCGGAGCTCGGCCGCGAGCCCGATGCCGACCACGGGCAGCACGACGCGCGTGAGCAGCGTGCCGATCGCGACGAGGGCGAGATTGACAGCCTGCCGTGCGGCGGGCTTGCCGTCGCCCCGACACGGCCGGAAGCGCTCGGCGATCGCCAGCCCGACCAACATCGTCACGAAGGCCGCGCCGCGCAGCGCGGGCTCCCAGGCGATGAGCGCCGCCGTGGTCACGAGCGCCCCGTCCCTTCGTCGGCGAACGTCGAAGCGAGCCAGGCGCGGAGCGCCTGTTGTTCGGGAAGCGGCGCCAGGACGCGCCCGAGCTCGTAGTCCATGGCGGGCACGTCATCGCGCCGATCGAGATCAGTCAAGGTCGACAGCACGCGCCAGGCTCCGTAGTCGCCGAAAGTTGCCCGGAAGCGATCGGCGGTGTCGGGCCAGCTGTAGGCGACCTCCTCCCAGCGCGCGACTACGGTCGCGCGATTCGCGCCGTAGAGCCAGAAGCCACCATCATGCGCCGGGCCGAGCGCCTGGTGCGGCTCGGCGGCCGCGCACCATGCGAGCGCGTCGCTGAGCTCACCGGCCGCGAGCTGCGGAGCGTCGGCACCGAGCAAAATGCCCGCGCCGTGTCGGCGAACGAGCTCCGCGTGCACACGCCCCATGCGGGCCCCGAGCCCGCCGTCACCTTGTGCGAGGCTCGGCAAGGCGTCCCACGCGCCCGCCGCAATCGCGTCCGCCTCGGCGACGGCCCAATACACGACGGCGCCGGTCGCGGCGGCGGCCGCGCGCGACACCGCAGCGACCGTACGCGCCGCGCGCACATGCCAGTCGACGGCGACGGCCGCGCCGACACTCGCCGCGAGCCGCGTCTTCACGGCCGAGTATCCGGGAGTCTTCACGAAGATGGCGATCGCTCCGCCGACCGTGCCACTCATGCGCGGCGCGCCTCGTGCCACACCTGCGCCGCCGTCAGCCGAAGGTGGCGCGCGGTCGTCGCGAGCCAGCCGCCGTCCGCGTACTTCCGCGCGCTCGTGAAGAGGGGTGCGCCCGCCGGCACGATGGCGATGCCGGCACGGCGGGTGGCCCACACGAAGGCGTGGTCCTCCCCGCAGGGCAGCGAGGGATCGAAGCCACCGAGCCGTTCGAACGCGGCGCGCGCCACGAAGAGCCCCTGATCGCCGAACGGCAGGCCGAAGACGCGGCTCCGGACGTACGCCCCGAGCGCGTTCAGGTAAACGGCACGCGGGCCGTCGCTCGCAAAGCGCAGGTCGAAGTAGCCGAGCGCATCCGGCGTCCGCTCGAGGGCGCGCGCCAACGCGGGCAGCGTCGTCGACGCCAGGCGCGAGTCGGCGTGCAGAAACCAGAGCCAGCGCCGTTCGGCAGCACGCGCGCCGGCGTTCTGCTGATGCGCCCGCCCGCGCGCCGCCGTGAGCGGCACGAGCTCGGCGCGCAAGGCGGCGACGCTCGCGTCGTGCACCGACGGGAGATCGGCCGTGCTCACCGCCACCATGATCACGCGCGCTTCCGGCGGCAGCTCGGCGAGCGCCGGCACCAGACCCTGCCACGCACGCTCCCCGGGTCCGATCGGCACCACGACAGCGAGATCACGCAGGCTCACGACGTCGCTCAGCAGCAGGCGCCGCCGGGATCCTTGCTCGCCGCGGCCGTGACCGGCCCGCAGTCGAAGAGGCCGAAGTGCGTCGCCGCGTCGCCCGTCACGCGGAAGTACGGCGCATAGCGCGTCGCCGTCAACATGTCGGCGGTATTGCGACAGACCAGCATCGGCCGGCCGGTCTCGAAATGATGATGGTCGTCGAGATCGAAGGCGTGCGGCAGATCGGCGATGGTACCGAGGTAGCACGCCACCTGGCCGTAGTCCTCGCAGCGATCCTCGAGCGCGAGCTTGAAGGCGCGCACGGTCCGCGACTGGAAAGCGATCATGCCGATGCGGCGCGCGATCGTCGGGTCGTCGAGCGTGATCGGCTGGGTGGCGACGACGCGCGCGTCGGCGCAGCCGGCGGCGGCGATCACGCGGCGAAAATCCTCGTGGTAGAGGGCACCCGCCAGGCACTCACCCAGCAGGACGGGATCGTCGCGCAACGCCGCCGGCACGCGCCGATCGGCGAATACGTCGGAGAAATAGAGCTCGCCGCCAGGCTTCAGGACGCGGAAGACTTCGCGCAGCACGCGCGGCTTGTCGGGCGAGAGGTTCACGACGCAATTCGACACCACCACGTCGACGCTCGCGTCGGCGATGCCGAGCGCCGCGAGATCCTCGACATAGCCCTCGTGGAATTCGACGTTCGAGCGCGCGTAGCCATAGCGCTCCGCGTGCCAGTCGCGATGACGGTGCGCGATCGCGAGCTGCTCGGGCGTCATGTCGACACCAATCACCCGCCCCCGCTCGCCGACGAGCCGCGAGAGTACGTAGCAATCGCGTCCCGTGCCGCACCCGAGGTCGAGCACCGTGCAGCCGTCGAGCGCCGGCGGCAGCGGCAAGCCGCATCCGTAGAAGCGTTCCTGTACTTCGGGATGCACGTCGGCGAGCAGCGGCCGGAGATGGGGCGGCACGGCGTCGCCGGCACAGCAAGCCGACGTCTTCAGATCGCCGCTGCCCTGCAACACTTCCCCGTAGTATCGGCGGACGTCCGCGAGCGCGTCGCGGGATTCCAGGTTCGGCTCGTTTCGCATCAGCGCGGCTTTCCGACGTCGTTCAGACGCCAATCGTAGTCGAGGAACGTCACGGTCGCCGTGCCGGCGGCGATCTGCGCACGGGCTGTCGCATCGCCGCCCACTCGTTCGGCGTAGCGGCCCACGAACGCCGCCACCGAGCCGGCGGCTCGGGTGAAGTCTTTGCCGTACCAGTCGAAGATCTTCGACACTTGGAGCCGGGCCGCGGCGGCGTCCCAGCGGTTACGGGTGCGGTCGGATAAAAAGCGCTGCGTCTGATCGGCGAGCTGCGCATCCAGTATCTCGCCCCGGTACGCCTCCGGGCGCAGCGCCGGACACCCAATCGACGCGCAATTGAGCGCGAAATGCACCCGCGGCTCGTTGGCGCCGACGCCGCCCCGGATGAGCCCGTGCTCGATGTCGTCGAGCGAACGGGTGGCGCCAAGGAGCGTGCCGAAGCTCTGCTTCCACGGGCTCGACAACCAACCGCCGAGGTCCTTGATCGACGTGAGCCCGGGATAGCCCGTCAGCACGAGCGCGATCGTGGTGGCATTGTACGCGTTCACGAGAAACGCCAGCCGATCGGGGGCCGGCCACGTGGTGAAGTCAGGCTCGGCGACGGCGGCGAGCGCCGCCCGGTACGCGTCGAGCGCGGCGCGATCGCGCGCGAAGCCGGCGTAGTCGACGCTGGTCGCGGTGCCGGCCTCGTTCCACCGCACGTGCGCCGCCAGCAGCGTCGTCCACCCGCCATGATTGCGGTCGAACGCAGTGCCGGCCGCGGCGGCCGTCGGACCCATCGCCAGCACGCTCACCATGGCCACGACCCTACTCAGGCGGCGAATCTGCCTCAACCCCGGCGCCATGCGAAGAACCGTTCGGCGAACCGCAACGCCCGCGGCGAGGCGTGCGCCCGCTTCCACGCGCCCGCGACGAACCGATTGGCCTCCATCATCGTCGGGTAGATGTGGATCGTCCCGAGCAGCTTGTTCATGCCGAGACCGTGCTTCATGGCGGTCACATGCTCGGCGATCAGCTCGCCGGCGTGCGCGCCGACGATCGTCGTGCCGAGAATGCGGTCGCTCCCGGCGGCCGTCAGGACTTTCACGAAACCCTCGTCGGCGTCGTCGGCGATGGCGCGGTCGAGGTCGTCGAGCCCATAGCGCGTCACCTCGACGGCGATGCCCTGCGCTCGCGCTTCGTCCTCGGAGATGCCGACGCGCGCCACCTCGGGCTCGGTGAACGTACACCAGGGAATCACGCGGTAGTCGGCGCGGTACGACCAGAGCGGCGCCAAGAGGCCGTTCACTGCCGCGTACCACGCCTGATGCGAGGCGACGTGGGTGAATTGATAGGGGCCAGTGACGTCGCCGCAGACGAGAATGTTCGGGAAGTTGGTGCGCAAGAGCGGGTCGGCGTCGATCGTCCCGTTGGCACGGAGGCGGACACCGAGCGCTTCGAGTCCGAAGCCCTGCACGTTGGCTTTGCGACCGAGCGCCACGAGCAGCGTGTCGAACGGCACCGCAATCTCGCGGCCGTCGTGGCGGCAAACGAGACGGCCACCGGCGCCGTCAGGCTCGACGCGGAGCGCCTCGTGGCCCCCGAGCACGGTCACGCCTTCCGCTGCGAAGCGCGTCGCGAGCGCCGCTGCGGCGTCGGCGTCCTCGCGTGGCAGGAGACGCGGCGCCATCTCGACGACCGTGACGGCGCTGCCGAAGCGCGCGAACGCCTGCGCCAGCTCGCACCCGATCGGTCCGCCGCCGAGCACGACGAAGCGCGCCGGCAGCGTACGCAAGTCCCAGAGCGTATCGCTCGTCACGTACGGCACCGTGTCGAGGCCCGGGATTTTCGGGACGAGCGGCTGCGCGCCGGTCGCGACGACGATGGTCCGCGCCGTCAGCCGGCGGCCGTCGACCTCGACCTCCCACGGCGACACCAGGCGCGCGTCGCCCGCGATCACCTCGACGCCGAGCCCGCCGTAGCGCTCTGCCGAGTCGTGCGGCTCGATCTTGGCGATCACCCGCCGAACGCGCGCCATCACCTCGGCGAAATCGAAGCGGACGTCCATCTGCGCGATGCCGTAGCGGGCGCTGTCGCGGGCCTCGGCGAGGAGCCGCGCGGTCCGCAGCAGCGCCTTGCTCGGTACGCAGCCGGTATTGAGGCAATCGCCGCCGAGCTTGTGCTTCTCGATCAACGCGACCTTCGCCTTCACGGCTGCGCCGATGTACGCCGAGACGAGCCCGGCCGAGCCGGCGCCGATCACGACCAGGTTGTACTCGAAGGTCTTTGGCTTGCGGTGGCCGCGATACACCCGGCGGGCCGCGAGGCCGTCGGCGACCTTGCGCAGCACGAGCGGCAAGAGCCCGAGCGCCACGAAGGCACCGATCAAGCCGGGCGAAACGACATCCGCCAGACGTTCGATCTGCGCGAGCCGGCTCCCGGCGTACACGAAGGCGATCGTCGCCGGCAGCATGCCGACCTGGCTCACACCGTAAAACGTCGGCGTCGCGATCGGCGTGAGGGCCATCAAGAGGTTGACGAGGAAGAATGGGAAGAGCGGCACCAGGCGGAGCGTGAAGAGATAGAACGCGCCGTCGCGTGCGACGCCTTCCTCGATGGGCCGGAGGCGCGCGCCGAAGCGGCCGCGGACCGCATCGCGCAGCACGAAGCGGGCGATCAGAAAGGCGAGCGTCGCGCCAATCGTGCTCGCGAATGAGACCGCGATCGTCCCGGCGACGACCCCGAAGAGCGCTCCGCCCGCGAGCGTCAGCACGGCAGCCCCCGGCAGCGACAACGCGGCCATCGCGACATAGGCCGCCATGTAGCCGCCGAGCGCCGCCA
>JBDSJB010000312.1:0-9599 GCA_039917665.1 Binatia bacterium
AGAGGAGGAACTGCTTCGTTCGTCGTCCCGTCGCCATCAGTCGAGGAGCTCCACCCGACTGGTCCTACCACTTTCGAAACGTACCAGCGCCACACCTTTGCGCTTCCGACACGTCCCGCCAGAACCCCATCGGCGCTCGAGTAGGCACAGCTCGCGAATGCCGCGACCCGTAGCAATCGTGCCGTACTGTATTGAATTGGCGCATCTTCTCGTCCGCTGAACATTGAGGCGGCCTTCGCACGGCCCCTATAGTCCTGCGCCCGCCCTCCCTTTCACGCGCTGAAGGAGGAAGTCCATGCTGACTTCGAATGGATGACGAAGAATCGCGCGCGAGCCCGGGGCGGCGATGTGTACGAGCGCATCGACGTCGTCGTGGTCCATGCCACGGCGGGGTTCGCAACGCAGCACGCCATCGACACCTGGAAGACCAAGAAGGCCAGCGCCCACTGGATCGTACCCGACGAGAACGAACCCCAGCACGGGAATTTCGTCTGGGCGGTGGTGGGTGAAGCAAAGGCCGCGTTCCACGTCGGCGCCGTCGACTACGCACCTCACATCGGCGCTGGCCCGAACGCCAACAATCGAAGCCTCGGGATCGAGATCGTCAACACGCAGAACGTGCAGAACTTCGAGGACCCGTACTCGTCCTGGCAGGTCGAGGCGACCGCGAAGATCATCACCTATGCGTGGGCCAAGTACCCCAACCTGAACCACGTCATCTCCCACGCCAAGCTCGATCCGACCCGACGGGACGACCCCGGGACGAACTTTCCTTGGAGCAAGCTGGAGGAGCTCGTGCTCTCGCATGCGATGGTGCCCGCTACGAATCCGCTGGTGACGACACCGCACGTGCCGAACGCGCCCGCCGCGGGAGCCAGTTGCTGCGTGCCGTAGAGGTGCGACCCCTACCTGAGGTCGGGCGTTGCTACTCGGGAAGCAGCTGATCCGATCAATCTGTTCCGACTTGCGGCGCATCGTCACGAACCGGAACAGACGCTGCGCGAACGGCGCGCGAAACCCTCAACGAGTCCGCGACAGCGATTCGCTGCGCGGCCGGCACGACGCTTGCGTTGTCGACGCCGACCTCGAGGAGGGTCGTCGCCAATGCTTTTATGTTTTCCTCGAGAAGTGCGTGCGTTCACCCTGATACTCGGGATCGCCACGATGATGTCGTCGACCGCGCACGCGGCATCGACCGTCGTCGCTGGGCAAGCAGCCGGCGTGCGCGTCGACGCGCTCTTGGTCGACCTCCGTCCCATTCCATTCGTGATGCTCGCTCCCACGGGCGGTCCCGTGAGCGCGTCGATACTCGGCGACGGCGTCGCAGGTGAACCTCCTCAGCGGATTGATCACGGCCGACGCCATCACCGCGGCCTCCGCGAGCAGCTGCCCCGCGAGGGCTCGCTCCTCCTGCGTGCATTTTCAACGCGAGGGCGTGGCTAGGCTATTCGCGGGAGCACGGAGGGCGGTAGTGGGTCACTTTGATGCCGGGCGGATCTCGACCGACATCCCTACGAAGTTGTTTTGTAGGACGTGCCGATCTCGGCGCTAGACGCACGAGCGATCGACCGCCGCGTCTGGCCGGCGCCTTGCTTGTTGCAGCGAGCGAGGAGACCGAAGCATGGCCGCGTTGCCCCCACAGCGGATGGACGAGCTGCGCGAGATCGCGAAAGCGCTCGGGGGTGATCGTCCCGTCGAGCGCCCGATGGGCCGGTTGCGAGCCGCACGATGGCCGCGTCGTACGGTTGTCTTCGGTGCCGTCCTCGTCGCCGCCGTGCTGGCGCTCGCTCGGTTCAAGCCCGAGCCGTGCGCGTCCGCGCGCTGTGGAGCGCCCGGCGCCGACGCGCCATTGCGAGACACGATCGCGGTTGCGCTGGTACCGCGCGACGGCGAGCCGCAGAACGTAAAGATCGCCGACCAGCCGGCGCCCCTGCCTTCCGACGTCGACGATCGGCTCGGCACGACCGAGATCGGTTCGCTCCTGGCCGCCGAGCGCGTCTCCGAGGCCACCGAAGGTGCCGCGAGCCGCGCCGCGACGAAGGCGCGGCGACCGAAGCGCGCCGCGCAGCGACCGGCTCCGCGGCACGAGCAAGCGAAGGCGGCACGTCCCGAGGCCGCTCCGATCACCGCCGCAGCGGCGCGCGCCGAGCGACAGCCCGAATCGTCTGCGCCGCCGACACCGGCAGCGCGTGGAGAGGTGACCGAGCGTCGCGTCGTGCCCCCGCCGGTCACGGTGGCATCGCGGCCGGAGCGCCGCACTGTGCCGGCACGCGATGAAGCACTGGATCGCCGCGCGGCACCGCCGCCGAGCAAACCCGCGGAGCGCGACGCGGGCAAGCGCGATCGGAGCGTCGCCGCCAAAACCCCGAGCCTTTCCGGACGGTGGATGCTGACGAACGCGATCGACAAGACCGACGTGCCCGCGTTCGCCGGCCTACGCATCCGCTTTCGGGTCCGGCTCGAGCAGCATGGCGACCGGATCGTCGGCCGCGGCGAGAAGTTCACCGTCAATGACAAACCAGTGCCGGCGAGTCAGCGCTCGCCGATCGAGCTCGAAGGGACCGTGCGCGGGCGCGACGTGATCGTGCACTTCGTGGAGCACGGCAGCCGCCGATCCTCGAGCGGCGGAATTCGCTGGCGCATCTCCCCGGACGGCGATCGCCTGCAGGGCACGTTCGGCAGCAACGCCGCGGGCGCTCGCGGCCGCTCACATGCCAGCCGCGAGCGATGATCCCTCGAGCGCCGCGCGTCAGGTGTGCGCGTCGGGCGGCGGCGCCAGTACCGTCACGGCGTTTGGGTGCACCGTGAAACGCGCGGGGGTCGTCGTCACGACCTCACCATCGGCGTTGACCGGCCGCGGGCGGCGCGTCGCCACTTCGAACGCGACGCCGTCGCCGGTCCGCACCTCCTGCCAATCGCCGTGCCGTCCACGCCGGAGGTCCCAGAGCATGAGCGGCACCTTCCACGTGTGCGCGACCTCGAGGCTGTAGAAGTCGAGCCGGCCATCGTCGACCGCGGCGTGCTCGGCGATGATCGAGCCGCCCCCATAGTGCCGGCCGTTGCCGACCGCGATTTGGAGCGAACGCACGCGCACGTCACTGCCGCCGCCGGTGATAGTCGCGGAAAACGGCCGGGCGTCGGCGAGCGCCGCGCAGGCCGCCATCCCATACGCGAGCCGGCCCCACCGGCGCTTCCGCTCCGGTGTCAGGCGCTCGGCGAGGTCGACGCTCATGCCGATGCTCGCCACGTTGAAGAAGAGCTCGCCGTTCACCTCGCCGACGTCGATCTGCCGCGCGTGGCCGGCGACGATCGTCTCCGCGGCGCCCTTCAAGGTTTCGGGGATGCCGAGCGTCCGGGCGAGGTCGTTCCCGGTGCCGAGCGGCAGGATCCCGAGCGGCAATCCGGAATCGACGATGCCGCGCGCGGCGGCCCGGATCGTGCCGTCGCCACCACACACGATGAGGAGATCCGTGTCGGTGCTCCGCTGGTCGATGCCGGTCGCGAGCTGCGCCGGCGTGTCGAAGCGCTCGATCGTGACGGCGAGGCCGCCGGCTTCGAAGACCGCATGGGCCTCGTCGAGCGGCTGATCACCGCCGCGCGCTTTCGGATTCACCAGCAGCAACGCTTTGCGGTGTCGGGTCGCGAGAGCCATCGTGCCACGTACCTTACTGCGGCGGCGTGCGTATGGCATCTCCGAGGTCAGCGGAGGTCGACTACGGATTCATGAGCGCCGGCACGCAGAGCTCTGTCGGCTTCTTGACGTCCAGTACCCCGGGCCCGAACTGGTTGTTACGAAGACCGAGTGCACGCGCTGAAACTGATCGACGAGCGTCACGATGATCGGCTGGAACTTCGTCGGGAGCTTGAGGTCCTTCACCTTGTAGCACTGGAAGTGATCGGTCGCGGCCTCAGCGAGCGCGGGCGGCGGTCGAGGGGCTGGAGGACGTCGTAATGTCGCGCGCCGAACTGATCGACGACAACCTGATCGACGGTCTTGATCGACGCAGCATCGATCGTGCGCGGCCACGCCTCAGCGCGGAGCCTATAGTTGGCGCTACGGGCTGACGGTCGCGCGAACGCCCTATTGGAAGCTCGGACGTGCCGCGACGAGTAGATCAGGCCGCGAATCGTCGACCGACGACTTCTCCGGATGAATGCGGTTCGCCGAGAGCTGTCCCTGAATGTTCAACGTCACTGGGCTGGGACTGGACGCGACGTTCATGGCAGCGACGAGGCTCCTGCGTGCATGACCATCCTGTTGGGCGTTTCGGGGGAGCAGTAGCGATCGCCGACGAGGCTTAGAAACGGTGGCGTGCCCGGTCGGACGCCGAGTCGCCATTCGATCGCGTGCGGGGCGGTGCCGGACGCCTGAATCGTGGCGTCGTGGATGCCGTGCAGATGATGAGCCGCACAGACGGTGGTGCGATTGTCGCGCGTATTGTCGCCGCCACGGGAACGAAAACGAATGTGGTGGTCGTGCAGATTCCGCCGCGAGCTGCACGCCGGAACCGTGCAGCGCCAGCCGTCGCGAGCGAAGACGGGATCGGGGTGGCGCGGCAGGCTCTCCCAATGGGTGATGACGTGTCGGAGCAGGCGTTCGAGCGCGGTCCAGCGCGGCTCGGCGGGGTCTGCGAAGGCATCGAGGACGTCGCGCAGCAACGCTATTACGGATGCCGGACCCGTGAACCGTATGTCGGCGTCGCAGACCTCCAGCGCGCGCGGCGTCGTGGACACGGAACGGCACTCGGCGGCTGGCGCGGTGAGCTCGGCTCCGTGCGCACGGATTTGCAGTCGCGCCGCGGGTGACAAATCGCGGCGCTGCTCGGGCGACGTGACGCCAAACGGCGAGAGCAATGGGCTGTCGACCGGAGGGGGTGCCAGCGACACGCTTGGTCCGAGGACATCGCGCGAGGCGAGTACCCATTCGATCTCATCGTTCAAGCGACGAATGGTGACGCTCTCGGCGCGCGTGATCCACGCCGCGGCGTTCTGGCGGTCGAGCACCGGCAGCAGGGACAGCGCGCGGACCCACGAGAGGCGACCGTCGCGGTAGGCGCGCTCGAGGTCGCCGCTCCGAAGCGTCGCCTTCTCGACTTTGAGGAGCGCCCACGCCTTGCGGGCCGAGATGCCGAGCCGCTCGCGCACGTAGTCGGCGAACGCCGGGTGACCGAACGATCTATAGATGCGCTGATCGACGACGACGCGCAGCAACCGCCCGATCCGCGGCTCGATCGTGCGGAGGACGCGCACCGCTTCGCAAAGCCGCGCATCGAGCGCGAATGAATCGCGGGGCGCCGGCGCGTCGTCGGACAGCGGCGGTTCGTGGGGTGTCGGCACCAGCGTCGGCGTCGGGAGCATGCCGACGAGGGAGTCCACCGCGATCGGCCCGTCCACCGGAGTCGTCCCGGCATCGGTGACCGCTCGGCCGCCGATGGGTCGAGACGATTCCGAATCGAACCCGTGGCGCGCGTCGCGCCGATTGCGCTGAGCCAGCCGCACAGCCTCGATCAATGCTCGGTCGCCAAGCGATCCGCCGGCCGGCCGGCCCGACCATCCCTCGGCGGCGACGACCTCGGCGGCTTGCCAATCCGCCAACGGCTCCCCCGCGGCGCGCGACGCGAGCTCGAGAGCGCGCCGCCAGAGGGCGCGGACGCGGGCCGGACAGGCGAAGCGCCAGCGGACCGCCGGCTCTCCGTCGACGTCGTTCGTCTCGCCCTCGGGATCCGCCGGAACACCGTCCGGATGGCGAGCGCGCGCGACGAGGCGCTCGAGTGTCTCGACGGTCGAGCGGCGCGCGAGCACCAACCATTGGTCTTCGTCCGCCGCGACGGCGACCCTGCAGACCGCGCGCGCCTGCGCCCACGAGAGCTCCGATCGATCGTAGGCGCGCGAAATGGCCGGAAGCGCGTCGAGGCGCGTCGCGAGCCAGGCCGCGCTTTGCAGCGTCCGCGCCGACACTCCGAGCCGCTCGCGCGCGTAGTCGCTCAGGCGGACGAAACCGAGCCGACGGTACGCCCGGCGATGTACGAACGCGCGGGCCGCCTCGCCGAGCTCGCGCCGCATCGTCGCTTCGTTCCGACACGCGAGCCGGAGCTCGAGGTCGAGGCTCGCCGCGAAGCGCGCGCGCTCCGACTGCAGCGCGCGGTCGGCGTCGATCGATGTTTGCCGGCGCGGCGGGCCGGCATCAGCGCCATCGGAGCGTCGCAGCGAGCGCACGACCCCGCGCAATCCAAAGAATCGCCGCGGTCGGTGACGATGAGGATTGGTAGAGGCCATAATCACAGCTCGATGCCGAAGATATATGGAACCGTTATCGCGTTCGTCTCAGCTGCTTACGGGCGAACAATAGGCGAAGATGCGAGCCGTGTCCAGAGAAATGTCTGGTCAGCGGCACGGATGAAATCCGCCGCGACCCCTGGACCGTCAGGGACCGACGACGTCGAGCGCGACCAGGCCGCCGAAGGTCTTGTCGGCCTTCTTCGTCCCGCAGCCCTTGTCGACGATCGGCTTGAGAGGCACCGTGTCGACGGCGCCCGGCGGCGCGACGTCCCGTGGGCAGACGTCATCGGCGGGATGATCGTCCGCGGCGCCGAGCGATCCGTGGTCGACGTGGGCGCTGAACGTGTAGTCGCCGTGGCCAATGCCTTTCAGCGGATCGTTCGCACACCCGACGGCGACGTCGAAGACGAGCTTCAGCTTCTTCGCCGGCTTCAACACGATCGCCTTCGGCTTCTTCGGCGCCCGGAAAGTGGCGACGGGATCGGCGCAGGCGCCGAGTGAGTCTACCGATACGGTTGCGAGCGCCGCGAGCGTCGCCAGGTCGGGAATCGTCTCCGCGTGTCGGCTGCGATTCTGGATCTCGACGCTGACCTTGAGGCCCGCGACCGGCTTCTTCGCGGTCAGCTTGATCCGAGCCGACACCTTGAGCTTGGTGACGGCGAGATCCTGCTCGGTGCCGCAGATCCCGGTCGTGTGCGTCACGTCCGCCGTTGCCGGCAGCGTTTCTTCGTGCTCGACGATGTCGCGAGCGGTCGTCGCGAAGCCGTAGGTCTTTTGCGCCTCGCCCTGGAAGACCGCCGACGTCTCCGTGGTGTGCTCCCGCCAGAGCGTGAACGGTCCGCCGTTCGTGGAGACGAACACGGAATAGTCGGCGACCACCGAGCCTTCGTCGGTGCCCGACCACTCGACGGTGAGCGCGGCGCCGCAACCATTGGCGCCGGTGACCGCCGTCACCGCGCTCACGGGCGGCGTCTTGTCGATCGTGCTCGAGACCTCCGGGGTCTCGATGGGCGCGTTCACATCGAAGACGATCGACGCTTTGTTCTTGATCACCGTTCCGGTCGCGACCGACGGCTTCGCCGCCACCGTGTAGAGGACGCGGCCCTGGCCGTCGGGGGGGGTGACGTCCGGCGGCAGGAAGCCCGCTTCCGGATCTTCGGTGAGCTGGCCGGTCGCGGGGTCGAGCGAGGTGAAGGTCCACGTGGCGATGCCCGTCTGCGAATCGAGATGTGCGACGACACTGGCGAGGATGTTGCGGCCGGGACGCAGGTCGGCTGCGCCGCTGAAATCGGCGACCCCGGGCGGCGGGAGGATGGTGACGTCAGCGCCGATCGCGATCGCCCCGAACGCGAACGTGGCAAGGTCGAGCGATGCGGTGTCGAGCTGATCGGTGACCTGCACGACTTGGGCAGGCGCCGTCGCAGTCGGCAGATTCTCGAAGTCGATGGCGTACTTCAGCGGCTCGTCGCCGGTGACGACGTGGGTGGGACCGAAACCGGACGACGTCGTCTTGTCGTTGGGGTCGGCCGATTGGAGGATCGGGATGGTGATGCAGTCCGGATCCGCAAAGATCGTGTTCGGAATGAGGCGGCTACAGCCGTCGAGATTCGTCGGAATGCATTGCTTCCCGTCGGCGGACACCTTGTGGTTCGGGATGTCGGTGCAATCGCCCGCCTTAAATCCACCGGGGCTCGGCGGCTTGTCGGGCGGCTGGTAGGGCTTGTCGCAATCCTTGGTCGAGCAGCTGCAGCCTTCCGGAACCAGTGCGCCGCACCGGCACGCGCACGGGGTCGTGGCTTCCGCCGTCTCGACCGTCGCCGGCCACACGAGTCCGACGAGGCGAGCGAGCGTGGCCTTCCAACCCCAACCGAGATCGGCAGACGCGAGCGCCTGGTCCCGCATGAACGCCGCGACGTCGATGACGAGCTGCCCCAGACTGTAGACCGATCCCGTCTGTCCCAAGCGCGCGACCAGGTCGGCGCGACCGGCGGCGACGATCGCCTCGAGCTGCGCGCGGGCATAGATCGTGGCCGCAGCGTCGACGCTCGCCGGTATCGGCGTTTCGAGAGCCCGCTCCGCATAGGCGCGCCCGCCCGCCACCAGCTCGGCGACCCGCGCCTCGCGCTCCGCATCGCTCGCGAGCCAGGGCTCGGGGTCGATCTTCGCGGACACCAGGAACTTTGCGCCTTCGGCGGTTCCCGCCGGCGCCGTCAAAACGAACTCGATGATGCCGGTGAAGCCGGCGGGCACGACCGGCAAGAAGAGCGGGATGTTCCGGAGGTCGCTGGCCGGGTCGACCTCGGCGACGATCGGCACGACGCTGAAGTCGTCGATCGCCTGCGCCGGCAACACCGGTGGCGCCGCGATCGCGAACAGCACATCGAACAAGAAGTCCTTGGGGTAGGCGAGCGCCAGCGGCACGCCCACGGCGTCGACGTTGCCGCGGTTGCCGTAGACGATGGAGAACCGCGCCGGGGAGCCGGCGCGGATGGCGGAGCGTCCGATGATGTCGGCCCAGAGCTGCGGCGCGCGCGTGGCTTCGATAGTGAGCGCGCCGGCGAGGGTCACGGTCGAGTCGTCCGGATTCGTCACGACGAGATCCCACGCTCCGAGCGCGAGCCCGGTGACGTCGAGGCTCGCAGCGAGCGAGGAGCCGCCGGTCTCGGTGTTGACCGCGGACGCGACGACGTCGGCGTCGCCCGCACGGCGGAGAATCACCGTCGCACCGTCGGCGAACCCGGAGCCTCCCGCGACGACCGAAAGCGGCCCGGCGTTGCCGGCGCGGCTCGGGATCAGGCGGGTCACCGCGAGATCGGATCCGCGCTCGAAGGCGCCGATGTCGCACGCGGCGCCAAGCGGCCGCAGCACACCGCGTTGGTCGATGGCGGGGCACGCCGAGCCCTCGCTCCCGGGGGTCGCCGGACTGCCGGCGTCGATCGCGGGGCTCGCGTCGTGCGTGTCGTCCGCGGAGAGTGGCGCGTGCGTCCGCGTCGCCCCGCCGTTGTCAGCGAGCGCACCGAGCCGCGCGTCGACGCCGATCACGTTGCCGGTCGCGTCGCCGGTGATCTGGCAGATATTGTCGATCGTGCCGATCAGGTTGTAGCCCTGCGACGTGAACGGACCGCCGCAGTCGGCGATGGATCCGTTTTGCGACGTGTTGCCAGCGACGATCGTGTTGCGCATGGTGATCGGGCGGTTGTTGCTGCTGTAGAAGCCGCCGCCATACGGGATCCCGTGGTTCTTGGTGATCGTGCTGCTCTCCAAGCGCAGCAAGTTCCCGATTGGACCGATCCCGCCGCCGAGGCCGGTATTGCCGCTGA
>JBDSJB010000313.1:0-4851 GCA_039917665.1 Binatia bacterium
CGCGGTACGCGTTCGTACGGCTCTAGTGCACCGCCGTCGAGAGGTGATCGAGCATTCGCGGGCGCCTGCGACGGCGGCCGTCGGGAAACGCGCGCGGCGGAGGGGATCGTCGGCGGGTCTACCCTCCGGGTACACGGTGATCTCGGTCAGGAGCGCCCCCCGCAAGTCGATGCGCGCCGCGCCGATCGCCTCACGAGGGCCATGCGCCCTGGATGCCCCGATCGCACTATGACCCGGCGTCACCCGCCGATGCGCCGTACGCGCGCTCCGGCTCCGTAAGACCCGCCGACGATCCCCTCCACCGTCCGCGTTTCCCGTCGGCCGCCGTCGCAGGATTTCAGCGGCGGTGCGCTAAGCGCTGACCGGACGCTTCCGGGTGTCGTCGTCGCCATCGGCGCCCGTCAGGATCGCGAGGGCGCGGGTGGCGATGCGGCGTTCGCTTGGGAAGGTCAAGCGCTCGATCGCTTCGCCGGCGGGAAACCAGCGCGCGTCGTCGACCTCGTCGTCGTGATCGCTCGTGTTGCCCGAGCCGTACTGCAGTAAATAGAAGTGCACGACCTTGTGGCGACGCGCCGACCGTCCGCCTTCGCTCACGCTGAACCAGATGTCGATCGAGTCGAGCGGCGCTTGGACCGTGCCGATCAGACCCGTTTCCTCGGCGACCTCGCGCGCGGCCGTCTCCTCGAGCGACTCGCCTTTCTCCTGCTTGCCCTTGGGCAGCTGCCAACGCGTGCCGCCTTTGGTGGAGATGAGGCCGAACGTGATGCCCTCGGCGTCGCGACGATAGATCACCCCGCCCGCCGAAACCTCGAAACGGGCATCGGGTCGGCGGTCGCTTTGCCGAGGCCGCGGTTGGCGAGGCATCCGGAGCATTGAACCATAGGCCTTGCGTCGGCACCACCCGGGTGAGGGGGGAGACGGCTGGGACTTTAGCGCACGCGCGAGCGGTTCCGCGGCCGGCGGAACGAGTCGAGCGCCATCTCGAGGTGGCGCTGGTACGCCGCGTCGAAGCTCGCGTCGGGCTCGAGCAGCGATTCCAGCATCGGCCGGAAGAGTTGGAACCCGAGGGTGGCGGTGAGGAGCAGCGCCGCGACCGCTCTCGCGTCGACGTCGTCGGCGCCCACCGCGTCGAGATCGCGCCGGTAGCTGGCGAGCAGGCGTCCGACGGTCGCGCGGTGAGTCGCGAAGACGTCCTCGGTCAGCAGCTCGGTCAGAATGCCCCAGGCGATCAGGCGGACGTAGTCGGGATTACGCTCCTGGGCGGCGAACAAGAGGTCGACGAGCGGCGCCGGGCTCTTGTCGGTCGCGCGGCCGTCGTAGAGGCCGAGCACGCGGGCGAGCTGCCGCGCGAACGGCTGGCGGAGCGTCTCCTTCAAGAGGCCGGCCTTGCCGCCGAAGTAGCGATGGATGAGCCCGAACGAGACGCCGGCGCGATCCCCGAGCTCGGCGAGGCCGAAGCCGTCCGGCCCCTTGCGCGCCATGAGCTCGGTCGCGGCGGCGACGATCGCGGCGACGGTCGCGTCGCGATCGCGCGGTGAGCCGGTCCGCTTCCGCGCCTTGCGGCGGGGAGCTGTCGGCGCGCCGTTCGGACGCGCTGGAGAGGCGGCGCGACGGGGCATGACGTCGCGACTCAGCCGAGCGTGACGCGGGCGTTCGAGATCACGACCTGATCGCGCTCTTTCGCCTTCGCTTGCACGACGATGTCGGTCGGCGACTCCTGCCACATCTCGGTGACGATCGTCTCGCCGGGCATGACCGGTCGCGTGAAGCGCACGCGGATCGAGCGGAAGCGGGTGGGATCGTCGCCGGCGTAGCCCTGGATCACGGCGCGGCCGACGTTCGCGAACGTGCAGAGGCCGTGGAGGATCGGCTTGTCGAAGCCGCCCATCTTGGCGAACCCAGGGTCGGCGTGCAGCGGATTCTTGTCGCCCGCCAAACGATAGAGCAGCGCTTGGTGCGTGAGCGTCGGCGTCTCGACGATCCTGTCGGGCGCGCGCTTCGGCGCTTCGTTGGTCGCGGCCGGGCCGGCGCTGCCGCCGAAGCCGCCTTCGCCGCGGAGGAAGATGCCGAACTGGTTCTTGAAGACCGGTATGCCGCCGTCGCGCGTCGTGATCGCTTCGATGACGACGAGCGCGCCTTTACCCTTGTCGTAGATGTTGGTGATCTTGCCTGTCGTGGTCGTCGACGCGCTGGTCGGCACCGGCGTCTCGAGGACCTCGAGATATTGCTCGCCGTGGAGCAGCATCATCGGGTTGAAGCTGAGTGCCGGGACGTTCATCAGGCCCATCAGCATCGGGAAGCTCGGTACGACGCCGAAGGTCGGCAGCGCGCGAAGGCCGTTCTCGAACGTGTACTGCAGCACGGCGGGACTCGTCTGGTCCTGGCCGATGCCCACGCCCGCGCCGAGCGCGTAGAGCATGAGCATGTCTTCGTTCCAGCTGTAGTCGACCGCGGGAAGCTCCGCGCCGACGGCCTCGGCGAGATCGATGGGCATGGGGTCCGAATATGCAAGGTCTTGCAACAAGTAAAGGGTCGTCCTAGGCATTCCCACCGGAGGACGTGCGCATGGATTTCGGATTCACCCCCGAGCAGGACGAGTTACGAAGCCAAGCCCGGCGCTTCCTCGACGCGCAGCTGCCACTCGATCGCATTCTCGCGTGGACGAGCAACCCGACGCTCGATCGCGCGGTCTGGAAGCGTACGGCCGATCTCGGTTGGGCAGGTCTCACGGTTCCTGAACAGCATGGCGGGCTCGGCCTCGGTGCCGTCGACCTGATCGTGCTGCTCGAAGAGATGGGACGGAGCCTCTGTCCGTTGCCGCTTGCGTCGGTGGATATCGCGGTGGCCGCGCTCACGGCCCTCGGCGACGACGCGCAGCAGGCCGCGTGGCTGCCGAAGATCGCGAGCGGCGACGTGATCGCGACGCTCGCCGTGCTCGAAACCAGCGACGTGTCGAGTGCCGACGGCATCGCTACCACCGCGACGCCGAAAGGCGGCGACGTCGTGCTCGACGGCGCCAAGCTCTTCGTCCCGGACGGCCAGCACGCCGAGCTGCTCCTGATCGCGGCGCGCGAAGGGCAGGGCGTGAGCCTCTTCCTCGTGTCCGCCGACACACCGGGCGTGACGATCGCGCCGCTCGTCCTCGTCGACGCGACCAAACCGGCCGCCGAGGTGAAGCTCGCCGGCGTGACGGTGGCCGCGAGCGCGCGCCTCGGTGCGGCCGGCGCGGCATGGCCGGTGCTCGCGCGCCTGCTCGACCGTCAGATGATCACCCACACGGCCGAGATGGTCGGGGCCGCGGACGCCGCGCTCCGCATGGCCGTCGAGTATGCCAAGGTCCGGCAGCAATTCGGGTCGCCGATCGGCCGTTTCCAGGGCGTGAAGCATCGCTGCGCCGAGATGCTCTGCGACGTCGAGTCGGCACGGTCGCTCGTCTATTACGCGGCCTGGGCGGCCGATCACGCGCCGGAGAAGGTCGCGTCGTATGCGGCGATGGCGAAGGCGCTCGCGAGCGAGGCGTTGGATCAAGCCGGCGAGGAATGCGTCCAGATCCACGGCGCCATCGGCTACACGTGGGAATGTCACGCGCACCTCTTCTACAAGCGCGGCCGGCAAAGCCACGTCTGGCTCGGCGCTCCCGACGAGCATTACGAGCGCGTCATGTCGGCGCTCGAGCAAGGGTGAAGGGGAGAACGCCATGGACTTCGGATACAGCAAAGAAGAAGAAGCGTTTCGCACCGAAGTACGCGCCTTCATCCGCGATCATCTCCCGAAGCGCTCGGGACAAGATGCGATGGATGCCGAAGAGGGCATGAACGACCTGCCGGCGCTCTTCAAATGGAACCAGGACCTCTACGCCAAGCGCTGGGTCGGCTTCAATTGGCCGCGCGAGGTCGGGGGTGGTGGCGGCTCGATCAGCGAGCAGATGATCTTGAAAGAAGAGATGGCGCGCGTGAAGGCGCCGATGCTCGGCTTGAGCTACATGGGCCTCGCCTGGGTCGGTCCCGCGCTCATCAAGTACGGCACGAAGGAGCAGCAGGAGCAGCACATCGGGCCGATCCTGCGCGGCGAGATCCAATGGTGCACCGGCTACTCCGAGCCCGGCGCGGGCAGCGACCTCGCGGCGCTGCAGTGCAAAGCCGTCCGTGACGGCGACGACTACGTCGTGAACGGGCAGAAGATCTGGACGAGCCTTGCGATGTGGGCGCAGTGGATGATCCTGCTCGTCCGCACCGACCCGACCGCCGCGAAGCACCTCGGCATCACGTGCGTGATGGTCCCGATGAACACGCCCGGCCTCACGGTGAAACCGATCAAGGAAATGAACGGCGGCGCGATGTTCGCGGAGGTCTTCTTCGAGGACGTGCGCGTACCGATCGCCAATCGGCTCGGCGCCGAAGGGCAGGGCTGGGACGTCACGAAAGACGCGCTCGCCAACGAGCGCAGCTCGATCGTCGACGTGTGGGCGTTGAAGCATCGCCTCGAAGCCATCCGGGAGCTGGCGCGCAAGTGTCGCCGGCGCGGCCGGCCCGCCATCGAAGACCCGACGATCCGGCAACGGATCGCGCGCATGGAGACGCAGGTCGAGGCGATGCGCCTGAACGGTCTCCGCTTCGTCACCAAGCAGCTCCGTGGCGAGCCGCTCGGCGCCGAGACGTCCATCAACAAGCTGATCCGCGCCCGGATCGAGATCGAGTCGGGGCGTCTGGCACGCGACATCGAGGGCTCGTTCGGTGTGCTCGCGAAGAAGTCGCCGCACGCCGTCGACAACGGGCGCTGGCAAAAGGTCATGCTCTCGTGGCCGCCGTTCGTGATCGGCGGCGGCACGCCCAACATCCAGAAGAACGTGAT
>JBDSJB010000314.1:0-13626 GCA_039917665.1 Binatia bacterium
GCGCGCAGCGTCTGCACGCCGTCGGTGACGGTGATGGCGCCGCTGTCGTCGGCATCGCCACAGATTTCGGCCAACCCTCCGCTCGCGCTCGTCGCGCTCATCAGCACCATCGTCACGACTGCCAGCCGTCGCAGCATACTCGCTCTCCTCATGGCGCGTGCACCAGGGCAAGGGTGCAGGTCACGCCCGGCACCGAGGTGACGCCGTCCGGCGCGACCGCTTTCCCGTCGATGGTGCACGCGTAGTCGTTCGCGCTCGTGAGGGCCGCGCCGCTGCAGCGGTCGAACGTGACCTTCAGGATGGCGCCCAGCACCCCGTTCTGCGCGACGAGCGTGAAGCGGACCTGATCGGGCTCGAGATCACCGTCGTCGTCACGGTTGTTGGGCGCGCCCTTGCCGACCAGGGCCCCCGCCGTGAGATCGGTGACGCGCGCACGCAACGGAGCCGCGTCTCCGGCAGCGGGGAGCCGCACCCGCGCCGGATCGTAGTCGAGCGTGACGCTCGCACCACCGACCAAGGCTCCACCGGTCGCGAGCGTCAGGGTCACGTCGCTCGTGACCGAGCCCGCACCCGCCGCTGCGCAGAAAATGGGCGTCGGCATCGCGGTCGGCGTGGTGCTCAGCGTCGGGGTTGCGATCGGCGTCTCGGTCGGTGTCGGCGTCACCGTCGGGGTCGGGGTCGACGGGACCGCCGCACACACGGCCGGATAGTCCACCACGCCCGGCGCGGCGCCGGCGAGCGCGCAGTCGCCACGGACCGCGGCCGTGCAGTCGAAGCACGCCACGAGGTCCGTGAAGCTCGCGATCGCCGTGGCGCACAGGCCGACGCCGGGACAGGCGGCCGCGACGCCCACGAGCTCGCGCGTAAGATCGTCGCCGCCGCCGCAGCGTTTGTCAGCGCCACCACAGGCCTTGCAGACGCTCGCCTCGGCCTTGGCACGCGCCTTCGCGAGCACCGCGGCAGCCTTGCCGTCACCGGGCAACGGGCAAGGCTGGTCGTGCTTGCCGTCGAGACGCGCGGCGAGGCAGCGGGCATCGACCTTCAGCCGCGTGTCGGCGAGGACAGTCGCGGCCGAGGCCAGCGTCTTCTGGCAACGGGCGATCGCCTTCTGCGTCTTCGGGTCCGCGACGGCGAACGGCGCGTACACGAGCGCGACACCGCGCGTGACGGCCGCGTCGGCGAGGCACGCGACGCAGGTCGCGACGTCGGCACAGCTCGCAAGCGACGCACCGCACCCCTGCCCTTCGAGCTCAGGACACGTGCTCGGCCACTGCATGGCCGCAAGCCCGAGGTCGTCCCCGCTGCCGCAGCGGCGATCGGGGCCGCCGCACACGCGATCGATCGCGGTGGCGAGCTTGCCGGTTGCCGAGGCGAGCGCGGCCGCGACGTCCGCCTCGTCGCGACACGCGCCGAGCGCTGGAACCTTCCCGCTGCGCTTCGCCTCCTCGCACTTCCGAAGCGCCGTCAGGCGAACGTGCGCGAGCTTGGCCGCGCCCTTCACGACGGCGTGCCGGCATTTGAGCGCAGGATCCGAGGCCGCGCCGACTTGCCCGACCATCAGGACTCCGAGCGCGACGACGAGCGCGAAGATTGCGTTCTTTCTCATGGTCCCTCCACGAACACGACGTCGAACGGCGGTAAGCCGGTATCGATCGGCGACGGCGGAATCTCGGTATCGTCCGTGATCGCGAAACGCCGGATCCCGGGACGCCGCAGCGTCCGGTCGGTGAGATAAAGCGTCTCCTCGTCCGGACCGAGCTCGATGTCGACGAGGAAATCGTCAGCCGCAACCAGCGTGGCCGTCACCCGCTTCTCCGTCGGGTCGAAACGCACGACGCGGCTCCGCGCCACCTCGTCGAGCAGGATCGCGTACGCCTGGTGCGCGTCGATCAACACGACGTCGGTCACGTTGCCGCCGAGGTCGGCTTCGGTCACGAAAAATCCCTCGGCGGTCAGCGTGACGGGGTCGATGCGCTCGAGGCCGCCGTCGTCGAGACGGCCGAATTCTCCGACCTCGGTGAGCGTGATCTTGCCGGTCGTCGGGTCGGGGGCGAGACCTGCCGATTCGGCGAACGGATTGGTGCCGGTGAGCGTGATGCTGCCGACGACCGCATCGGTCGCGACGTCGATGACCACGACCAGGCTGCGGTCCGACGGCCGAAAGAAGTTGCGACGATCGAGCCGCTGCAGCGTCACGAACAATCGGTCGCCGATCACGACGGCCTGATCCATCTCGGGGAGCCCATCGCCGTCGGCGAACGATGAAAGGTCGATGGTGCCGCGCATGAAACCGGCGCAATCGGGCCCCGTCGTCGGGTCGACGATTGCGAGCGCGGCGCGCTCGTACCGCGTGACGTAGGCCTTGTTTGGCGCGGCGAACGCGATGTCGTGCGGGTTGCTGCCGTTCTCGACCGAGCACTGCCAGCGCGTGGCGTAGCCCGTCGCCGGATCGATCGCCTGAACGTTGTCGCCGCCGAGACGGTTCACGACGTAGACGAGACCGTCGTGAGCGCGCGCCACCGCGTCGCTGTGGATGCGCTCGACGTTCCGCGCGACCGACTCCGGCTGCAGCACCGGAAAGACGGCGAACGAGCCGGTCTGGAAATCACTCGTCACGACGAACGCGCTCGTGCCTTCGAGCGGCGGCGGCGTCCCGCCCGTGCCGCGATCCTCGACGCCGCCCGAGCTGCAGCCGGCGAGCACGGCCGCGACTACGAGCAGTCTGACGACTACGAGCATCCCGAATCGAGAGCGACGCTCAGCCATGCGGATCGCCCTGCCCTTCCCACGCCCAGCGCACCGTGCCGAAGACCGCGCGCCCCGGCAGCGGATAGCCGGCGACGTCCTCGACCTGGTTGTCGGTGAAGTTCCGGACCTCGACCGTCGCGACGAGCGGAATGCCGGCGAGTGCCGCGCTGCCGAAGCGGCGTCCGAGCGCAGCCACGTTGCCTTCGATGCCGAGCGTATGGGTCGCGCGCGCGTTCACCACGAGGAAGTTCGCTTGATCGAGGAAGTTCTCCGCGACGAAGCTCAGCTCGTAGAAGAGGCGGCCTTCGTCACGACGATACTCGGCGCGGGCATAGAGATCGTGGCGCGGCCGGCCCGGCAGCTGATTGCCGTCGCGGGCCGGGATGCCGCTTTCATCGCGCGCGTCTTGGTAGGTGTAGTTCACACCGAGGCGAACGTGCTCCGCCACGTCGGTAGCGGCGGCGAGCTCGGCGCCGACGGTCCGGGCGCGGTCGACGTTCCGATAGATCGACGTGCGCTGCGAGTTCTGCACGAGCACGATCAGGTCGTCGACGACGCTCACGAAGCCGACGGCTTCGAGCTTCACGTGGCTCACGTACGGCCCGAGGCGCTCGCGCGCGATCACAAAGCCGAAGTCGGCGTTGACGCCCCGCTCGGGGTCGAGGTCGGGATTGCCGAGGATCGCGCCGCGATTGCCGAAGAGCTCCGTGAAGTTCGGAGCGCGCTCGGCGCGGCCGACGTTGGCCTTGAGCGCGACGTCCGGGATGACCTCGAATCGGAAGCCGAGGCGGGGCGTCAGGAGATCGCGGCTCCGACTGCGGCTTTCACGCGCGATCTGACCACCGGTCTCGGTCGTGCCGGTGAAGTCGTCGTGCAGATGCTCCCACCGCATCGTCGGCTGCACGAGCAGACGGTCGCGGAAAAAGCCGATGGTGTCGCCGGCCGCGAGTCCGACTCGCACGCGGCTCTGGTCAGGTCCGTTCGATTCGGCCGCCAACGTGTCGTTCGGCGTGAACACTTGCCCCGAGAGGTCCAGGCGACCTTCGAGCGCATGGCGACCGAGCTGCGACGCCACGAGATTGTCGAGCGCGCCCGTGTAGGTCCGGTTGTCCGTCGCGACGTTGCCGAGGCCGATCTCGCCCTGGATGTCGCGGTAGCGCTCGCGCTCGTAGACGAACGATCCCGTGCTGTTGAGGTCGAGCGGCAATCCGGCGAGACGCGGCTGCTCCCAGCGCAGATAGCTCAGGCTCCGCAGGTCGCGCAGCGACGCGTCGTCGGATTGGAACGCGCCGATGCCGGGAACGCCCTGATGATTCATGAAGAGCTCGGTGAGCCCGGTCACGGCACCACCGCTCGCGAGCCCGTAGCGCAGCTTGCCCAGCGTCTCGGCCGAGTCGAACGCGTTGTTGCGCCGGCGCGTACGGCGGTCGTCGCTCGTGTTCTGCAGCGTGCCGTTGTCGTCCTCGAACTCGAAGTCGCCGTCGCTGCCGAGGTACGTCGCGGAGAGAAAACCCGAGAGCGCGCCGCGGCCGCCCGAGGCGGCGGTGCTGACCTTGCGCGTGTCGAACGAGCCGCCGCCGGCGAGCAACGAGAAACGCGGCGTCGCATCAGGCGCGCGGCTCACGAGGTTGATCGCACCCGCGAGCGCCGACGACGAGAGCGCGAGCGGCGACACCCCGCGATAGACCTCGACCCGTCCCAGCTGGTCGAGCGGGAGATCCGCGAGGTTGATCGTCTCGCTCCGCGCCCGCGTCAGCGCAACGCCGTCGAAGAATACGCCGACCTGCCCCGCGGTGCTGCCGCGGATCGACACCGTGGCGAAGTCGCCGAGCCCACCGTAGCGCCGCACTTGCACGCCGACCGTCTCGTCGAGCACGTCGCTCAACGTCTTGATCTCGGCGGCCTGATCGGCGATCGGCACGACCGTCGCGAAGGCGCTCTCGTCACGGACGGCAGGGGCGGCCTCGGGCGCGGCGCGCACGTCGATCGTCCCGAGCAGCGGATCGTCGGCGCGAGCCGGGCTCGTCCCGGCGAGCAGCACGACCGCGAGCGCGACGAGCCGGCGCAGCGCATGGAGGCTACGGGCGATCGCAATCACCATGCGAGCAGAGCGCGAACGGCGTCGGGAGCTCCGACGCCAGGCGCAGGCACAGCAAGACGTCGGCGGCGGTGAGCGCGTGATCGTCGTCGGCGTCGCCACACGCGCGCCCGTCGCACGGCGCGACGCCGCAGAGATTCACCGCGGTCGGCAGCTGCGACACCGCTCGCAAGAGCAGGAGCACGTCGTTCGCTTCCACACTGCCGTCGCCGTCGGCATCACAGCACGCCGTACAGGCCGCTTCGGAATGGAGGCCGACGATCGCATCGAGATCGAAGCCAGACTTGCCCGGACCGGGAGTGGGAAAGTGATTGCCGACGTCGTCGATGGTCGCGGCCGGGTCGGTGATGCGGACGTAGCGCGCGCTCGTGAGGCCGATCGTCGCGAGGTCGAATTGATCGCCGCCCGAGACGGCAGGATCGCGTGGGTCGAGCTCGTTCGTGTCGGCGTTGCTGTAGACCGGCGTGCGGCCGGCGAGCCCGCTCAGATCCTGCCCATGCGGGAAGTCGACGAAGTTCACGCCGTCCTGACTGGCCGCGACGATCCCGACCTCGGTGAAGACGCCGAGGCCCGGCGAGTTGAAGGCGTTCTCGAAGACGGTGAAGTCGGCGCCGGGGCCGTCGACGATGCGGTTGTCGATGAACGCCAGCGTGATGCTGCCGCCGTTCCCGAGCGACACGACGTCGAGCGAGCCCGCACTGAGACCCGCCCCGTACGGCGCACCGAGCACGATGTTCGGCAGTAGCTCTTGGTTGTAACCGCCGTTCTGGCCGGCGGTGTACGACACGACCTCGTCGAGACAGGGATCGGCGAGGGCAATGGACGGGGCGAGCCCGATGCCCGCGCCGACCCCGATGGTCGGCAGGAAAACCAGGAGGGCGAAAGCCGTGCGGCGGATGCCCCGCCGTTCGATCGCCGTGAGTGATCTCGCCATGCTTTCGCCCTCCTGGTGCCTTCGTTGCTGTTACGGCAGACGGTGCGGCTTCACTCCGCTACTGGCGGCAGCGAAGCGTCAACGTGTCCTTGTCGCGCCGCTTCCCCGCGGAGGAGACGTCGAACACGATCGTGCGGCTCTTCCCGTCGGCCGTGACGGGAACGATGGTCGTGCCGCTGCAGGTCGGCCCGGTGCTCGGCACTACGGTCGAGGCGGCGGCGGTAATCTCGGCCGCCGAGGCCGGCAGACGCTTGCTCGTCACCGTCACCGAATCGATCGCAACCGGCGTGCACTTCGGGGCGCGCGGATCGACGATGGAGAAACACGCGCCGACCCAGAAGACGCAGGCGCCGTTCGCGATCCCGTCGCGATCGCAGGTTGGATCACCGTCGATGCAGCTCCAGCTCGACTTCGGCTTGCCGGACGAGCTTCGCCTCGGCGAGCCACCGAAGGCCTCGACCTGGCATTCCTTGGAGCCGCCACCGCCTGGCGTGAGGGCGTCGACGGGCGTCAGCGTGTCGATCCGCGTCGTGCCGAAGTCGAGGATCATGACCTGCCGGCTCGGTCCGTCGATCGTCATGCCGCTCGAGAAGCCGAAGCCGGAGGCGATCTCGTCGATCGCGCCGCCGGGCGCGATGCTGATCACCGTCGAGCTCATGAAGTCGTTCGTGAAGCCGCCCGTCACGAGCAGATTGCCGTTGCTGTCGACGGCCTGGTCGTACGTGCCGCTGAGCCCGGTCGCGAGCGGCCCCAGGGCGACCCCGGCGAGGGAGTAGCGCAGGATGTTGCCCATGAAGAACGAATCGACGTTCCCGATCAGGAGCTCGCCGCCCGTGACGGTGAGCGAGACGCCGGCCGTGTAGTCGAGCCCGGTGATCAGATTCGTCGGCGTCACGCCCGAGATCCGCACGACGCGCCCGTTCCCCGGCCCCGCCGCGTCGCCGACCAGCAGATCACCACCCGGCAGCGCCACGATGGCCTGCGCGAAAGGGATCGACCCGCTCGGCAGCAGCGTCAACGTGGCGGCGTCGATCGGCAACACGACGGCACGCGGATTCGGCAACACGTAGACGGTGTCCCCGTTGGTGGCGCCCGGGAGCTCTCCGGCGTTGTCGCTGAAGAGCAGGCGATCACCGACGGCGTCGTACACGATGGCGCCGATCGAGTTGAGGTTCGAGACGATCGTGAAGACGCCACCATTCGGGTCGAGGCGGATGATCGACTGGCCCCCGGCTCCGAAAGAGCCTTGGCCGATGGCGAGCGACGCGCCGAGAACGGCGACGTCGGCGGCGTTCACGACCGGAAGCGGGATCGATCCCACCACGTACGCCGGATCGGCGACCACGGCGGCGGAGACGGATGTGGCGCTCGCAACGGCTACGAGCGCCGACAGGGTGGAGCGAGAGAAGCAACGGATACGCATCGGGTCCTCCTCGACATCACTTCCCGTGACGTCGCGTTGGGCCCTCGGAGTGACGGCGCAGGATGCTGACCGGGAAACGTCGCGCACGAATACGCCAGCGCGCCGCCGACGGCGTGTCGCCGTGGACGTCGTGCGTTCGGTCGAGCCGGTGGCTCGTCCGTCGCTGTTTCGTGGATGCGTTTGTCGATCATGGCCCCCGCGTCCCCACTTTCCCGAGGGACGTTTGAGCAAAATGCTTCGAGGGCTAGGTCTCCTGGCTCGTCGGCGACCTACTAGCGCCGCCTTCCCACCCTCCGAGGAGAGCAGTGGCCTGCGTGCGCATTCGTTCCGACTTACAGTGGCGGGAGCCGCGCCGGATTTACACCGGCTTCCCTTGTCAGCCCTTTCGGCGACTCGAGGCAGGTACCAGACCCATCCCGGAGGTGCAAGGAACCGGCGCCCGACGTGTAGGAGTTACGCGTGAGGTCGCGCACACCGTCGAATTTTCGCCGCCGCAATGCGGGCGCCCCGCTGGTGCGAATCCTGCTGTGAAGATGAGCAGGAGGAAACGTTCATGGCGAAAATCGCCAAGAAGCGTGCACCGCGCAGCAAGAGCACAGGACGTCAGACGCCGCGACGGACTACGTCCACGCGCCAACCGATTTCCACCGCGGGTCTCGACACCATTGGTGAGAACGAACCGGGAGCCCCGGATGGGCTGGATGTCGCCGAAACGGCACGCCCGATGTCGCCTCATGCCGCGAAGTCGCTCGACCTCGCGGGCGGCGACCTGGACGCGAGCTTCCCCGGGCTCGACAGTGGCGAGGAAGCCGTTGGCGGCTCTGATCCCCTGCCCGACCAGAATGACGTCGATCGGATCGGCCACGCGCTCGGCGTCGAGGAGCAAGACGAGAAGCCGCTCGCGACGACGGAAAAGATCGAGAGTCGCGATCGGGATCGCTGGGAGCTCGATCCGGCTTCGGCGGAGGACTTCGGCGAGCGGGTCGCGGACGCGCCGCGTCGGCGCCGGCGCACCACGCGTTAGCGGACTCACTGTTCAGACTAGACGAGGGCCGCGCGTCTCAGGTTCCCTGATTCGCAGCGGCCGTCGCGCATGCCAAGGATGCGATCGGCCCATCCCGCCGCCGCTTCGTCGTGCGTCACCAACAGGACCGTGACGCCCCGCTCGTCGACGCAGCGGCGCAACGTCGCGAGGATCTCACCACCGGTTTCGGAGTCGAGGCTCCCGGTCGGCTCGTCGGCCAGGATGATCGTCGGCTCGATCACGAGCGCGCGGGCGATCGCCGTACGTTGCATCTCCCCGCCCGAGAGCTCTTCGGGGAAGTGGTCCATGCGCTCTTGGAGACCCACCGCCGACAGGGCCTGCGTCACCCGTTCGCGCACCCCGGCGACGACGCCGGCGGCCCGGAGTGGCAGCGCGACGTTCTCCGCGACCGTGATGCTGGGCAACAAATTGAAGAGCTGGAAGATGACCCCGATCGTGGTGCGCCTAAGATCCGTGAGCTCATCGTCACCGAGCATCGACAACGCGACGTCATCGACGTGAATTTCGCCCGAGCTCGGGGAGTCGAGCCCAGCGATCATGTTCAACAAGGTGCTCTTGCCCGATCCACTCGGGCCCATGAGCGCGACGAATTGGCCGCGGGGAATGGCGAGCGACACGCACTGTACGGCGACGACGTCGCGGACCCCGCGCCGATATATCTTCGCAACGTCGCGCAACGTGACGGCATTCATCGTCATTCGACCCCCACCAAACGCCGGAGCGGCGTCCGCGCCGTGGCGCGGGCCGGCAGCCACGCCGCGAGACCGGCCGTGAGCGCGACGACCACCGGCATCGCGAGCGCCATCGTCCACGGAAACGCGAACCCGAGTCGCCACCCCGACACCAACCGCGTCGAATGCGTCACGACCACCCGCGCGAGCGGCCAGCCCCAGGCAATGGCGAGTAGGCCCCCGCACGCGCCGATCACCATGGCTTCGCTGACGAGAGTGCGGAGAAGCTGCGCCCGATCGAGCGCCACGGTTCGCAGCAAACCGATTTCGCGCCGGCGATCGACGATCTCGGCAAGAAAGAAATTGAGCACGCCGATGCCGGCGATCACGGCCGCGACGAGCTCGATCGCGTAGGTGAGAACGAAGGCGCCGTCGATCGCGCCGGCGACGTTCCGCTTGAACTCGCCGCCGGTGATGATCGTCACGAGGTGGCGCGGGCTCAGGCGCTCCGAGATGGCGTCACGCACGGTCGCGGGATCGCCGTCTGCATCGAGAAACACCATGAACGAGGTGACGAGCGGATCGTGCCAGTAACGCCGATAGGCGCCGAGATCGAGCATCAACGTGCCGATGTCCATCGTGTAATCGAGCACGATCGCGGCGACTTGCAGCGTCAAGCGACCCGACGGCGAATCGAGCGCGACGGTGTCCCCGGCATGTGCGCCGAAGCGCAACGCGAGATTTTCGCTCAGGATGACGGCGTCGCCGCGGGCGAACGCGTCGAGGTAGTCGGCGCCGATGCTTTCCACGATCGGGAACGGACGGAAGCGAAACTGATCGACCGGTTGCGACCGAATTGCCGCCGTCCACCCGTTGATGGGCGCCAAGATGATACGCAGTGGGACGACCCGCTCCACGCCGGGAATCGCCGCGATCTCGGGCTCCAGCTCTCCGGGAAGTGGCAGCGCGGTCGGGAGCGGCAGATCCGGACCGGCGCTCACGTAGAGATCCGCGGCGACGGCCTGATCGACCCAGGTGAGAATCGTGCCCCCAAGGCTCGCGACGAACGCACTCACGCAGAGCACGAAGGCGAATGCGGCCATCAAGGCGCCAATGGTCCCCCGGCAACGGACGGGATCACGCGCCAGGTGCTCGAGCGCGAGGCAGAGACCGAGCGCGCGCCGCGGGGCGATCATCCGGACCGCCGCGACGAGGACACGCAGCACCACGGGCGCCAGCACCGCGTATCCGAACGTGAGGACCACCATGCCCGCCGCGAGCGCCGTGATCTGGATCGAGTACGACGACCAGCGGGCGACCGTCGCAAAGAACCCGAAACCGGCCGCGCAGAGCGCGATGCCGAACGCGATCGCGGGCCATCCCATGGAAGCACGGCTGCGATCGGCCGTACCCCGGAGCTGCGTCACGACCTCGAGGCGGGCCGCCGCAGCGGCGGGCCCGCATGCGGCGACGACGGCGCTGCCAACGCCGGTCGCGAGCGCGATCAACACGTCCACAGTTTCGAGCTCGACGCTCGCCTGTCCTCCACGCGCCCAGATGACACCAACCGCGGCGGTCACGAGATCGATCGACAGGCGCGCGGCACCGATCCCGAGCACCACACCGACGAGCGCCCCCACCACTCCGAACCCCGCGGCTTCGACGAAGATCGCCGCTACCACGGCGACGCGCCGGTATCCGATCGCCCGGGCCACGGCGAGCGCGCGGCGGCGCTGCAGGATCGCGCTGCGGATCGCGTGGTGCACCAGGAGCGACCCGACGGTGAGACCGATCATGCTGGTGATGCCGAGAATGGCGCCCAGCCCACCGAGCATCCCGGTGAATCCGCCGTTGCGATCGCGCGGATCGGCGAGCGTGCCAAAGCCCGCCGCGACGATCGCGAGCCGGGTAGTCGTCGCGGAGCGGTCGGCGTCGACAGCGAGCGCAATGTCGATTTCATCGACGCGGCCATCGCGGCCCAGCAGCCGCTGGGCCGTCGGCAGATCGGCGAGGCCGACCGCGCCGCCGAACAACGTCGTCGGTCCGATCGGATCGAGCGTCCCGCGCGCCACGAGCCGCGCCGGCCCGGCCGGCCCGGTCACATCGAACGCGGCCTCGAGCGCGAGCCCGGCCTGGTCGGCCCAGGGGCTCGCCAGCGCGATCGAGTCGAGCGCGTTCGCGAATCGCAGCTCGTCGGCAATGTGCACGTGGCGACGCGGAAACTGAGTCTCGCGCAGGCGCTGGTCGGCGAAGAGATCGACGCCGAAGATCGTGAGCGCACCGTGCTGGGTCCGCAGTGTGCCTTTCACGAGTCCGGACGCGCTCGCGACGCCGGGGACCGATGCGATGCGCTCGACCAGGGCCTCGGGCACTCCGAAGTCGCCGTTCGTGATCTGGAGATCCGCGGTCCCGGCGATGGTTTCGATCGTACGCGTGAACGTCCCGAGCGTCGCGCGATTGATCAGCCGGATCGTGACGAAGAGCTGGACCCCGATCACGACGCCGACGAGGGTCAGGACGCTCCGCAAACGATGGCGGCGCAGCGACGGCCAGGTCACGTCGCGCAGCAGCCAGAAGATCGCGCGCGTACGAGAGGGTCGAGCGGTGTGGCGCGCCGGCATCAGGCGCGAATGCTACTGATGCCGGCGAAATCGCGTCAACGCGTCTCGGGCTGCGAACCGACTATTTCGTGCTCCGCTTCGACATAGAAATACTGATCATATGGCGCTCACATTCCCTGGCAGCGGAGCACGGCGGACGCCGTCGGCGTGCCGGTCGTGCTCTTCACCTTTGCGGTGTACGCGACCCACGTGCCGCTGCGGTCGATGCCGATGCCCTCGTTGTTCTTGCGATTGCCCGGATTGATCTTGAGGTAGGTCGAGTTCGGGCCGAACGTGTCGTTCGGGGCAAGGTCATTCGATGCCACGACCTTCTCGTTGGCGGGGACGGCGTCGTAGACGAAGATGCCCGTCTTCGCGAGCCCGCTACTGATGCGCGCACCGAGTCCGGCGCGGTCGCCGTCAGTGACGCCGGCGGGGGCGATCGTCTTCAGGCTACCGCCCGTTACCGGTGCGGCACTGCCGGTGCCGGCGAGGATCACGGTCGACGGCCCGGCCGGGTCGTGCAGGAAGAGGCCGGTCAGCCCTGCGACGCCGACCGTGCGGGCACGGAAGAGGACCTTGTCGGTTGCGTTCACGTCGGGCGCGGCAATGAATTGCGCGTAGGTCGTCGCGGGCGTCGGCGAGACGTCGCCCTCGAGCGCCACACGGGCGAAGCTGAGCCCGGTCTTTTCGTAGATCCCGACCAGCTCCGGCTCGCCAACGTTTGCGCAATTCACCTTGGTGGACGCGCGTACCGCCACCGCGCCGGTCGCGCCGAGGCCAACGTCGAGGTACGCGCAGAGCTGCCGCCCGTCGAGCGCGCCGTCGTTCACGAGCGCGACTGTGAGCACGAGCGTCGCCGACGCGTCGTAGAGGAAGACCCCGTTCGGCCCGCCACCGACGCTGGCGGTGAATGCCACGTCACCCGCCGTGTTGACGCGTGAGACGGCCGGGAACGCGTCGAACGCGCCACCAGCCGGCGAGGCGTCGCCCGTCGCAGCGGCTTTCGCCACACCTCCGGCGGGTCCGGCGAAGACGCCCTCCCCGAGCGCGAGCTTGGCGTGAAACGCCACGTCGCCTGCGTCGTTGATCGAGACGGCGCGGAAGGCTTTGAAGCTGCTGCCGCCGGGCGCAGCGCCGCCTTGCTGCGCGACGACGCTCGCGGCTCCGACCGACGGATAGAAGTACAACCGCCGGGGTGCGCTGGTCGCGTAGCCGACGAAGGCCACGTCTCCGGCGCCGTTGACGGCGGGCGAGTCGAATTTGTTCTTGAAGACGGCGCCCGCGGCATCGAGCTGCCCCCGCCGGGCGACCGTCGAGCACGTGAACGTGAGCGCCGTGGCCGGACGGACCTCGCTGAGAACACCAACTACGACCGCCAGCAGCATCGTCATTGCAATTTTGCGCATGACTTGACCCTCCGGGAACGGCTCTGCCACGCACCTGTCGGACGACGCAACCGAAAACGCAGGTTTTGGGGCCTGGCCCAATAGGGTCGGCCGATGCTCCCAAAACCTCGCGCCGAGCAGCAAATCAGGCTATGGGAGGCAGCTATGAAGACCGTCGCCAAGCCCGCCCGCCGGGCCCTCGCCGAGGCCGCCCCGAAGCATCCACTCGCCGGTAAAGAGATGAGCAGCGCCGACATGATCGTCCAGGTCCTGGCCGATGAAGGCGTCGACACCATCTTTGGCTACAGCGGCGGGGCAATTTTGCCCACGTACGACGCGATCTTCCGCTACAACGCCAACCATTCCGCCGACGAAGAAATTCGGCTGATCGTCCCAGCGACCGAACAGGGCGCGGGCTTCATGGCGGCCGGCTACGCCCGTTCGAGCGGTAAGGTCGGGGTCTTTCTGGTGACGTCGGGTCCAGGCGCCACCAACTCAGTGACCCCGATCCGCGACTGCCAGGCCGACTCCATCCCCGTCATCCTCATCACGGGGCAGGTTCCGCGGGCCGCGATGGGCACCGACGCATTCCAAGAGGCGCCGGTCTTCAACATCATGGCGGCCTGCGCGAAGCACGTCTTCCTCGTCACCGACGAGACCAAGATGGAAGAGACGATGCGACGCGCATTCGACATCGCGCGCAGCGGTCGGCCGGGCCC
>JBDSJB010000315.1:0-6594 GCA_039917665.1 Binatia bacterium
CCTCCCGCCCGGAAGGCGTTCAAGCGACGCTGAACGGGGTTCAACGACGCTCAAACGCGCGGCCTCTCGCGGCCAAAACGCCGTGGGGAGCACACGCGACGGTGTGCTCCCCAGCGGGCTTAGTAATTCTTTTCGACCGTGGTCTTGGTGCGGACTTCGGAATCGCCCGGGACCGACTCGACCGTGCTCCGGCGTTCGACCGTCGTGTTGCTGGTCGCGCGCGGCTCACGAACAGTTTCCTTCTTGACGTAACAACCCGTGGCCATGCTCGCGAGCAGCAAGCCCGTGCACGAAAGCGAGATCAATCGACGCATGTGGTGGTTCCTCCTTCTTTGGGTTTCGCCGGCTTGTCGACCAGCGTCTTCGGGCTCATCAGCAGCCCGCCATCCTGTACTGTCACGTCGAGGTAATCCCCCGCCGCGAGTCCGAGCTCCTCGTACACTCGCTTGGGAATGATCACCTGTCGGCTGGCTCCGATCTTGACGGCCGCCATGGCATGGATCAGCGCGCCCGGCGGGCAGCTTTCTTGGCCGTCTCGGGCGCGCCGACGAGCGCGTCACGAACGGTGTCGACCGCGCTGCCGACCGCGTCCTTCACGCTGCCGACCAGTTGATCCAGCTTGCCTTCGCGCTTGAGCGACTGGTCGCCCGTGAGCGCTCCTGCCGCCTCTTTGATGCGGCCCTTCGCCTTGTCCGTCTTCCCAGCCATTGCGTGCTTCTCCCTTCTATCTTCGCGGCCACATGACGTGACCGATCGTGAGTCGAGAGGAAGCAAGAGGCCGGCCACCGCGAAGAGGCCTGAAAACATTGGTAATCCCATGCGAACGGGGATTGAGCTTTGGAGAATCTGCGCTCTTGTTTTTTCAAGAGTCGGCAGTCGGGCGCGCTTGCATGGAGATCGAGGCTCTGCGACATCGACTCCATCCATTCATGCGGGAGGAAACTTTCATGCGCGAAAATCTCGATTTCTACATCGACGGACAGTGGGTAAAACCGGCCGTTCCGAAGACGCTCGACGTCATCGGACCTGCGACCGAGGACGTGATCGGCCGTATCAGTCTCGGCAGCGCCGCCGACGTCGACCGCGCGGTCGCGGCCGCGCGCAAGGCCTTCGAGACGTTCTCGCGGACGACGCGCGAGGAACGGATCGCGCTCCTCGAACGCATCATCGCCGTCTACCAGACGAAGCTTCCTGCCCTCGCCGAGACCATCTCCCTCGAGATGGGTGCGCCGGCGTGGCTCGCCAATGCGGCGCAGGCGCCGTCGGGACTCGCGCACCTGATGAACACGCTCGAGGTGCTGAAGAACTACAAGTTCGTCGAGAACAAGGGCTCGACCCGCATCCTGCGCGAGCCGGTCGGCGTGTGTGGCTTCATCACGCCGTGGAACTGGCCCGTGAATCAGATCATGTGCAAGGTCGCGCCCGCCCTCGCCGCCGGCTGCACGATCGTGCTGAAGCCGAGCGAGGTCGCGCCGCTGAACGCGACGATCGTCGCGGAGATCCTGCACGAGGCCGGCGTCCCCGCGGGCGTGTTCAATCTCGTGAACGGTGACGGACCGACGGTCGGCGTCGCGCTCTCGTCACATCCCGGTATCGACATGGTGTCATTCACCGGCTCGACTCGCGCCGGCGTCCAGGTCGCGAAGAACGCCGCGGACACCGTGAAGCGGGTCGCCCAGGAGCTCGGCGGCAAGTCCGCGAACATCATCCTCGACGACGCCGATCTCGAACGCGCAGTGAAAGGCGGCGTCCGCAGCTGCTTCATGAACAGCGGCCAGTCGTGCAACGCCCCAACGCGCATGCTCGTGCCGCGCAGCAAGCACGCCGAAGCCGTCAAGATCGCGAAGGCCGCCGCCGAGGCGACGACCGTCGGTGATCCGGCGGCCGAGGGCACGCAGATCGGCCCGGTCGTGAGCAAGCTGCAGTTCGACAAGATCCAGGGCCTCATCAAGAAGGGCATCGACGAAGGCGCCGAGCTCATCGCGGGCGGCCCCGGCCGTCCCGACGGCATCGCCAAAGGGTACTTCGTCCGCCCGACGGTCTTCGCGAACGTGCGAAACGACATGACGATCGCGCGTGAAGAGGTTTTCGGACCGGTGCTGGCCATCCTCCCGTACGACAACGAGGAGCAGGCCATTCAGATCGCCAACGACACCGTCTATGGCCTCTCGGGCTACGTCGCTTCCGGCGACGCCGACCACGCGCTCCGTGTGGCGTCGCGCCTCCGCACCGGCAACGTCCACTTGAACGGCGCCGGCGCCGATTTTGCCGCGCCCTTCGGTGGCTACAAGCAGAGCGGGAACGGCCGCGAGTGGGGCGAGCACGGCTTCGCGGAGTTCCTCGAGGTCAAGGCCGTCATGGGCTGCGAGGGCTAGAGACGATCCGTGGCGCGAGGCGACCCAGCCTCGCGCCATTTTTTCTTTCCACGCGTGCGCCGTTGCTTCACACGGCGGGCGGGACCAGCGCCGGCCGGTCAGTGCATCGCCGGCGGCTTCGTCGCCACCGGGGGCGCTTCCGCGAGGATGCCCGCGTACCGCTCGCGGAGCTTCATCCACGTGGCGAGACAGGCCCAGTCGGCGCTTCGCCGCGGCCGCATCGTTTCCGGGTCGAGCCACGGATTCGGAAAGAAGGCGGTGATCATCTGCTCGTCGCGGCCGTTCCACATCCGGAAGCCCCACGTCATCTGCTCGCCGGCGCGGTCGCGATCGCGGAAGAAGGCGGCGCGCGTGCAGCGGCGCCACGCGGCGAGCGCGGGCGGCGTCGGACGCGTCCGCGTCCCCTTGTGCGGTCCGATGCAGAGGTGGAGGTGCCACGGCTGCGTCGGATCGGCCGCGACCGTCACATAGCCGTCCAGCAGCGTGATGCGCGGCGCGGCCGTGAAGCGCGCTTCGAAGACCGCCCCTTCGATGCACGAGCCGAAGATCACGTCACGCCAGTGCGTCTCGAAGATCTCACGCAGGAGCGCCAGGAGTCGCTCCGTACTCGGGTCGACGGGAAGAGGTCGGTGGTCGTGCCGTCGAGATTGTGCTCGCGCATGCAGGGCAGCTACAACGGGCGCCGCAGAAAGGTAAACGCACGTAGTGAACGGCATCCACGATCTCGGCGGCATGCACGGCTTCGGTCCCGTCGCGGTCGAGCGTGATGAGCCCGTCTTCCACGGCCGTTGGGAAGGTCGCGTGCTCGGGATGGTGTACCAGATGGTCGGCTTTGGCTGGCTCAACATCGACGCCTTCCGGCACGGCATCGAGCGCACGCCACCCGTCGAGTATCTGCGGCTCGGATACTACGGCCGCTGGCTCGCGTCGCTCGAGCGTGTGTTGGTCGAACGCGGCGTCCTGGCGCCGCGTCAGGTGGATGCGCGCTGCGACGGCACGATCATCCCAGCGCCGCCGCTTCCGGCGCTGCCGGACACGATGGCCGGCCCCTTCGAGCGGACACTCGAGCGCACGCCGCGCTTCCAGGTCGGCGACCCGGTGCGCGTGCAGGTTGCAAGCCCGGCGGGTCATACGCGCCTGCCCCGCTACGTCGCTGGCCGACGAGGGATCGTCACGCGACTGCACGCGGCCTACGTCTATCCCGACACCAACGCCCACGACCGCGGCGAGGACCCGCAGCACCTCTACAATGTCCGTTTCGACGCGACCGAGCTCTGGGGCGACGCAGGCGAAGCCGGTGCCCACCTGCACCTCGATCTCTTCGAGCCGTATCTGGAATCCGCATGAGCGACCACGACCACCACCACCACGACGACGATCACGATCACGACGATCACGATCATGAGCACGACGACGATCTCGTGGCGCGCCGGAACGCGCTCCGCGCCGAGGCGCTCGAATCCATCCTGGTCGAGCGTGGCCTCGTTCAGGCCGACCTGATCGATACCATCGTCGCGCGCTTCGAGCAGGACATCGGACCGCTGAACGGCACCAAGCTCGTGGCGCGGGCGTGGATCGATCCCGCGTTTCGCGCCCGCTTCGTCGCCGACGCATGGGCCGCGGCCGAAGAGCTCGGGCTCGCGACCGGCCCCGGCCACACGCCGATCGTCGTGCTGGAGAACGGCCCCGCCGTGCACAACGTCGTCGTCTGCACGCTCTGCTCCTGCTACCCCTCGGCGCTGCTCGGTCTGCCGCCGACTTGGTACAAGAGCCCGCCGTATCGCTCGCGCGTCGTACGCGAGCCCCGCGTCGTCCTGCACGAGATGGGCGTTGACCTGGCGTCCGATGTCGACGTCCGCGTGTGGGATTCGAGCGCCGAGGTCCGCTACATGGTGCTGCCCGAGCGTCCAGCCGGCACCGACGGCTGGAGCGAGGTGCAGCTCGCGAGCCTCATCACGCGCGATGCGCTGATCGGCGTCGCGCGCCCGGCGGTGCCAAATGCCTAAAGCTGCAACCGTGGGAGCCGACGCCGCAGGCGTCCTCGAATGGCAGGGCCCACTCTCCCCGCCGCGCCGGAACGGCGAGCTCGTCTTCGAGCATCTCTGGGAAAGCCGCGTGTTCGGCATGACGATGACGCTCTATGAGCGCGACGCCTTCGCTTGGGACGAATTCCGCGCTCGGCTGATCGCTGCCATCGGGGAATGGGAGCGCGCACACCATCCCGACGACAGCGCTTTCCAGTATTGGGAGTGCTGGCTCCACGCCTTCGAATCATTGTTGGCCGACAAAGGGCTCTGCGCCCCCGCTGCGCTCGCCGCGCGGGTCGATGCGCTCGCCGCTCGCCCGGCCGGCCACGATCACCGCTGATGACGAACGAGACCAAAGACATGGAACTGACCGGACGCCAACGAAAACATCTGCGCGGCCTCGCGCACTCGCTCGAGCCACTCGTCCACGTCGGCGGCGCGGGCGTGACCGACGCGGTCTTACAGGCCGTCGACGCGGCACTCGGCGAGCACGAGCTCATCAAGGTGCGTCTGCACGAGCCCGAAGACAAGCATGCGGCCGCCGACGCGCTCGCGTCCGGCACAGACGCTGCGCTCTGCGGCCTCATCGGCCACGTCGTGATCCTCTATCGACGGCATCCCGAAAAGCCGAAGATCGCGCTCGCGTAGCGACGCACGCCCGGGAGCCGTCAGGGCGCGCCGACCGACGCGACACGCTCGATGACCTCGGCGGCGTGCTCGGCGCCGCGTTCCCGCTCGAGTGCCGCCGCCAAGGCCGCGGCCCGCGGCGCCATCGCGCCGTCGTCGAGGACCGCGCGAATGCGCTGGGCCAGCGGCTTCGCCGCCAGCGCCGGCCGCTTGAGTGGCTTCGCGCCGACGCCGCGCGCGCGCAGGAGATCGGCCCAATAGAATTGATCGGCGGCGTGCGGCACCACGACCGAGCCGCGACCCGCGAGGATCGCTGACTGCGTGGTCCCCGCGCCGCCGTGGTGCACGATCGCGGCGCAGCGCGGAAAGAGCTGCGCATGCGGCGCGCGCTCGAGGTAGCAGACGTGCGCCGCCGTCGGCGCGCGCGCGATCACGTGCGCCGGCGCCTGCACAATGCCGCGCGCACCGGCGATCGCGAGGGCGGCGACGAACGTTTCGACCGCCTCCATCGTCTGACGATCGTCGAACCCGAACATGCTGCCGAACGAGAGGAACACCGGCGGCCCCGCCGCGAGAAAATCCGCGACGTGCGGCCCCGGGTCCCACGACTCGCTGACCGCAGCATCGCCGAGGAAGCCCGCGACGTCGATGTGCGCAGGCCAGTCGGACGGACGCGGAAAGAGCGCGGGCGACACGCCAACGAGAATGCGCTCCGGACGTCCCAGATTGGCGGGCAGAAATCGGCGCTCGGCCGCGAGGCCGCACGCCGCACGCGAGCGGTTCGAGCGCGCGAGCAGCGCGGCGCGCATCACGTCGTTCGCGAGCCACCAGAGGAGCGAATTCAACGGCCCGAGCGCCGGGGCTCCCGCCGGCGGGTAGTGGCGTGAGCCGAACACTGGTTGCAGCGCGATCATCACGAACGGGCGACGATGCTCCGCGGCCGCCGCCGGCGTCACGTGCGAGAGAAAGTGTCCGACGACCACGTCCGAGCGCGCCGCCAGCTCGCGCGCGGCGCCCAGCATGGCCGCTTCCACCGGATCCATGAGATCCCGGAGGATGAGCTCGAACTGCTTCCGCGGACCTCCGAGCCCGAGGCTGTCACTGGCCTTCCCCGCCAGCTCCTCACGGTGCGCGACGAAGTAGCCGTCATCGACGAAGCGTGTCGGAACGCCGGCATTCCGCGCGAGCGCCGAGAGGTCTTTCCCTTCGACGCCGGTGAACAGCAGCTCGACGTCGTGCCCGCGCCGCATGAGGGCACGTCCGACACCGAGGAATGGTCGGAGATCACCCTCGGTTCCCCAAGATTGGAGGCCCACGCGCACGCGCGGACCTATCCCGTGTCGACCGCCGCGAGCGCAAGTGCAAGTGAGCGCGCCGAGCGCGCTCACTTGGTCACTGCATGCGAAATTTGGTGGAGGGAACCGCGAGAGGACCTACGAATGCGCCCAGCAAGATTCGAACTTGCGACCTCTTGATTCGTAGTCAAGCGCTCTATCCAACTGAGCTATGGGCGCGCGAAGGCGCCAGTTCCTACCAGACCGAAGCGAGCAGTCAACCGCGCGGGG
>JBDSJB010000316.1:0-5334 GCA_039917665.1 Binatia bacterium
GTTTGCCGCTCGTCATCAAGGCGGCGCTGACCTCGCGTTCGGGGTCGGCCCAGGCGACCACGTTGGTGAGGCCGAGGTGGCCGAAGGCGTGGCTCGTGTCGGGGCCGTAGAAGCTCAGATAGTCGCCGCCCAGCATGAAGCCGGCGCCGTAGCGGAGCGGGAAGCCGAGCGTGAAGTCGAACTCGAGGTAGCTCTGCTCGCCGGTCGCGCGGCGGACCGTGCGCGGATCGAAGATCCGAGCTCCGTTCAGCGTGCCGCCACGCAGGAGCATTTCGTAGAAGCGGCAGAGCTCGTCGGCGGTGGCGACCATGCTGGCCGCCGGAATGACGCCGCAGAGAAAACGTGGATCGTTCGAGACCTCGATGGCGCGCTGGTAGTCGACGCCGAGCGTGCGGCGAAGAATCATCGACATCGGTGGCAGCACCGGGAACCCAGTGAAGTAATTCCGGGCGACGTATGGCAGGTCGGCGGCCTCCAGCCCATACCGCATCCAGCGCAAGCCGAGCGGCCGACGAATCGCCTCGTCGTGCAGCGCGCGGATGCTGCCGCCAGTCACGCGCCGGACGATCTCCCCGAGAATAAACCCGCCCGTCACGGCATGGTACGCGAGCTGCCGGCCGGGCCGCGAGCTCAGCGGCATCGCGCCGAGGATCTGGATCACGCGATCTGGCTCGGTCAGGATGTCGAGATCCATCGCTTCGGCCGGCGGGCTCGGGAGGCCGGCGCGATGCGCCAGCACGTGGCGGATGGTGATCCAGCGCTTACTCTCGGCCCCGAACTCCGGAAGGTATTCGCAGACGGGATCGTCGAGCCGGATCAGATTCCGCTCGTCGAGCAGATGGATGACCATCGCGGTGACGGCTTTCGTCGCCGACATCATCCCGAACGGGGTATCGGGCGTCGCGAGCAGTTTCGGACCGTCCCCGCGATCCTGCGGACCGTTGCCGTGCGAATGGCCGATCGCGCGATCGATCAGCACCCGGCCGCGATGCCGCACGCAGAGCGCCATCGCCGGGTGGATGCCGCTCTGGTACAGGCGCTCGGCCGCTTCCCAGATGTAGCTGACCGCGCCCGGCTCGACCCCGATCTCGCGCGGCGACACCTCCGCGTCGGGGCGGATCGTGGTGACGGAGGCGAGGGAGCGCGGCACGCGGGAGCGGGTAACGACGGAGCAGAGCACGCGCCGAGGATCGTAGCCTGGATCGCCCCCGCGTGCAGTCTGGATTCCGCCGGCGCATCCGCCCCGGCGCCACGCACACTGGGGGGTGCGTTTGCCTGTCGAATTAGAACATGTTCTACTTCCGCCGCTTCGGGCGACTGCCCGTTCGTGGATCGTCGGCCCGGCGCGCGCGGGTCGCCGGTGTGACCTCACCGCGCGCAACGCCCTCACACTCGGAGGCTTTCGCATGCGTCTCGGCTTGATGCTCGGCTACTGGATGCCCGATCCGTGGGATCCGACGGAGCTCGTGCTGGAAGCGGAACGGCTCGGCTACGACTCGGCATGGACGGCCGAAGCGTACGGCTCGGACGTTTTCTCCCCGCTCTGCTGGATCGGCGCCAAGACGAGCAAGATCAAGCTCGGCACCGGCATCATGCAGATGGCGGCGCGCACGCCGGCCTGCGTCGCGATGACCGCGACCACCATCGACCACCTGACCAACGGGCGGTTGATCCTCGGCGTCGGCGTGTCGGGTCCGCAGGTGGTCGAAGGCTGGTACGGCCAGCCGTTTCCGAAGCCGATGGGCCGGACGCGTGAATTCTTCGATCTCGTCCGCACGATGATCCGCCGCGAAGGGCCCGTGAGCTTCCAGGGCGAGCACTATCAGCTCCCGATCAGCGGCGGCGCGCAGCTCGGCAAGCCGTTGAAGCTGATCAATCATCCGCTCCGGAACGCGATTCCGATGTACCTCGGCGCCGAGGGACCGCAGAACGTGAAGATGGCGACGGAGATCGCCGACGGCTGGCTGCCACTCTTCTACTCGCCGTTCCGCCAGGACGTGTACAAAGACTCGCTCCAGAATCTGAAGCCCGGCTTCGACATCGCGTGCCCGGTCACGGTCGTGATCGGCGACGACCTCGAGTCATGCCTGATCCCCATCAAGTGGGCGCTCGCTTTCTACATCGGCGGCATGGGCGCGGCGTCCAAGAACTTCCACCTGAACCTGATCGGCCGGCTCGGCTACGAAGCAGAGGCCAAGACCGTGCAGAAGCTCTTCTTGGAAGGCAAGCGCGCCGAAGCAGCCGCGGCCGTGCCCGACGCGCTTGCCGACGAGATCTCGCTCGCCGGCCCCCCGGCACGCGTCCGCGATCGCCTGCAAGCCTGGCGCGACAGCCCCGTCACCACCATCCTCGCCGGCACGCGCGACGCGACCACGCTGCGGTTGCTCGCCGAGGCGGCGCTCTAAACTAACAAAGCGGAGGTCGCCGGGACCGGCGCCCTCACGTCGAAAAGGACCGCACCCCATGAGTGAGCTCGGTTTCTGGAAACAAGCCACCGCGAACCCCGATCGCGTGGCGCTCGTCACCCCCGACGGCACCCGCATCAAGTCCGGAGAGCTGCAGGCACGCTCGAATCAGCTCGTGCACGGCCTTCGCAAGCTCGGCCTGGCGCAAGGCGACGTCGTCGCGACGCTGCTGCCGAACGGCGCGCCCATGATCGAGCTCTATCTCGCGGCGACCCAGGCCGGGCTCTATCTGGTCCCCATCAATCACCATCTCGCCGGCCCGGAGATCGCGTACATCCTCGCCGACTCGACCGCGAAAGCGTTCGTCGCCGACGCACGCTTCGCCGACATCGCGAAAGCCGGCGCCAAAGAAGCGAACATGCCAGCGGCAGGATGCTTCGCCATCGGCGACATCGCCGGCTTCCAACCCTACGCCGCCCTCAGCGACGGCATGCCGACCACGGCGCCGGAGGATCGCGTCGCGGGTCAGGTCATGAACTACACCTCGGGCACGACCGGCCGACCCAAGGGCGTGCGCCGGACGCTCATGCCCTTCGATCCGGACACCGTCGGCTCGATGTTCGCGATGTTCCTCTCCATGTTCGGCATTGCGCCCGAGGGCGGCGGCGTCCACCAGGTCGGGTCGCCCCTCTACCACACGGCCGTGCTCGTGTTCGCGGCGTGCTCGCTGCACTTCGGACACACGCTCTCGATCATGGACAAGTGGACGCCCGAGGATCAGCTCAAGGCGATCCAACGGGACAAGGTCACGACGACGCACATGGTGCCGACGCAGTTCCACCGCCTGCTCGCCCTCCCCGAGGACGTCCGGGCGAAGTACGACGTGTCGTCACTGCGCCACGTCGTGCACGCGGCCGCGCCCTGCCCCGTCGACGTGAAGCGCCGCATGATCGCCTGGTGGGGTCCGACGATCTTCGAGTACTACGCGGCGAGTGAAGGCGGCGGCACCCTGGTCACGCCGAGCGAATGGCTCGAGCGGCCCGGCACCGTCGGCAAGGCGTGGGCCGGCTCCGAGATCCGCATCCTCGACGATGCCGGCGGCGAGATCGCAACCGGCACACCTGGCACCGTCTTCATGAAGCTCGGCGTGCAGGACTTCGAGTACCACGGCGACAAAACGAAGACGGACGCCAATCGCCGTGATGGCTTCTTCACCGTCGGCGACGTCGGCTACCTCGACGATGCCGGCTATTTGTTCCTCTGCGATCGCAAGATCGACATGATCATCTCGGGCGGCGCCAACATCTACCCGAGCGAGATCGAGTCGTGTCTGCTCTCGCACCCGAAGGTCGGCGACGCCGCCGTCTTCGGCATTCCCGACGAGGACTGGGGCGAGAGCGTGAAAGCCGTCATCGAGCCCGCCGCTGGCGTCACGCCAAACGCGGCCCTCGCCGACGAGATCGTCGCGTTCTGTCTCGAGCGCATCGCCAAGTTCAAGGTACCGAAGTCGATCGACTTCATGCCCGAGCTCCCGCGCGACCCGAACGGGAAGCTCTACAAGCGGAAGCTCCGCGATCCGTACTGGGCCGGTCGAGAAAGGGCCATTTGATTTCGGCCGCGTGCGCTTGGACGGTTCGCGTCCCATGCTCCGATGGCCCTCGGACCGCGGACTAAATCCGCGGTCCTCCCTCCAAGAGAAAATGCGTGGACATCGGACTTAATTTGCCCGTGATGGCGCCGGGGCTCGATCGCAACCTGCTCCACGCGTGGTGCCGCGGGATCGACGAGGGGCCGTTCTCGAGCCTCGCGGTGGGCGAACGCATCAACTTTCCGAATCCCGAGATCACCGTCACGCTCTCGGCGGCGGCCGCGTGGACGTCGCGCGTGCCGCTCTTCTACAATGTGCTCGTCCTGCCGATGCACCCGGAGGCGCGCGCGGCGAAGCAGATCGCGACGCTCGACATGCTCTCGAATGGCCGCGTCGTGCTCGGCGTCGGCGTCGGCGCGCGCGAGGACGACTACGCCGCCGTCGGGGCGCCATGGGAAGGCCGGCTCGGGAAGCTGGAACGTCAGGTCGGCGAGCTACGCCGCCTATGGGCGGGCGGCCTCGCGAGCGGAGCGAGCGATCAAATCGACCCGAAGCCCGTACAACCTGGGGGCCCAAAAGTCCTGATGGGCGCCCTCTTCCCGCGCGCCATCACGCGCGCCGCGCATTTCGCCGACGGCATTCTCGGCTTCTCGTTCACGCTCGCGCGCGAGGAGCTCGACTACGCTTTCGACGGGGCGCGGGCCGCATGGAAAGCCGCGGGACGCGCCGAGAAGCCGACGCTCGTGACCGGATGCTGGTTTGCGCTGGGCTCCGATGGTCGTGCCCAGATGGACGAATACCTGGGACGCTATCTCCGCTTCCTCGGCCCGAGCGCGGCGGGATTGATTCCGCTCGTGCCGACCGTCGATGCGCAGGGCCTGCGCGACGCCGTCGCCCGCGCCCGTGACGCGGGTGCCGACGAGATCGTGCTCGCGCCAACCACGCTCGACCCGGCCGAGATCAAACGCGTCGAAGACCTGCTCTTCTGAGCGCTGACGATGCGGGTGCGATCAGTCCTCGAACGACGGCCGCGCCAGGACGTACGCACTCATCGGCAGCGTCTCGAAGCGCTGGAAGTCGACGAAGCGCGCGACGCTCGCCGTCATGCGGCCTTGCCGTTCGGACAATTCCGCGGAGCTGTTCGCGGCGTAGAATTGCATCGGATCGGTGGCGGCCTCGGCGGGAAACGCCTCCTCGACGATTGCGGTCCACGACGGTGCGTCTGGCGTGACGGCGCGGACGAGGACGTTCTGCACGTAGCGAAACGTGCGCTGGGTCGCGATCGCGACCGCGGTGTGGTCGCCCTGCCAGCGCGCGATCCAGGTCGCGTAGTCGAGGTCG
>JBDSJB010000317.1:0-7012 GCA_039917665.1 Binatia bacterium
AACCCGATCCTGCACGCGGTGCTCACCGGCGTGATCGTGGTCGGGATCGCGCTCACGACGGCCGGTCTCGTCGCGTATCCAGGCCTCCCGGTCGCGGTCTTCGGGCAGCCGATCCGCGAGCCGCGCGGCATCGAGCGCGTCACTCGCCATCCGTTCTTCGCGGGCACGGCGCTCCTCGGGATCTCGCACGCGCTCCTCGCGACGCACCTCGCCGGCGCGATAGTGATGGGCGCGCTCGCGCTGCTGTCGATCGCCGGCTCCCGCCATCAGGACGCCCGCCATCTCGCGGCACGCGGGAAGCCCTACGCCGACTATCTCGCCGTCACCTCCGCGTTGCCCTTCGCGGCGATCCTCACTGGGCGTCAGCGGCTCGTGTGGAGTGAGATGCCGTTCGGGGCGCTCGCCGGTGGCGTCGGCGGTGCCGTACTGCTGCGCTTCGCGCACGCGAGGCTCTTCGCCGCCGGCGGACGCTGGATCGTGCTTGCCGTCCTCGGCGGCGCGGTGGTTGCCAGCGTGCAGAGCTGGCTCCATGCACGGCGATTGCGCGCGCGGCCGACGCGCGTGTCGTCGTCCGCGTCGTCGCAACCGATTCCCGCCAGCCATGCGGACACTCCGCTCATGAAAGCGGTGCGCCGATGAGTGCCGACGTGGCGGCGCATCGCGCCCGTCCCTGGCGCGTCCATACGCTCGCGCCGGATTTCGAGCTGCTCGATCTCTGGGAGGTGCCACTCGGCGCCGATCCCGCGCACGGCGAGACGTTCGCTGAGTTCCTCCGCGTGTTCGCGACGGCCGGTGCGAGCACGTGGCCGGTCTATTCGATGCGGCCCGCGTCGCTCGCGGACGCGGTGCACGTCGCGCGCGTCGGCGGCGCGCTCGCGCTGATCGAGCTGCGTCGCGTGCTCGGGAAGGTCTTCGCGCTCGACAGTAATCGCGAGATGCCGATTCCTGGTCGCGCCGAGAATCGCGTGCGCGCGCGTCTCGACGCCGCCGATCACGCCCGCGACCTCGGGGTGTTGCCCGCGAAGGTCGGCGGGACGTTCGAGCCGGTCTACGCGTTCGCCGACGAGGCCTTGCTCGAGATCGCCAACCGCACGATCCACGCGCTCCTGCATCTATCGTGGGTCGAGGCCGCACCGGGGCGGCGCTCCGTCGTGCTCGCCGTGTACGTGAAGTCGCGCGGATGGCAGAGCCGCGCGTACATGGCGCTCATCAAGCCCTTCCGCCATTTCGTCGTGTATCCGGCGTGGATCGCGCACATCAGCCGCACGTGGGCGACGTTGCATCCGCGGTCGCAGACCGTGTGAGCGCCGAGGTGCGATGGAAACAAAAGCGACTAGGGTCCGAACATGCGCCTCACGTTCGGTCGTCTCCTTGCTCTCGTTCTTCTCCTCGTCGGTCAGCCCGCGGTGACGTCTGCGACGGTCATCTACACGACGTACGCCGGGTTCTATCCAGCGAACTTCTTCTATTTGACCGACGAGGATACGGTGCCGCCCGTGTCCGTCGAGACCTTCGACTTCTCGTATGGCGGCGCGCTCTGTCCCGCACCGGGCACGACGAACTACCTCTGCGCACGCGCGCACGCTCACGCCGGCATCAGTCAATACGGCCGCATCGTTCTCGGCGCTGGCGCGCGCATGAAGCGCACCGACGTCGACGCGGCCCACCCGCAGGAGCACGGCGTGTACGCCAATGCGCACGTCGACATCTATCCCATCGGCGGATACGTGGTCGGCCCCGCGCCGGGCGCCTACTTCGTCTTCGGCCTGCACGGCACGCTTTCGAGCTCCGTCAGCACCGCGGGCGTGACCGTGAACGCGTATTCCGTCGCCAACCTCTACGCGGGGAGCGGCGGCGGCGTGCAGTGTTTCGGGACGAGTTGCCTCCCGAGCTCCCAGCAGACGATCAAGGTCACCAACTGGAACCCGACCGACGGCTTCTCCCTCGACCTGCGTTCGGACGTGAAGATGTTCAATCCGGACGCGCTCACCGGTTGGGACGGGGAAGGCATCGCGGAGTTCTACGACACGCTCGAGCTGCTGTCGGTGCAGTTGGTCGACGGGGACGACGTGCCGATCCCCGGTGTGACCCTCACCTACACGGATCAAAACGGGCAGACCGTCGTGATCCCAGACACGCCGCCCGATCCCAACGCGACGGTCACGCCGACGCCCGCTGTCACCGCGACCCTCGCGCAGCCCACCCCAACGCCGACCGCTGCGCCGGCGTGCGCAAGCCCGCCGTGCGAGGATTGCGAGAACTGCGTCGACGACGACGGTGACGGCTTCATCGATCGCGAGGACGAGGACTGCGCGCCGCACCCCGCCGACGGCTCGGGCGTCGGCATCGGCGATCCCGCGAGCGCCAAGGCCCTCGACAAATGCGCGAAGGCGCTGCGCAAGGTCGGCGCCAAGCTGACATCGACCACGCTCACGACGTTGCAGTCGTGCTTGAAGGCCGTCGGCGATTGCATTCAGCTGAAGGGTGGCGAGATCGCCTGTCTCACGAAGGCGACCACGACGTGCGGCAAAGGCCGGAGCGCGCTCGCGGGCGCCGCGACCAAGCTGACAGCGGCGCTGACGAAGCCGTGCGGCGAGCCGGCCGTGCCCGCGAGCAACCTCGGCCTGGCGACCGGACTCGGCTTCGACGGTGAGACCGCCGCATGCGCGCGGCGTGGCGTCGTCAGCCTCGTCAGTGTGAGCGACGTCGCTGAATGCGTCCGCCGCCAGCACGCCTGCGGTGCCGAGCGGCTGATCGGATTCGCCGTGCCACGTGCCGGCGAGCTCCTGACGTTCGGCGGGTGGGACGTCGCGAGCGAGCTGCCGTGTCTCGAGAGCGCGAGCGTCGGTGGTGGGAGCGCTGTCGAGGCCGCCAAGCAGAAGGCGCTTCGCAAGTGCGACCTCGTCGTACAGAAGGCGAGCGCCAAGCTCGTGAGCGGCGCACCAAAATCTCCCAAGCCTGCGCCGCTGCCGTCTTCACGTGCGAGCAGACCAAACCCGGCGACCCGAATTGCCTCCCGAAGGCCACCACCAAGTGCAGCCAGTCGTTCAACGGTCTCGGCAAGCTCGAGGCGGCTTTCGGCGCCGCGATCGCCAAGGCCTGCGGCGCGCCGCCGTTGGAGATCGCGGATCTCCGCGCGCCCGAAGGCCTCGGCCTCGGCACGCGCGACGACGATTGCGCGGCCCTCGGCGTCGCCAGTCTCACGACCCTCGATGCGGTGACGAACTGTCTCGAGCGCCACCTCGCGTGTCGCGTCGATCAATCGCTCGAGAACGAGATTCCACGCCTCGACGAGTTGTTGCAGGCGGTGAGCAACTAAGGCTCGACGGTTCGCGCCGGCGCTTGTGTGAGCGGCGCCGGCATGGTGGCGTCGCTCCGCCGTGACGACCACACCTAAGCGCGAGAACGCCTGGTACTTCGCGTACGGCAGCAACATGGGTCGTGCGACCTTCGTCGAACGCCGCGGCATCACGCCGCTCGCCGTCCGCCGCGCCTACCTCGACGGTCATCAGGTGTGCTTCGATCTCCCGATCGGCCCCGGCGAGCGCGGCGTCGCGAATCTCATCCTGGCGCCGGGCGCGCGGACGTGGGGCGTCGCGTATCTCCTGTCGGCCGACACCTGCGACTTCCTCGACCGCACCGAAGGCGTCGATCGCGGTCTCTATCGCCGGCTCTCGCTCGTCGTCGTCGACGACGAGGGCACGAAGATCCCCGCGTTCGCCTACCAAGGCGCGCGCCGCGATCCTGCCCGCAAGCCGTCCGCCCGTTACCTCGGCCTGCTCCTGACCGGCGCGCGCGAGCTCGCGCTGCCGGCGGAGTACGTGGCGTGGCTGGAAGCGTTCCCGCTCGCAATCGACGAGCGGGAGAACGAAACCTCGGGACGCTAGCGCCGAGCGACGGCGTCCCGCCGTCACTCACGCAGCGAGCTTCTTCGCCTCCGCCACCGTCTTCGCGCACGCCTCCGCGCAGCGCTTGCAGATCGCATGATGGCCTTCGTGCTTGCGGCAGATCGTTTCGCAGTCGCTGCAGACGGCGGCGCAGAGCTTCGCGAACGCGGCGAGGTGCTTCGACTCGGCGTACACCAGCGGGCCGGCCGCGCGGCAGACGCCGAGCATCTGCTGGACGGACTTGGCGCAGTCGCCGAGCATCGTGTCGCCGCCTGCGAGGAGCGCCAAGCAATGCTGCAGGCATTCCTCACCGACGCGGACGCACTCGGCGGCCGCGGCCGCGAAGCCGTCGCCCGTCACGGGCTTGGCGGGGGCGGGCTCGTCGGCGGCGAGGGCAACCGAGAGGCCGAGCCCATAGCTCGCACTCAAAGCGGCACTCGAAGCCAGCAAATCGCGACGGCTGATCGTCATCGGGACATCCTCCTTACGGCCGCTCGGCGTAGTGGATGCGGTTCGCGTTGTCGAGTAGTCCAGAGTCCGGTCATGGCCGTACCCGCGCCCCGCCACGGCATCAATCTTTCCTGGCTGCTGACCCTCCGATGGGGGGCCCTTGCGGGCCAGCTTGCCACCATTCTCGTCGTCGATCGCGGGATGGGGATCGCCCTCCCGCTCGCGCCGTTGGCGCTCCTGCTCGCGATCGGCGCGGCCAGCAACGTCGCGCTCGGATCGTGGCGGCGGCGCGCCGACGTCCAGGACGGTATGCTCGCGGCGGTCATGCTGCTCGACATCGTGCTGCTGACCGCGGTGCTCTATTTCACCGGCGGACCGTTCAACCCGTTCAGCTTTCTCTATCTCGTGAACGTGGCGCTCGCGGCGGTGATCCTGCCGCCGGGCTGGACGTGGGCGCTGGCGGGAATGTCGTTGGCGCTCTTCGGGGGACTCTTCTTCGCGCATGTGCCGCTGCCGATCGCCGAGCACGGCGGCCACGCAGGCATGGACGGCATGTCGCACGACCATCCGATCTCGATGCACGTGCAGGGCATGTGGGTCGCGTTCGGCGTCGCCGCGGCGTTCATCGTCTATTTCATTCAACGCGTACGCGGAGCGCTGGCGGCGCGCGACGCCGAGCTCGGCGAGGCGCGCAGCGCCGCGGCCCGGCACGAGAAGCTCGCGTCGCTCGCGACCCTCGCCGCGGGGGCGGCACACGAGCTCGCGACGCCGCTCTCGACCATCGCAGTCGTGGCGAAGGAGCTGGAGCGGGCGCTTGGCGCCAAGGGCGCCGCCGATCGACCCAAAGGCGCCGCCGATCACTCCAGCGGCGCCGAGCGACCCCACGGCGCCAACGGCGCCGCTCCGAATGACGCGGAGTCGTCGACGGTCGCCGACGCCCGCCTCATCCGCGAGCAAGTCGAACGCTGCCGCGCAATCCTCGTCCAGATGGCCGCTGACGCCGGCGAGAGCGCAGGCGAGGCGCTCGCGACGATGCCGCTCACGACGTTGCTCGCCAACGCCGCGGCCGATCTCGCCGGAAGGGCGCGCCTCACGCTGGCGATCGCGCCGGAGCTCGCGGCAGCCGCGGCCGTCCACGTGCCGCCGCGCGCGCTCACGCAAGCGCTGCGCGGCGTCCTGAAGAACGCGCTCGAATCGTCGGCGAGCGGCGAGGTCGACGTGCGCCTCGCGTCGCAGGCCGGTGCGTGGCAGCTCACGGTGCGCGATCGAGGACCGGGCATGGCGCCCGAGGTTCTCGCGCACGCGGGCGAGCCGTTCTTCACGACCAAGAACGGCGACGGGCTGACGCGCGGCATGGGCCTCGGGCTCTTTCTCGCGCGGGTCGTGCTCGAGCGCGTCGGCGGCGGTCTCACGCTCGACTCGGCCCCGAGCCGCGGGACGACGGCGACGATCGTGCTGCCGGCCGCCGATCCTGCGACGGTTTGCCGCGTCGACGCGCCCGGCGATCCCGCTATGCTGGCGTCGTCGTCCCGTACCCTCCCGCGCCCATGAGCGACGTCCTCGAGCCGAATGGCGGTACCGCGCCGTCCATCCTGATCGTCGACGACGACGAGGTCTTCCGCAGCCGCCTCGCGCGCGCGTTTCGCGATCGCGGCTACGAGGTGCGCGCCGCGAGGGGGTACGACGATGCGATGGCCGCCGCGCGCGACGAGTCGCCCGAGATGGCGATCGTCGATCTGCGAATGCCGGGACCGTCGGGGCTGGAATTGGTGCGCGACCTGAAAGCGCTCGACCCGAGCACTCGTATTCTCGTGCTCACCGGCTACGGCTCGATCGCGACCGCGATCGAGGCGATGCGGATCGGCGCCACGTACTACTTGCCGAAGCCCGCCGACGTCGACGACATCCTCGCCGGCTTCGCACGCGGCGAGGCGCCGCCGCTCGACCCGCCGCCGAGTGACTATGCGCCGCCGTCACTGGCGCGCGCCGAATGGGAGCACATCAGTCGCGTGCTGTCGGACTGCGGCGGTAGCATCTCCGAGGCGGCACGCCGCCTCGGTCTGCACCGCCGCTCGTTGCAGCGGAAGATCCAGAAATATCCGCCGGGCCGCTAGCGAACGACTGTCGGTCGGCTAGCGATCCCGTACGAAGACGTCGGTCTGATTGTTGGCGTCGACGCCGGGTCCGAGCAGGTTCGCGGCGCTGCTGATGAAGCCCGTGGTCGCGCCGCCCGCGGCGCAGGCGTTGAAGGCCTTCAGCTTGCCCGCCAGCGCCTTCGCCGTGGTCTTGGCGATCAACTTCTGGCACTTCGCGGCGGCTTTCTGCGCGCCGACGTCCGTCAGGGCGCCGACGGCGCGGGCGGGTCGGGCGATGACGCCGTCGCCACGGCGACCAGTGCGGCCATGAAGATTGCTGCGGTCCGGGTTCGCCGCCCCCGCTGCGCGTGCCTCTCCACCATCTCGGAGCTCCTCACCGTCGGCAAATTCGATGCAGCGGTCGATCCCAACGATGACGCCTGACGCCCCCGCCACCGTCAATTGGGATTCGTCAACGTGGCCAGCGACTTGCGACAACATGTCGCATTCCGCCCGTCGCCATGGGCCGGTAGAGGACGCCCCGTAGGGTCGGAGTCGGCCGGCGGAGGTTCCATGTCATCGAGAGCAGGCACGTACGCG
>JBDSJB010000318.1:0-7111 GCA_039917665.1 Binatia bacterium
GGCCGCGCCAGAATCCCGCCCCGCGGAGGTTTCCCCATGGCCAAGTCCGAGACGCGCACCCCCTGGATCATTCGAACGTATGCCGGTTTCGGCGACGCCGAACAGTCGAATCGACGCTATCGCGAGAACCTCGCGCAGGGTCAGCGCGGCCTGTCCGTCGCTTTCGACCTCCCCACCCAGAATGGCTACGACGCCGACCACCCGATGTCGCAGGGTGAGATCGGCGGCACCGGCGTCTCGATCTCCCACCTCGGCGACATGGAGACCCTCTTCAACGAGATCGACCTCGGCACCATCAACACGTCGATGACGATCAACGCGACGGCCGTTTGGCTGTACGCACTCTACGTCGCCGTCGCCGACCGCCGCGGCATCGCGCGGCAGCAGCTGCGCGGCACGACGCAGAACGATCTGCTGAAAGAGTTCGTGGCGCGCGGCACCTCGGTCTACGACCCGAACGTCTCGCTCCGGCTCTCGACCGACCTCATCAAGTTCGCCGCCACCGAAACCCCGGCGTGGAACCCGATGAACAGCTGCGGCTACCACTATATGGAATCCGGCGCGTCGCCGGCGGAAGAGGTCGGCTACGCGATCGGCAACGCGATCCTCATCCTCGAAGCGATCCGCCCCGCCCTCCCCGCCGACGCGTTCGCGAGCGTCGTCGACCGCATCTCGTTCTTCATCAACTCCGGCATCGAGCTCGTGCCCGAGATCGCCAAGGTCCGCGCCTACAGCCAGCTCTGGATCGAGATCTGCCAGGAGCGTTACGGCGTCGCGACCAAGTGGCGCGCCGGCTGTCAGGTGCGCTCGCTGACGCTCACCGAGCAGCAGCCCGAGGTCAACATCATCCGCATCGCCTATCAGTCGCTGCCCGTCGTGTTCTCGGCGTCGGCGCGGGTCGGGGCGCTGCAGCTTCCCGGCTTCCGCGAGGCGCTCGGCCTCCCCGATCCGAGCGAGCAGATCCTGGCGCTCCGCACCCAGCAAGTCCTGATGCACGAAACCGGCATCGCCGATTACCCCGACATCTTCGAAGGCTCGAAGGTGATCGAGAAGGCTACGAGCGACATCAAGACGGAGGCCCGCGCGCTCATCGCCGACATGGAGAAGGTCGGCTACGCCGGCGCCATTCCGTGGATCGCGCTCCGGCTCACGTCGTCGCTGGTGAAATGGCGACAGCAGATGGAAACCAAGGAGAAGATCGTCGTTGGGGTGAACGCGTTCCTCGGCGAGGTCGGCGCGCTGCGCGGCGGCGCGAGCGTCCGCGCCGAGGACGCCGTCACCGCGGAAACCATCGCGCAACGGATCGCCGACGTGAAGCAATGGAAGGCAACGCGCGACAACGGCGCCGTCGCCTGCGCGCTCGCGGGACTCAAGAACGCCGCGGTCGCCGGCGAGAATCTGGTTCCGCCGTCGATCCAGCTGGCGCAGGCCGGCGGCACCACCGGCGAATGGACGGCCGCGCTCGAAGAGGCGCTGGGCGCGCGCTATCAAGCGCCGCTCGGCTCCGAGATCAAGGACGCCCCGCCGCTCCGCATCCCGCGCGCGCCAAAACACATGCGCATCCTGCTCGCCAAGTCGGGCCTCGACGGCCACGTGAACGCCGTGAAGTTGCTCGCGTTCGCGTGTCGCGAAGCCGGCATGGAGGTCGTCTACACGGGCTTGAAGCAGACGCCCGCGATGATCGTCGCCACGGCCATTCAAGAGGACGTCGACCTCATCGGCATCTCGAGCCTGTCGGGCTCGCACCTCTGGATCGCCACCGAGGTGCAACGCGGCCTCCGCGAGTCGGGCGGCAGCGACATTCCGATCGTGATGGGCGGCATCATCCCTGAAGGCGATCAGCCTTTGCTGCGTGACCTCGGTTGCCGACACGTATTCACGCCGAAGGACGGCGACGTGGGGGCGATCGTGCAGGCCATGATCGATACCGTCCTGGAGCGGGCAGCGTAGCTTCCTCTCAGATCAGGGTGCACACCCTGTCCCGCGTCGTGGGGTGGGACGACGCGCCGCTGGCTCCGCAGATGGCCGGACGCGCAAGCTTACGCGCGTATTTGTACGTTGCTCTACTTTCGGAGCGCCCTAGGCTAAGGACTCTGTGATGTCGCTTGAAAATTCCTCCGCCTCGTGGATGCCCCTCGAAGCGGTCATTACTACGAGCGAGCTTCAGCGACGAGAATCGCGCGCCCCCGCGTACGAAGCCGAAATCCAAGCCCTCTCATCTCTGATGAAAGAGATGGCAAGCTCTTCCGGGGATGTTCTGCAGAAATTGGTCGAGGCCGCGATCGCCCTCACCGGAGCGCACTCGGCGGGTGTGAGCCTTCTCGAAGGCGCCGGCGGGAGCTTTCGATGGCACGCCGTCGCTGGCCAGTGGTCCCATTTCCTTGGGGCGACGATGCCGCGCGCGCTCAGTCCTTGCGGGACGGTTCTGGATCGGAACGCGGCCCTGCTCATGGCGCAACCGCAGAAACACTTTCCCTTTCCACCAGAGGTCGCGCCGGCGATCGTCGAAGCGCTCCTCGTTCCCTTCCATGTCGACGGCGAGCCCATTGGGACCGTCTGGGTGATTGCGCACGACGAGAACCGCAAGTTCGACCTGGAAGACCTGCGATTGGTGACCAGCCTCGGCACGTTTGCAGCCTCGGTCTATCAACTGCGCACCGAGCGAATAAAGCGCGAGGAGCTGCAAGAACAGGAACGGCAAACCTCCGACCAGCTTCGGAACCTCGCCGCGGCGCTCTCGGAAGCGGATCGCCACAAGAACGAGTTTTTGGCCACGCTGGCGCATGAACTTCGAAATCCGCTCGCCCCGATTCTGAATGCGTTGCAAATCCTCCGTCTCCCGACAGCCAACGGCGGGTTGATGCCGTCCGCCCTTGCGATGATGGAGCGTCAGGTCGGACAGATCGTGCGCTTCGTTGAGGATCTGGTCGACATCAGCCGGGTCAGTCGCGGTACGGTGGAGCTCCGTCGGGGGTCCATTGAGCTCGCGTCGTCGGTGCATCACGCGGTCGAGGCGAATCGCCCACTCTGCGAGAGCATGGGCCATCACCTGATCGTATCGGTACCGGACGGTCCGATCGTATTGGACGCGGATCCGTCACGGTTGGCGCAGGTGGTCGGCAATCTCCTGAACAACGCGTGCAAGTTTACTCCCCGCGGCGGCTCGATCTGGTTGACCGTTACGGAGCGGAACTCCGAAGCGGTCATTCGTGTGCGAGATACCGGCAGGGGCATCGCCGCCGATGATCTCCCGCACGTGTTTCGGATCTTCATGCAGGCCGATACTTCTCTCGAACGGTCAACGAGCGGTTTGGGCATTGGGCTGAGCCTCGTCGAAACCCTCGTCCATCTGCACGGGGGCTCGGTTTCGGTCGAAAGTGGGGGCCGTGGCGAGGGTGCCGAGTTCACCGTTCGCTTGCCAATTTCTCCCGATCTGCCTGAACCTGTGTCGGATCAGCCGCTCGGCAGCGCGCAAGACTTCCCATCTGGACATCGCATCCTTGTGATCGACGACAACCACGATGCGGCGGAGTCGCTATCGCTTCTCTTGGAATCCAGCGGGAACGAGTTGCGTACGGCCTTCGACGGACTCGAGGGGCTCCTAGCGGCCGAGACGTTCAAACCAGATGCCATCCTGCTCGATATCGGCTTACCGAAAATGAATGGCTATGAAGTCGCCCGGCGAATTCGGAAAGAGCCGTGGGGCAAGGACATCCTCCTCATTGCGCTCACGGGATGGGGCCAAAAAGAGGATCGCGAGCAATCACGATCGGCCGGGTTCAACAACCACCTCATAAAACCGGTGGATTTGGGTGCGCTCACGAGGATCCTCGCAACCCTTTAGCGACTCGAGGTCACGGCCGGTGCGCGGTGATCGTGCCATCAACGCCGGCGGCGGGCTGCTCACCCGCCCGTCTCCTTCGTCGCGACCCGTGCCAGGCGGGCCATTGGTCGATGCCGGCCTCGAGCGGGCGGCCTCGCGCGGCGCGGATGTAACGCCGAGCCCGGGTCGGACGTTCTCCTCTCGAACTCGCACTGTCGAGAGGAGAACCCGTCCATGACCCCACGCGCATTCCTGACCAACATCGCTGCCATCGTCGTGTTGATGGCGCTGTTCGCGATACTCGAATTGGCGCTGCCCTTGTTCGCCCGGCCGCGCGACCGGCGGCCGTATCGTGCCGTCAATCTCCGCCTGATGCTGGTCCAATTTCTCGCCAACTGGATCATGATGTCCGGGGCGGCGGCGCTCGCCGTTGCCTTCGCGCTCGAGTCCAGCGGAATCATGACGCGGCTCGGCACGCCCTTCGTCGGGCAGCTCGTCATCGGCGTGGTGGTGATCGATTTCGGATACGGCTACCTGGCGCACCGTGCGATGCATTGGTCGCCGCTCCTCTGGCGCGTCCACCGCGTCCACCACAGCGACCCCTTCGTCGACGTGACGACGGCCTTTCGTAACCATCCCCTGGAAAGCCTTTGGCGCTACCTCTTCGTCATCGTCCCGGTGGGGGTGCTCGGCATACCGGCGGAGGCGGTGGTCTTGCATCGGCTGCTCTCCACGATCAACGCGATCCTCGAGCACGCCAACATCCAGGTGCGGGCGCCGCTCGACCGCGGACTGTCCTGGATCTGGGTCACGCCGGACATGCACAAGCTGCATCACTCGCGTGATCAGCAGGAGACCGACTCGAACTACGGCAATCTCTTCCCCGTCTTCGACCGGTTGCTCGCCACCTTCACGCCGAGCGAGCGGGCCGCCACCGTCGCCTACGGACTCGACGACGCCGAGGAGGCCCACGCCACGACCCTCCGTGGCCTGCTCGAGGCTCCGTTCATTGCCGGCCGAGCCAATGGCGTGACCGCCGCGCAGCCCATCGTCATGCCGAACCCGTGAGTCTCTTCACTCGAATCGCACCGCGGTGAGCTTCCGGGACGCCAGGATCGTGTGCAGCTCGGTGATGCGGCCGTCGCGATCCACCTCGCACCGCAACACGAGCCGCGGCGCCATCTGCGGCCGGAGTGGCCTGGTCTCGATGACGAGCGCCGGCAATCCATTGATCTCTCGGATCTCGAACCGCGAGATCGGCCCGCGCCGACGCCCGGTTTCGAGATGGAAGCGCACGACACGGTCCGAGCCTACGAGCGGCTCGCGGAGCGCCGTGTATTCGCCACCGCCGTCGGTGACGGTGCGTACCGAGGCGATCAGCAACGCCCGCATCCCGACCTCGTCCTGCCGCACCAGGCAGTCGACGAGCGCCTCGAGCGCGGCGCGCGTCGGCGCCGCGACCTCGCGCAGCGGTCGCGCCTCGGGACGAGCGGCATCGAGCCGCCGCCGCGCCCGGTGGTGAACCACACGCACGTTGGCTTCGGAGGTGTCGAGCAGGCTCGCCACCTCGGCCGCGGAAGTGTCGAAGACCTCACGGAGCAGGAGTACCGCTCGGGCGCGCGGCGCCAGGACCTCGAGTGCCAGGAGAAAGGCGTACGACACACTCTCCAGCCGCTCGTAGTTCGCCTCGACCCCATCCTCGGCCAACCTCGTCTCCGAGATCTCGATGGGCGCAGGGAGCCACGGGCCGACGTACGATCGCCGCCGTCGCGCCCGTAGGCGGTCGAGGCTCAAGTTGGTGGCGACCCGAACCAACCAGCGGTGCCAGTCTTCATCCACAGCCGGGGGCGGCCGCTCGATGGCGCGGACGAAGGTCTCTTGCACCAGCTCGTCCGCGTCGGCCGCCACCCCCGTTAGGCGATAACAGAGTCCCCACAGCATGCGCCGGCGGGTCCGGAAGACGCGCTCGATCTCGGCCTGGCTCACCATCATGCTCGCACCTCGACGTTCGATACGCCGGCGACGCGTCTACCGCAACACCCGTTGCATCGATGAAACGATCGTTATACCGCCTGGACGATGGCATCGGCGTCGCCCATTCCGTGGCTCGTGCTGATCCATCAGCTCCCCCCGAAGCCTTCGTATCTCCGCGTGAAGATCTGGCGCCGGTTGCAGGATCTCGGCGCGATCGCGCTCAAGAACTCCGTCTACGTGTTGCCCAATACCAACACCGCACGCGAGGACTTCGAGTGGGTGCTGCAGGAGATCGACAAGGACGGCGGTGAAGCCTCGCTCTGCGAAGCTCGCCTCATCGACGGCCTCACGGACGAGGACCTGCGCGCGCTCTTCTCCCGCGCTCGCGAGGCCGACTATCGGGCGCTCAGCGCAGAGATCCGCCAGCTCGCGCACGCGACGTTCACGTCCCGCTCGCGCAACCTTTCGGAAGAGTCCCGTGCCAGGGCCATCGCCGCGCTCGCGCGCCTCCGCAAAAGGGTCGCGCAGATCGCAGAGATCGACTTCTTCAGCGCTCAGGGGCGCCCAACGGTCGACGGCCTGATCTTCGGACTCGAGCAACGCCTTGCACCGGCGCGGCCGTCGACGGCTCGTGCACCGTCGAGCGCACTCGCGATCGGCGACGTCACACAGCGGACGTGGGTCACCCGCAAGGGCATCCACATCGACCGGATCGGCTCGGCGTGGTTGGTCGAGAAATTCATCGACCCGCAGGCCAGGTTCAAGTTCGTGCCCGCGCGCGGGTACACGCCCGCGGTACGCGAGCTTCGCTTCGACATGTTCGATGCGGAATTCACCCACGACGGCGACCTCTGCACCTTCGAGGTGCTGCTGCGAGCGTTCGACCTGAACGACGCCGCGTTGCAGGCGGTGGCCGAGGTCGTCCACGACATCGATCTCAAAGAAGCGAAGTTCGATCGCGAAGAGACCACGGGCTTCGACCACCTGATCGTGGGCATGGCGTGGAGGTGCGCGGATGACGATGCCCGCCTCGAGCACGGCACGATCCTCTTCGATGCTCTCTACACCTACTTTCAACGTCGCAAGAGCGGAGCCAAGGGATGACGACGACCGCAACGGCCTTGGAGGATCGCGCTCCGGCGCTGACCGCCTATTCGCTGCGAGACCTGGGCGCGTATTTCCTGCGTCTCGGCGCGACGGGATTCGGCGGACCGATCGCACTGGTCGGCTACATGCAGCGCGATCTCGTCGAGACCCGGCGCTGGATCTCGCTCAAGGACTACCCGCGTTTGGAGGATCGCAAGCGAGGATCGC
>JBDSJB010000319.1:0-6309 GCA_039917665.1 Binatia bacterium
GTAGTCGGCCTCGCCGCCGGGCAGCTCGGCCACGAACTCCCGCACCGATTGCTGGGCCTGCAGATGATCGAAGGGCGCGGTGTCGACGGTGTCGTAGTAGCCGAGGTGCGCGAGCGGCGTGAGCAGATGCGGCTCGGCGCGGCTGTAGATCGCGGAATGCGAGCTCAGCATGCGCATCAGGAGGGTGGACCCGGAGCGCGGCGGGCCGATGACGAGAATGAGTGAGCGCTCCATTTCCACGGGTTCCACGAGTCGATCTCTCCCAGCGCCGCTGATCCAGCGCCGCGCGATTCTAGCCGCCCGAGCGAGCGGCGACGAGGCGTGTTTTCGCGCCGCCCAGTGCCCCAGCTGGGCTAGTTGCCGCGGACGCGCACTTCGACGGCCGCGACCTCGTCGAGCTCGATCAGCACGTCGTAGAATTCCTTGCCCGCGATCTGGGTCACGAGCACCGTCTCGTTACCGACGCTGCCGACCTTGCCGCGGTACGACTTGCCGTTGCTGAGCACGACCTCGACGTCCTTGCCGGCGAGCGTGCCGAGCGCGTCCCGCATGGTGCCTGCCGTGCTGAGCCCGGCCTCGTCGGCTCCCGCAACCGCGACCGTCGCGACGAGCATCGCCGCCGCCAACACCTGCATCGTTCGTCTCGTCGTCATGTCGCCACCCTCCAGAGCTCGCCGAGCGCGCGGCATGCGCGCCGAAGGTCGCGCGTTCTACGCAGGGGCGTCCGTCGGGTCAACTACGGGACGCGGCGCGGGGACCTGCACGCGCGCCGTCGTCACGAGCGCGACCGCAACGACCACGATCGCCGACCCGACGAGAATCGCCGGCGTGATCGGCTCGGCCAGGAGCCACCAGCCGAGGAAGAGGGCGATCACCGGATTCACATAGGCGTAGGTCGCCGCTTTCGCGGCCGGGACGTTCGCGAGCAGCCAGATGTACGCGGTAAAGCCGATCCACGATCCCACCGTCACGAGGTAGAGGATGGCGGCCACGCCGGGACCGTCGAGCGTCGCCGCGCGCACGCCGCCCGTCAGCATCCCGATCGCGAGGAACATGAGACCCGCGAACAACATCTCCCACCCGGTGACCGTGACCGGATCGGCCGTGATGCCGGCGTGCCGCGCATAGATGGACCCGCACGACCACGAGAACGACGCCAGCACCAGCGCCAGGATCCCGGTGAGGTTGCCGTCGCCGCTCGGTCGCACCAAGACCGCGACGCCGAGGAAGCCGAGCGCGATGCCGACGATCGCCACCGGTGGCAGCCGTTCGCGCGCCGGCGGTAACGCCGCGAGCCCCGCCATCCAGATCGGCACCGTCGCGACGATCAATGCGGCGAGCCCCGAGGCCATGCTCTGCTCGGCCCACACGACGAGACCGTTGCCGCCGATCAACATGAGGAGCGCCATGACGGCGATGGCGCGGAGCTCGCGCGCGCTGGTCGGCGCGAGCCGGCCGAACGCTTTCAACGCGACGAGCATACCGCCGCCAGCGATCAGGAAGCGCAGCCCGGCCAGCACGGTCGGCGGCACGTGCGCCACGCCGACGCGGATCGCGAAATAGGTCGAGCCCCAGGCGAGATAGACCGCCGCGAACGCGAGAATCTGGAGACGACGCGACGGTGGGCTCGACGGCATGGCCCGCCAGCGTGCTGCCGGCGCGGCAGCGAGTCAATTGTCGGCGCCGAAGACGGTGTCAGGAAGCCGGCGTCCGGAGGACGGTGTCAGGGCGTGACGACGATCTTCCCGATCTGACGGTTCGACTCGAGATGGCGGTGCGCGTCCTCGATGCGGTCGAGCGGAAAATACGAGTCGATGACCGGCGTGAAGGCGCCGCTCACGAGCAGATCGGTGATCTCCCGCAGGGCACGCGCGCGTCGTGCGGGATCGGAGAGGAGCGGTCCCAGCGTGTAGCCCTGGAGGCGGATCTGCTTCCGCAGCATCCCGCCGAGCCCGAGATTCAAGGGCGCCGAGTCGAGGGCGCCGTACACGAACACGATCGCCTCGCGGCACGCGACCTTGATGTGGTCGTTCACGATCGGGCCGTAGATCGGATCGAAGATGACGCGCGCGCCACGCCCCTCGGTGATCGAATGCACACGCTCGACGTAGGGTTCGCTCCGCGTGTCCACGATCGCGTCGGGCTCGAAGCGGCCGAGCGCCGCGACCTTGTCCACCGCCGTCGTCGTCGCGATGACCTTGGCGCCGCGCGCGCGGCAGAGCTGAATCGAGGCGATCCCGACCGAACTCGACGCGGCCGGCACGATGACCCAATCGCCCGGGCCGATCTCGGCGATCTCGACCAGCGCGCCCCACGCCGTCAGACACTGCATCCAGATCGAGCCGGCATCCGCGTCGCTGACGTTCGCGGGTGTGGGGACCACGCCCGTCGCCGGAACGGTCATCGAGTCGGCGCACGTGCCCTCGTGCACCACGTCGAACGACGACGGCAGCACGGCGACGCGATCGCCGACCCGCACCGTCGTCACGGCGCTGCCGATCGCGGTGACGATGCCGGCACCTTCGAAGCCGCTCCGGCTCTTGCCCGGCGACTTCACGAGGTAACGACCGCGACGATAGTTCGCGTCGGCACGATTCAGCCCCGCCGAGGTGACACGGAGCTGCACTTCGTCCGGGCCGGGGTCGCGCGCGGGCACGTCGATGAGAGTCATGATCGAGGGACCACCGAGACCTTCGAACCAGGCGGCGCGCATGCGGGCGGGCTTACGATCTCGGCCGGAGCCGCGCAACCGTGGTTGCGGTCGCCGCGCGGCTGCGGCACGAGTCGCAACGTGACCGCCGAGCACGACGCGTGGATGGCGCACGCACTCGCCGCCGCTCAAGAAGCCGGCGCCGCAGGCGAGGTGCCGATCGGCGCCATCGTCGTCCGCGATGGCGTGGCACTCGCCACCGCCGGCAACGCGCCGATCACGCTCGTCGACCCGACGGCGCACGCCGAGGTGCGCGTCCTCCGCGCCGCCGCGCAGGCCGCCGGCAATTATCGGCTGCCGGGTGCGGTACTCTACGTAACGGTCGAACCGTGCGCGATGTGCATCGGCGCGGCGCTGCAGGCGCGGATCGCGACGCTCGTATTCGGCTGCCACGATCCGAAAGCGGGCGCGGCCGGCTCGCTCTACGATCTCGCGCAGGATGCGCGCCTGAACCATCGCATCACGGTCGTCGCGGGCATCGGCGCGGATGCCGCCCGCACGCTGTTGCAGGAATTTTTTGCCGCGCGCCGACGCGGCTGAAGGCAGGCCATAGCCACGTTCGCTTCGGTGCTACCGAATCGAACGCGGGCTGTGCTACAGACGTGCGGGGAAGGGAGGGGTCTATGGCTGCCCGTTCGATCGGTTCAGGGACCATCAGCTTCGGTCTCGTATCCATTCCGGTTCGTCTCTACGTCGCGACGTCGTCCGAGTCGCTCTCCTTCAACATGCTGCACGAGCCTTGCCGCAGTCGGATCAAGCAACAGCTCTTCTGTCCGACGTGCGAACGCGTCGTGGAGCGGAACGAGATCGTAAAGGGCTACCAATTCGCCAAGGACCAATACGTCCTCTTCAGTGACACCGAGCTGAAGGCACTCGAGGCCGAGGCGAACCGCTCCATCGACATCCAGGAGTTCGTACCCCTCACCAAGGTCGATCCCATCTATTTCGAGAACAGCCACTACCTCGGACCGGAGAAGGGCGCCGACAAAGCGTACCGGCTCCTCGTGCAGTCGATGCACGACACGGGGAAGGTCGCGGTCGCGCAGTGGACGAGCCACGGCAAGGAGCACCTCGTGCTCATCCGCGCCCTCGACAACGGGCTCGTGATGCACGCGCTCTACTACGCCGACGAGGTACGCGGGCTCGCCGAGATCGCCGATGCGGCCGACGGCCCGGCGGCGCGTCCCGCCGAGGTCGAGTTGGCGCGGAAGCTCATCGATCAGCTCTCGAGCGAGGAGTTCCGCCCCGAGAGCTACGCGGACGCGCACCGCGCCCGTGTGCAAGCGGTCGTCGAGCAGAAGGTCGCCGGGGAAGAGGTCGCAGCCCCGGAGGCGAGCGCCCCACGCGCCCAGGTCATCGATCTCATGGAGGCGTTGAAAGAGAGCCTCGCACGCGGACGGAGCGGCAAGAGCCGGAGCGCCGACACGTCGGCCGCGGGTCGGAGCGCCAAAACGAGCGGCAGTGGACGCCGTCCCGCGGCGGCCGCCCGCAGCGAGACCGAGGCCGAGGCACCGCCCAAGCGGGCGCGCAAGAAGTAGGGAGTGGCAGAACCGGCTACGCAACGCGCGGAGCACTTCGACACCGCGCAAGTGGCGCGGATCGTCGGCGTGACTGCGCGGCGTGTCCGCCAGTGCGTCGACGCGGGGCTGCTCGAGCCGCCCCGCGATCCACGCGGCCGGTTGCGCTTCGGCTTCGTCGACCTCGTCTTGCTGCGCACGATGCGCGGCCTGATGGCGAAGGGTGTGCCGGTGCCGCAGATCGGCCGAGTGCTCGGATCGCTCCGGCGTCAGATCGGCGAGCGCGCGCTCACCGAGCTCACGATCTACGCCGACGGCCGCCGCGTCGTGGCCTGGGACGGCCGTAGTCGGTGGCAACCGGACTCGGGGCAGTTCCTCTTCAACTTCGAGGCCGAGCGGCTCGTCCGTGGGGCACGCAAGGTCGCCGCGTTGCCGAAGCGCGCGCGCACCAAGAAGGAGCGCGAGTCCGACGCCGAGACCGCGAGCGCCGAGGAATGGTGTGATCTCGCGCTCGAGCTCGAGGGCGAGTCGCCGATCGAAGCGCAGGCCGCGTACCGCCACGCCATCGAGCGTGATCCGACCTCGGTGATGGCCCACATCAATCTCGGTTGCCTGCTCCACGCGTCCGGCAACCACACCGCGGCGGAGCGGCACTACCGGAAGGCGCTCAAGTGCGCCGAGGATCACGCGCTCGCCTGGTACAACCTCGGCGTCCTGCTCGAGGATCGCCAACGCGCGGAGGAAGCGCTGCCGGCGTACGAGCGCGCGATCACCGCCGATCCGCTCCTCGGCGACGCGCACTACAATCTCGCGCTCCTCTACGAGCGCGCCGGCCGGAAGCGCGACGCGGTTCGCCACTTCGCGATCTACAAGCGACTGGAGCGCAACCGATGAGCGCCGCCAAGCCCTACACCGCAACCGAAGTCGCGATCGCGAACCCGATCATCCGCGTGATGAGCCGCCTCAACACCTGGGCGTATCGTCTGACGGGCGGCTGGCTCGGCGGCACGTTCCTCCGCGGCGCGCCGGTGATGCTGCTGACGGTCGTCGGCCGCAAGAGCGGGCGTCAGCTCACCATTCCGCTGCTGTATCTGCAGGACGGCGAGACCGTCGTGACGGTAGCCTCGAAGGGCGGCATGGATCAGCACCCGCTCTGGTATCTGAACCTCGTCGCCAATCCCGACGTCGACGTTCAGATCGGCACCGCGGTCCGCCCGATGCGCGCGCACACCGCCGACGACGGCGAGCGCGCGACGTATTGGCCGAAGCTCGTCGCGATGTACCGCGACTACGCCGACTACCAGGCGCGGACGACGCGAAAGATTCCGATCGTGGTGTTGACGCCACGCTGAGGTCGACGCCCCCGGTCGTGCCGCGCCCGCGGCGACGAGGCTTCCGTCGGCTTGCAACGAGGACGTTCGCGACAGGACCACGGCGCCGGTCATGCGGTGTGCCGGGTCAACGTGATGCGCTGCGCCCCGACGCGCGTCCAGGCCGCCAGCAACGCGAGCCCGACCGCCACGAGCCCGACGCAGAGGCCGATCCACAGCCCGAGGATCTCGAGCCCCCGGCCGAAGCAGAGCAGCAGGCCGATCGGAAGGCCGAGCACCCAGTAGCCGATCAGATTCGCGACCATCGGCGTGCGCGTGTCGCCGGTGCCGCGGAGCGCGCCGGTCAGCACGACCTGGGCGCCGTCGAAGAGCTGGAAGATGGCGGCGACGAACAGGAGGCCGACACCGCTGGCGAGCACACGAGCGTCGCTCGTGAAGATGCGTAGCAACGGCTCGGGGAGCAGCAGGAAGGCGAGGGCGGTCGTCGTCATGAACGCGAGGCCGAGCCCGAGCGCCGTCCATCCCGCGCGGGCGGCGCCGGCAGCGTCACCGCGGCCCACGGCGGATCCGACGCGGACGGCGGCGGCCGACGACAACCCGAGCGGCACCATGAAGGTGAACGATGCGAGATTGAGCGCGATCTGGTGGGCGGCGAGGCTCGCCGGGTCGAAGCCTGCCGCAATCATCGTGACGACAGTGATGACGCCCATCTCGGCCGTCAGATGCCCGGCGGCGGGCAAGCCGTACCCGA
>JBDSJB010000320.1:0-8758 GCA_039917665.1 Binatia bacterium
TCCAACGTTTCGGCTTCTCGGTCGGTCGGTCTCGCGCCGCAATCTGCGGTGAGGCGTGGACCATCGGCCGCCACCCGCGCCTGAAGCGTCGGAGATCGTTCACCCGCGCTTCAAGCCCCTGTCGTTCTTGGGGCGCGGCAGCATGGGCCAGGTCTACAAGGTCCACGACGAGGAAATCGGCGTTCCCGTCGCGCTGAAGACGCTGCAGGATTTCGCGCCTGCGCAGGTCTATCGGCTGAAGCAAGAGTTCCGCTCGCTTGCGGGCGTCGTCCATCCGAATCTCGTGCAGCTCTTCGACCTCGTGGTCGACGAGACCTTGAGCGGCTTCACGATGGAGTACGTCGATGGCGTCGATTTCGTCGAGTACGTGCGGAGCGCCGCGACGGCTGACGACGTCGTCGCGCGACTCCTGAACGCCGGCGTACAGCTGCTCGCGGGATTGCAGGCGGTCCACGGCGCGGGCCGGCTCCATCGTGACGTGAAGCCGTCGAACGTGCGGGTGACCCGCGACGGCCGCGCCGTCCTGCTCGATTTCGATCTGGTGGTCGCGGTCGGCGCCGAAGGCGAGAGCGTGTTGCCGAGCGCCGCCGCCGGCACGTTCGCGTACATGCCGCCGGAGGCGATGTGGGGAAAGGCGATCGGGACTGCGGCCGATCTCTATGCGGTGGGCGTCGTCTTTTATGAAGCGCTGACCGGCGCGTTGCCGTTCGGGCCGGCGGCACTGACGCAACCGTCCCGTTCACTCCGGCCGATGCGCGAGCTCGTGCCGGCGGTGCCGGCATGGCTCGACGAGCTCACGGCCGGGCTGCTGCAGTTCGAGCCCGATCGGCGTCCGACCTTGCGCGAGGCGCTCGAGCACTTCCACGCCGCGGTACCGACGCCGACCGCCGTCGACCGTCCGCGCGGCGGTGGCCGCGAGTTTCTCGGCCGCGACTCGGAGCTGAACGCGCTGCGCGAGGTCGCGGCGAAGAGCCGTGCCGGCGGGGCGCACGTCGTCTGCGTGCGCGGACCGTCCGGCATGGGCAAGACCGAGCTCGTGCGGCGCTTCTTCGACGAGCTCGAGCGGGATCGCGTCGTGGCGCTCCGCGGCCGGTGCCATCCGCGCGAGTCGGTGCCGTACAAGGCGTTCGACGCGATCGTCGATGGTTTCAGTCGGCTGCTCGTCAATCTCGGCGACGCGGTCGTGCAGCCGCTCGTACCGGAGCACGTCGGAGCGCTGGTGACGGTCTTCCCCGTGATGGGCCGGGTGCCGGCCATTGTCGCGGCGACGGCGATTCCCGCGGCGACGGATGCAGCGGCGACGGCTGTGATGAATGCGAGCCCTGCGATCAAGGCGGACGACCCGCCTGAAGTCGACGCGACCGAGCTCCGCCGCCGCGCCTTCGCGGCGCTCCGCGAATTGCTGGGGCGCTTCGCGGCGCAGGCGCCGCTCGTGCTCTGGATCGACGACCTGCAGTGGGGGGACGGCGACAGCGCAGCACTGCTCGCGGAGCTCGTGCGTTCACCGGGCGCGCCCGCGGTCTTGTGGATTTTCTCCTACCGCAGCGAGGACGAGGCGGGGATCGCCGCGCTGGCCACGCTGCAGAGCCTGCGAGCCGAGCGTGGCGAGCCCGTCCATGTGCACACGATCACCGTCGACGCGCTCAGCCCGGAGGACGCCGAAGAGCTGGCGCGGCGCTTGAGCCCGGCCTCGCGGCGCGCTGGCGGAGTCGCCGCGGCGATGGCGGCGGAGTCGCGCGGCTCGCCGCTCTTCGTTGCCGAGATGGCGCGGCTTCTCGACCATCGTCTGGACGCCGCGGAGGGCTTGCCGCCGGAGGTGCGCCTCACCGACGCGATCGTCCGACGGATCGCCGACCTTCCCGTGCGCGCGCGTCGACTGGTCGAGCTGGTCGCCGTCGCGGGCGCACCGCTCGAACGCAGCGTCGTGTTGCAGGCCTCGCACGACGGCGAGGCCGGTCGCGCCATCGTCGCGCTCCTCGAGAGCGAATACCTGGTCCGGACGACGACCGTCGGGGAGCGAACGGGCATCGAGGCGTACCACGATCGCATCCGCGAGAGCGTCCTCGACCGGCTGGCCGGCGAGCAGGTGACGGCGTGTCACGCCGCCTTGGCGAGCGCGCTCGAAGCGACGGGGCGCGCGACCCCGGACGTGCTCGCCGTGCACTTCCACGGCGCCGGCGCCTACGCCAAGGCCGCCGACTGTGCCGTGGCCGCGGCCGACAAGGCGGCCGAGGCGTTGGCGTTCATGCGCGCCGCCGAGTTGTACCGGAAGGCCCGTGATTGGGATCCTCGCGACGACCCGTGGCGGCGTGGGCTCTTCGCCCGCGAGGGCGACGCACTGGCGAACGCCGCTCGGTTCGCGGAGGCGTCGGACGCGTTTCTCGCGGCGGTCCCGGGTGCGCCGCGACAGGAGGCGCTCGAGCTCCGCCGTCGCGCGACGGAGCAACGCCTGGCCGCCGGGCGCATGGAGGAGGGCGTCGCGCTGCTGACCGCGCTGCTCGACGATCTCGGACTCGATTATCCCGCGACCCCGCTGCGCGCGACGGCGACGGTCGCGCGCGAGCTCGTGTGGTTCTTGTGGCACGGGATCGAGCCCACGGCGCGGCGAGAGCCGGCGACGGCCGAGGAGCTGCTCCGCGTCGATGCGTGTTACTCGGCGGGCAAGTGCCTCGTCGACGCCGACGCCGTCCGCGGCGTTCATTTTCTCGTGCAGGCGTTGCGCTACGCCTTGCGTGCCGCCGAGCCTGTCCGCCTCGGGTGCTCGCTCGCGGCCGTTGGCGGCTCGCTCTCGGTAATCGGAGGATCGGTGCTGCGGCGGCTCGGAGCGCGCATGGTGAGCGCTGCCGAGGATCTGGCCACGGAGACGCGGGCGCCGCTCCTTCGCGGCACCATCGACGTCGCGCTCGGGCAAGTCGCCATGATCTCCGGTCGCTGGCAGCAGGCGCTCGAGCAGTGCGATGCGGGGGCAGCGCTCCTCGCCGAACGCTGGCGCGGGGCCGCGTTCGAGAGCCTGACGGCGCGTGTGATCGCGCTCCGGGCGATCGAAGAGCTCGGCGACATGCAGGAGCTCGCGCGTCGCGGACGCGATCTGGTGCAGAACGCAGCGGAGCTGAACGCGGTCTACAGCGAGATCGGAGCCTCGCAGCATCTCTCGACGGCGTCGCTCGCAGAGGACGAGGTCGCGCTCGCCCGGCCGCTCGCGCGCAAAGCCGGGAGGATGTGGACCCAGGGCGGGTTTCATCTGCAGCACCTTTACGCGCTCCGCCAGGAAGCGTGGTGCGACCTTTATGAAGGGGATCCGCAGGGCGCGTACGAGCGCGTGCTCGCGATCTGGCCGGCGCTCCGACGATCCGGATTGATGCGGGTCTCGCTGCCGAGGATCGACGCGTGCGATCTGCGCGCGCGCCTCACGCTGGCGGTAGCGATTCATGGCCAGGCGCACACGGCGCGGCTCTTGCGATCGGCGGAACGCGACGTTCGCCGGCTCCATCACGAAGGCCGCGACGACGCCGGCGTCCGCGCGTACTTGCTCACCGCCGGCATCGCGAGCGTGCGCGGCCGACGGGCCGATGCGTTGGCGGCGCTCGAGCAGGCGGCGGCCGTCGGCCGGCAGGCGGGCATGCAGCTGCACGCCGCGACCGCGGAAATGCGGCGGGGCGCGTTACTCGGTGGGGACGAGGGCCGGGCGGTCGGCTCCGACGCCGCCGACCGCATGCGCGCGCTCGGTGTCGTCCGTCCCGAGCGTTGGGTCCGGATCTACGCGCCCGGTGCGTGGGAGTGAATCGAGGAGGGGGTTCACGCAGAACGGCAGATACGCTTTGGCCTCGAGCGTAGACCCGGGCCGGTAGACGACCTTCACCAGCAATCCCCGCAGGAGCAACTCGAAGCGTTCCGCCCTCGGCACGCCGACCCATGCTTCGACCTGCGCGCGACGCTCGGGAGTGCAGGCCCCCTCGGCGACCAGGCGGTCGAAGAGCGCACGCCAGCGTGGATCGTCGCGCGGCCCCGCATCGTAGAAGAACTCGAGGCCGATGCGTGGGCCGATCCCGTCTTCCCTGACGTCGAGCTGGACCGAGTGACCGATCTTCGCCGCGCAGAAGCGATCGACGAACGCGGCGAACGGCGTAGTCGGGTGCGGCCAGCCGGTGCGCGTCAAGTAGGACGCGATCTCCGTCACGGGCATGCGCAGGATGAGCCGCGTGACGTGCGAGCGTCCGACCGGTCGGAGCGCCGTGTGAATCACGCATCCGGACGGCGGGAGCGCGTCGAGCATGCGCCGGAGCGTCCGACGCTCGGCCGCGCTGGCTGGGGCTGCCGCGAGGCGATCCCAGCCCTCGACCAGCGTCGCCCACGCCTCGTCACGGGGCAGGCGGACGTCTTCCCAGGGCGGGGGCAACGAGAAGAACGGGAATGGCACCGGCGGAGCCGGGTCGTCGAGTCGGCAATCGAGCTCGAGCCACGCCGCCGGTGCATGGTCGTGCACGCGCGAGCCCGGCGTCGACCAGAAGCGCAAGAACTCGAGCGAGCGGCGCCAGGCGGGGTCGACGGTGGCGAGATCGAGATCGGCGAGCCATTGGGCCAGCGCGGCGCGGCCACCGGAGCGGGCGGTGAAGCAGATCTGGTAGTCGACCTGCGCGGCGCCATCGAGCCGCACTTCGAAGGTGCCGGAGGAATAGGAGCGGGGAAGGATGGCGGCGATGCGGTCGAGACGCGCCCGAGCCGCATCGCTCATCAATTTCCGCGACGCGAAGAGGCCGCCGAGGCGACACCCCTCGCGCACGTTCAAAAGCATGGTCGGCTCAGGGGACGATGATCTTGTTCCTGTCCCGGTGGTCCGTCGCCCAGTCGCTGTCGTGGTTCTTGATGTGCACCCACCAGCTGCCGGTCTTGGGGAGCGTAACGCGTGCCGTGACGTACTCGCTCAGGTCCACGTCGGCGCGAACGCCGTCGACGGCGGCCGCGATCTCGTCGCTGAGCTCGCCCTGGTCGGGTCGCACGAACCGGACTTCCGGTAGATCGGGGCCGAAGTCGTAGCCGTTGCCCCGGATCGTGAACGTCGTCTCCTGGTTGACCTGGACGGGAGCACCGTTGACGACGGACACTTCGAAGATGTGGATGCCGCTCGCGCTGTAGGCACCCGCAGCACGGGCCAAGGCCGCGAAGGCGGCCGGCGCCGGTTGGACTTCCGCCTTCTTCCTGGAGAGGGCGTCGACCAGATCCCTGGCGGCGTTGATGTCCAGATCCGTGAGCTCGGTCAGCAGCACGGGTACGATCTCGCTGAGCTCCATGGATCCGAGGGCGGCGACGGCCTCGGAGCTCACACCATAGCCGGTCAAGCCGGTGTCGTGGTTCTTGAGGATCGGTGAACGAACGCTTTGGCTGTCGGCAAAATCTTGAATCAGCTCCACGATGGTCTTCGACATGACTGACGATTCTCCTTCTTCTGTGAGTGAGGTGCGTGAGGTGGTTGCGGTGAGCGAGGTGGTCGAGCTGGTGGTCGGTCCGTCGCCGTCGTTTGCGAGAAGCCAGAGCGCCGACGACGGCGCGTGCGATCGTCGCGGTGTACTCCGGATCGATGTGGACGTCGGCTTTGCGGTGGTAGCGGTGGGCGAAGGCCGGGTCCGTGTTGGCGTCGACGCCGAACGCGTCCTCGGTCACTGCGCACGCCGGGAATCCGTAGAGGAGGAACGAGCTGTGATCGCTCCGCTTCGCCAGAGGGTCTTGCGTGGCGCCCTTCTTGACCGGGGAATCGATCGCGTAAGCCTTGGGGTCGGCGTTGCCGCAGCGCTCGATGAGATCGGCGATCGCGAGGCTGCGGTTGCGCGCGCTCGGTGACAGCGTCGTGCGATAGTCGTCCGGACCGGGAGGATGAAGCTCCCAGGTGCGCGTCGGCGCGAGGCTGGACGGCACACCGACCATGTCGAGCTGGACCAGGGCGACCGGGACCGACGCGTTGGTCTTCCGCGTCAACGCGACCGCGTAGTCGTTGCTGCCGATCATGTAGAGCTCTTCGGCGTTGAAGAAGAGGAAGCGAACGTCACGCTTCGGCTTGCCGAGCGTATCGGCCAGCTTCCGCAGGATGGTGGCGATCGCGAGGACGGCGGCCGTGCCGCTCGCGTCGTCGTCTCCGCCCGGCGCGACCTTCGCGCTGTCGAGCGCAATCGAGTCGAGGTGCGCGCTCACCGCGACGAACTCCTTCGCGCTCGCGCCGCGCAGGACGCCCTCGACGTTGTACCAGCGGCTGTGCGAGCGAATGTCGAGCTTCCGCGCCGGATGGCCTGTGATGCGCGCGAGCATGCTCACGAGCGCGTCGACGGCTCGGACATTGTCGGGATGGTTCACGTGCCGGCTGACGATCGGCGGCCCGCCCGCGGGAAGTGGAGCTTTGCCGACCCAGCAGCGCCAGTGGTCGTCGATCATCTTGGCGTCGAGTCCGGCGATGACCGTCTCCGCCGCCGCCGACAAGGCGGCGGGTTGGGCTGCCGCGTGCGCGACGCGCGCGGCCTCGGCGCGGCGGATCTCGGGCAGGCGAATCTCGGGCTCGCGCAGCACCGCGCGCGTCGGAACGAAGAGTCGTACGCGACCGCAGCCGCCGTGCGGCGGATGGAAGTCGTCGATCGCTTGTGTGGAATCGAGGGCGAGCACCAGCCCGTCGTCGAGGCGCCACCAGATCTTCACCTGTTTCTTCACCGCAGCACGGAAGGCGGCGGCCTCCGCAGAGGCGTCGAGGCACTCGTGGACGAAGAAGAGGTCGGTGTTCGCTGGCGCGCCCTGCGAGGGGCCGGCCGGGTGCTGGTATTCTTTCACCCACATCGCGTCGGGCCCGAGTTGCCGCAGGAGCGCGAGCGTTCGCGCGGACGTGATCACGTAGAGCGTGTTGCGTTCCGTCGTGGGACGGTGGACGGGTACGATCGGCAGAGAGCGGACGACGTCGTCGATGGTCCCGTGGCCGCGCTTGACGCGCAGTTGCGCGTAGCAGAGCGGCTCCCCAGCTAGCGCCTCGTCGACGAGCGCCAGATGCGGAACCACGCGATAGCCCGCTTCCATGGCGGCGTTGCGCTCGACGCGCCCTCCGCTCGCGAGGACGCGCATGTCCGCCGTGACGCTCGCCGCCGCAAGCGTCGCGCTCGGGAGCAGCAAGTCGCGGTCGAAGAAGTCGAGCACGCCGTGCGCGCGGAGCAAGGTCGGGAGTGGGTTTTTGCGGCTCGCGTCGACGTCGATCGTCGCGCCGATCCGAGCGCGTGGCTGCCAGTGCTCCAGCAGCGGCACGACGTTGGAGAAGAGCTCGAGGCTCGTAGGCTCGTTGGCGGCGTTCCGCGTGATCGACCCGAGCATGCTGCTCGTGTCGAGGATGATGACCGTACGATCTCGATCTTGCGTCATGCCGTCGTCTGCCCGCCGATCCAGGCGCCAAGCGCGCCTGTCTGTTTGCTCGCGCGGTAGAAGCCCCGCGCCGTGATGCGATTCCGCCTGAGCGTCATGCCGACGGCGCTCCGCGCGATCCGGCGGTGATGCTGTCCGAAGTCGAGCACGCCGCGTCCGAGCGCCTCGATCACCGCATGTCCCGCGACGAGACCCGTGCCGATCGCGATCGAGATGCCTTCGCCGAGCCACGGATCGACGCCGACCGCGTCGCCGGCGAGGAGCACGTTGGTGGCGCCCTGCGGCAGACGTGGGTCGTAGATCGGAATCGTGGCGCCGCGGAGGTCGCCGTTGGTCGGCCGCTGCCCGCGTTGCTGGAGCTCGTCGTCGAGCACGTGCCGGAGTGTCGTGTGCGAGGGCCAGGAGCGCCCGCCGACGCCGCGATTCATGCGTGGCTCGCCCGCGTGGAGGGAGGGAAAGTCCCAGTAGTACCCGTGCAATCCGTGCGCGGCCGGACGAAAATCGAACACGGCCGTCGCGGCGAGGTCGGGTGTCGATTCACCCGCGGTGCGCGGCGTGAACACCTCCAGCGCGACGAACCGGCGGCTCTTGCCCGCGTCCGCTAGCAGGAGGCGGCGGACGACGCTGTTCGCGCCGTCGGCGCCGATCACGATGCGCGCGTCGTACTCCCCGCCGGTCGTGACGATGTGCACGCCGTCGTCGTGACGGGTGAGGGATCGGACGGACTCACCCTCGTGAACGGTGACGCCGCGCGCTTTCACGGCGGCGAGTAGCGCGTGATCGAACTCGTCACGACGGACGACACGGAAGGCGTTCCGCTGATGATACTGGGACCGGCCACCCTGATATTCAAAGCGGAGCGTGTGGATCGGCACCGACGGGACGTCGATCCGGACGCCGAGGTACGAAAGATAGCGGTCCGCTTGCCGGACGACGCCGCCGCCGCAGAGCTTGTCGCGGGGGAAGACCGCCTTGTCGATCAGCAGGGTGCGCGCCGCCAACTGTGGGTCGCGCGTCGCGATCTGCAGTGCCGCCGCCGATCCGGCGGGGCCACCGCCGACGATCATCAGGTCGAAGCGAGTCACAGGAGCCCCCGGAGCAAGTCGCCAGGGATACTGTGGCGGCTCCGAGCCTCACAAGGTCGAACCCACACGCCCCCACACAAAAGTGTTCCATTTTAGGCTAGTCCGGACATTCCGAGCCGCCGGTGTTGGGCGGTGTCGCCGGTGGGTGGGTCAGGGAGTGCTCCTACGGTCGCCGGGTCGTGCCACCCAGCGCGTACAACTTGCCGCTGCCTCCATGGTCGGCGCACACGCGAGCTGCGGCTCCCCGGACACTCGCTGACCCGCCCGCCTGTTGCCACCGATTCCATCGC
>JBDSJB010000321.1:0-3840 GCA_039917665.1 Binatia bacterium
TGAACGCGAAATACTCGAGCGAGGCGTGGAAGGCCCAGCCGGTCACGCCGATCCCCATGAGCAACGTGAAGACGAGGGAGGCGAGCACCGCGCGCCATGGCGCGAGCCCGCGACACGGCACCAGCAGCAGGCCGGGGATGAGCCAGGCGGCCCATGCCGACTGATGCGGCGGACAGGCGATCGTGTAGGCGAACGCGGCGGCGATCGCCGACGTCACTGCGCGCGCGGTCGGGCCGAATTTCACGTCGTGCGCTCCGGGCTCAACCGATCGTGCCGCTCGCGCGAGCCGCGGGCGTCTGGTCGAGCGTGGCGTCGGTCGCTGGCGCGACGGGGAGCAGGAACGCGAACGTCGAGCCCACGTCCACCTGGCTCTCGACCTCGAGATCGCCGCCAAGCAGTCGCGCCATCTTGCGCGCGAGCGCCAGGCCGAGGCCGACGCCGCCGTAGCGTCGGGTCATCGAGCCGTCGGCTTGGCGAAACGGCTCGAAGATGACCGGCAGATCCTCCGCCCGGATGCCGCAGCCGGTGTCGCGCACGGCGAAGCGCGTCGCGTCCCCCTCGCGCTCGATCGCCAGCACGATCTCGCCTTCCGCCGTGAACTTCGCGGCGTTGCCGACGAGGTTCCGCAGGATGGTGCGCAGCTTCACGGGATCCGCGTCGACCGTCGTCGGTGCGCGCGTCAGATCGAGCGCGAATCGGACGTCCTTGTCCTCCAGCAGCACTTCGCCGAGGCGCTGGATCTCGGCGGCAAGCACGGGAACGTCGATGCGCTGGCTCAGCGACTCCGAGACGCCAGCCTCGACCTTGGCGTAACCGAGAAAGTCCGTGACGAGCTCGAGCAGTGTGCGGGTCGCATCGGTGATCGAGGTCAAGGGCTCGAACGCCGCTTCCGGCAACGCGCCGAAGTCGCCCGCGCGCATCAGCTCGGCGTAGCCGCTGATGATGTTGAGCGGCGTCCGGAACTCGTGCGAGCAGTTCGCGACGATCTCGCTCTGCAGACGCTCACGCTCCCGCAGCTCCGTGATCATGTGATGCGCCTTCAGCGCGACGTCGACCCACAGCAGCAAGCGCTCGGGGCCGTCGGTCTTGTCGTGGTAGCCCTGAATGTCGAGCGCCGCGAGCAGCGTCCGCGGCGGATTCTCGCCCGCGTACCCGGTCTGCAGGATGATCTGCACGTAGGGGTCGACGGACCGCACGCGCTCCACGAACTGCGCGCCGGTCATGCGTGGCATGAAGTAGTCCACGATGACGACGTGGACGTCGTTTCGCTGCAGCACCTCGAGACCCTCGCTCCCCGAGGGCGCGGTGATGACGCGGTGGCCTTCGTGCTCGAGGAGCGTCCGGACGGATTCCGTCGTGTCGGCCTGATCGTCGACGACGAGGATCGTATGGCCGGTTTCGGCGCGGCGGGAGCGGCGTGCCACGGTTACGAACGCGCTCCGCGATGTGCTGTGCGAGGGTGCATGCTCGGAGAAAGGGGTTTCCCCGCTACGGACCGAGCAAACCAGGGACCATGCCGTTCGCTGCAGATTCGGCGGATTCGCCTACGCCGATGGTGTCGGCGCGGCGGCGGGGCGATCGTTTTGCGTCGCTCGCGCCATGCGATCACCTACGCAACGGTCCGGTCGTGCGCTCCGTAAGCGTGCACTTTCGCTGCATCTGGCGCCGGTCGGAGGTGCCGGAGCCGCAGCTTGCGCATTGGCGCGATTCCGGAGATGAACGCCCGTCGACCATGAAAACGTACCATGACATCGCGGGGGACGGCGGCTCGGACGTCATCGGCCAGGTCGTCGCCAAGAGGTCGAAGATCGCCGAGAGCCTGGCCGGCGTCCGCCACCTGGTCGCGATCGGCTCGGGCAAGGGCGGAGTCGGCAAGAGCACGCTCACGATGCAGCTCGCCGAAGCGTTCCGGGCCCGCGACAAGCAGGTGGCGATCCTCGACGCCGACCTGAACGGCCCGACCCAGGCGCGTCTCGGCGGTCTGCGTTCGGCGCCGGTCATGCCGGGTCCGCGCGGGCTCGTGCCGCCGAAGACCGCGAGCGGCATCGGCGTCGTCTCGATGGGCGGGCTCTTTCCGGAGTCCGAGGCCGTCGACTTCGCGAGCGTGTCGAGCGGCGACTCCTACGTCTGGCGCGCGACCCGCGAGTTCTCCGCCTTTGGCGACCTGCTCGCCGGCGTCGGCTGGGGCACGCTCGACTTCCTGCTCGTCGATCTGCCGCCGGGTGCCGAGCGCACGTTCCAATACGCCGAGTACCTCGGTGCAGCCGCGGCGTTCGTGATGATCACGATTCCGTCCGACGTCTCGCGCGGCGTCGTGTCGCGCTCGATCGCGGCGCTGCGGAAGACGCCGAACCGGATGCTCGGCTACATCGAGAACATGAGCGGGTACTATTGTGACGGGTGCGACGACGTGCGGCCGCTCTTCGCGGCGCCGGCGACGATCGTGCTCGACGTGCCGCGCCTCGGTGCCGTCCCGTTCGATCCCGAGCTCGCGGCGGCGTGCGACCGTGGAGCGCCGCTCGTCGACCGGAACCGCCCGGCGGTGGCCGCGGTAGGTGCAATCGCCGAGGAGATCTCTCGGCTGCTGGAGGTGTGAAGTGAAGTTTCTCTGCGTGCTCTGCGATCAACCCATGAAGCTCATCGAGATGGCGCCGCCCGATCGTGGCGCGCTCTCGATCGTCTACGAGTGTCCGGAGTGCGCGCATCGCATCGCGATGCTGACGAACCCGCTCGAGACGCAGGTCGTGACCTCGCTCGGCGTGCAGATCGGTCCGGGGCAGGGTGACATCTCCAAGTGTCCGTTCTCGGGCATGGTGCAGGAGATGACCGGCGGCGCCGCCGCGACGCCGGCGGGCGAGAAGCCCGCGGTCGTCTGGACCGACGCCGCGATCGAACGCCTCCAGCGCATTCCCGATTTCGTCCGGCCGATGGCGCGCTCCGGCATCGAGAAATACGCCCAGGACAAAGGCCTCGCGGAGATCGACGAAGCCGTGCTCGACACCGCCAAGGATTTCTTCGGCATGTGACGATGCTCGAGTCCCGTCTCGCCGATGGGGCGGGCGACGGTGCCACCGTCTTCGCTCGGCCCTACGTCATCTCTTGGAATCTCACCTATCGCTGCAATCTCGCGTGTGAGCATTGCTACCTCGACGCCGGCGGGAAGCCGGCCGTCGACACCCCGGCGTTCGCCGATCGGAGCGAGCTCGACACCGAGGCGTGCTACCGAGTCGTCGACGAGATCGCAGCCTTTGCGCCCGACGGCCTCCTCATCCTGACGGGCGGCGAGCCGCTGCTCCGCCGCGACATCGTCGACATCATCCGCTACGCCGCCGCGCGCGATCTCTGGGTGGTCGTCGGCACCAACGGCGTGAAGATCACCGCCAACCTCGCGTCCATCTTGAAGCGGGAAGGCGTGCGTGGTCTTTCGCTCTCGCTCGACGCGCTCGACGAGGTCCGCCACGACGCGTTCCGGCGCGTCACGGGCGCGTTCCGCAACACCGTCGAAGGCGCGAAGATTCTCGGCCGCGAAGGCTTGCCGTTCATCGTGCAGACGACGGTCGGCAGCCACAACGTCCACGAGCTCGAGGCCATCGCCGACTTCGCGCACGACGAGCTCGCCGCGCGGGTGTGGAATCTCTACTTCCTGGTCCCGACCGGACGCGGTGCCCACGTGTCGGATCTCGACGACACTGCCTACGATCGCGTGCTCGGCGAGCTGGCGGTGATCCAACGCAAATACGCCGGCCGCATGCTGGTGAACGCCAAGTGCGCCCCGCACTACGTCCGCATCCTGCAAGCCGAGGATCCGACCTCGGCGTTCGTGAAGGGCTACGCGGGCGG
>JBDSJB010000322.1:0-7540 GCA_039917665.1 Binatia bacterium
GCGCGGGCATTGCTGCCAGAGCGCGTTTGCGGGTTCCGTTCTCGCCTTGGCGCACAACATCGCGGTGGTCACCTTGCGCTGCGGCGGTGCTGGCGTGGGGGTGGGATGCGCGTTCGCGGGCTCGTGAGCAGGCACGCGGACCCTGCGAATTCTACCCTTGAGCGGCGCGGGCGCCCCGCGTTCGAGACGGCGAGTCGATCCCTCCCACCCCTCGACGACGCGACGCCGCGCGCGCTCTTCGCATCAAAGAACTAGCTCGCCGCGAGCACCTGCAGCACGAGAGCCCGCTTGCGGGGCCCGTCGAGCTCGGCCATGAGGACGCGCTGCCATTGCCCCATCGTCAGCGCGCCCGCCGCGACCTGCAGCGTGACGCTGCTGCCGAGCATGATCGCGCGCAGGTGCGCGTCGGCGTTGTGGCGATCGCAATCGGAGTAGCGCGGGTCGTTGTGCTTCCAGTCCTCGCCGCGCGGCACGAGGCGTTCCAGCATGTCCTGCACGTCGTCGAGCAACGCCGACTGCGGCTCGTTCACGAACACCGCCGTCGTCGTGTGCATGGTGCTCACGGTGACGAGCCCCGACGTCACGCCGGTCGCGGCCACCATCTCCTGGACGGTCGCCGTCAGATCGTGGATCTCCATCCGCTTGCTGGTCTGGACCTCGATCCGTCGGACGTGCACGCCCGGTGTCGCCGTATCGCTCCCCGTATCCTGCCACCGCACCGCTGACTGCTCTGCATGTGTGCTCATCGTCCCTCCCCTATGTGTTGCGGTTCAACTCGCCGCGCGCGTTTCCGTCCCCGCGGTTCCGAGGGCGGCGAGTCTGGCTGCCACGACGTCGGCGGCACGATGTCCGCTCAGGACGGCGCTTTCGATCGTCGCCGGTAGACCCGTGTCGGTCCAGTCGCCGGCGAGCACGAAATTGTCGAATGGTGTGGTCGTCGGCGGGCGCAAACGCGCGGCCGCGACCGACGGCGACATCGTCGCGAACTTCTCCTTCACGACCTGGGTGTGGCGGACCTGCGCCGCCGCCGACGCCGGCAGCAATCGCCGAAGATCGGCGAGCGTCCGTGCGACGATCGCATCGTTGTCGTCGTCGACGATCGCGCGTGCGCCCGAGATGACGAACGTCAGATAGCCGCCGTCGCGATCGCGCTTTCCGCTGATCACGTCGCGGTTGAAGGCCCAGTGCGTGTCGGTCCCGACGAAGCCGACGAACGGACGCTCGGTGAGGAGCGGTCGGTCGAACCACACGTGCACCGACACGATCGGCGAGGCCGTGAGGCCTTCGATGCCGCCGAGCTTCGGCGCGGAGCGCCGGACCGCGATCGGCAGCAACGGGAAGAGGCCCTGCGGCGGCACCGCGCTGACGTAGGCCGAGGCGCTGAGGCGGCGGCCGTCGCGCAGCTCGAAGTGGCTCACCTGATCGCCGCGAAAGCCGATGCCGACGACGTGGGCCTTGGTTTCGATATGTCCGCCGCGCTCCTCGATGAAGCGCCGCGCGTCGGTCGTGTAGAGATCCGAGAGCCCGACCTTCGCCAGGACGAAGCGCGCGGCGTCCTTCCCCGCGAAGAACGCGCGCACCATGACCTCGGCGAGCAGATCGGCCGACGCGATCGCCGGGTCGTCGTTCAACGTGGCGATCGCGACCGGATACCAGAAGGCCCGCCGCGCGGCGGCGCTCTGACCGAGCAGATCGAGCACCCCGTCGACGGTGAGCGCGGCCAGCCGCGGATCGGCGCGCTTCTTCATCACCAGCAAGCGCAGTCCGCCGGCGAGCACGCGGGCGCGATCGGCGACGCCGAGCAGCCGATATCCGAGCACGCCCGCCCCCATGTGCAACGGGTTCGGCAACGGCGGGCAGCTGATGACGCCGGCGCCGCGGTCCGGATCGAGCATGTCGACGCGCAGACCGGGCTGGATCGCCAGCTTGTCGGTCGCACCGATGCGGCCGAGAAAGCGGAACATCTCGGTGTAGCAGCCCATCATCGCGTGCTGCCCGTTGTCGATGACCTCGCCCGTGGTCTGGTCGGTGTAGGAGTACGCGCGGCCGCCGAGGACGGGACGCTTCTCGAGGAGGGTCACGGTCCGACCGGCCGCCGCGAGCTGTGTTGCCGCGGCGAGACCGGCGAATCCGCCGCCCATGATCAGGACGTCGCTCATGCCGGGCTCTCTTGCCGCGTCGTCACCGCCGGAGCGCTGGGGATGCGCGTGCGCAACCAGGCGACACCGGCCAGACCGACCTTCTGCCAACGCGGCAGGCGCACCTGCGGGCCGAACACCGTCTCCGGGCGCGCGGCGATCTTGCGGAGCACGCGCTGATAGACGAGGCGCATGCCTTCGGCCGGTGCGAGCGCGCGCCGATCGGTCGGCGTCAACGCGGCGCGCGCCGCCGCGTAGAATTGGCGGGCCCGCGCACACTCGAACGCGACGAGCGCGCGGAACGCGTCGTTCTGCGTGTGCGTGACGAGATCGCGCTCCGAGTATCCGAACCGCTGCAGGTCCTCGAGCGGTAGATAGACGCGCCCGCGCTCGGCGTCCTCCGCGAGGTCGCGCACGATGTTGGTGAGCTGGAGCGCGATGCCGAGGGCCTCGGCATACACCCGGCTCTGCGGATCACGGCAGCCGAAGATCGGAATCGTCGCGAGACCGACGGCCGCCGCGACGTGGTAGCAGTAGCGCCGCAAGTCGGCGAAGGTCGCGAAGCGTTGCGGCACCAGATCCATCGCCATGCCGTCGAGAATCTCGACGAGATGCTGCGGCGGGATCGCGAAGCGCTGCAGCGAGTCCGTGAGTGCCACGCCGACGGGATGCGTCGGGGTGCCGGCGCGCACGCGGCTCAGCTCGTGGCGCCACCACGCTATTTGCGCCTGCGCGTCGCCGCCGTCGTCGGCCGCATCGTCGACCACGCGGCAATACGCGTACAGCGCTTCGAGGCTACGGCGGCGCTCGACCGGCAGGAGCCGAAACGCCTGATGGAAGCTGCTGCCCGAGGCCCGCACGATGCGGCCGCACTCCTCGTAGGCCGCGTCCAATCCGCCGGGGCCAACGGGGCCGCCGGGGCCGACGGCGCTCACGCCGCACCTCCGACCAGCGCGCGCGCGACCAGCCCCATCTTGGCCCAGCGCGACAGCGTCGGCCGCGCGCTGAACGCGTCGTACCCGACGGCCTCCAGGCGATCGAGGATCGCGAGGCCGCCGGCGGCGAACAGCCGGATCTCGCGGCCACGGTTGCGGTCGAGCATGCCGGCGAGCGCGAGCCCACGCTCGAAGAGCTCACGCGTACGGCCGCACTCGAACGCCATCAGGGCGCGAAACTCCGGCGTCACCGCGTGACGGCCGAGCGCGTCGGGGGTGTAGCCGAAGCGCTCCATGTCCTCGCGGGGCAGGTAGACGCGGCCCTTGCGGAGATCGACGGCGAGGTCCTGCCAGAAATTGGTGAGCTGGAGCGCGGTGCAGATGTCATCGGACCGGGCCTGTCGTTCCGCGTCGTCATGGCCGAACAGGTACAGCACGAGGTGTCCGACGGGATTCGCCGAGTGCACGCAGTAGTGCCGCAAATCTTCGAACGTCGGGAACCCCGTGAAGTGGACGTCCATCCGAAACGCCGCCAGCAGACGCCGGAACGGCTCGATCGGAATCGAGAACGTCCGCACGGTGTCGGCGAGCGCGACGAAGATCGGGTGGTGCGGGGTGCCTGCGTAACACGCCTCGAGCTCACGCTCCCACGCGGCGAGGCCGGCGAGCGCGCGGGCTGGATCGGGCTCTTCGTCGGCGAGATCGTCGGCGGTGCGCGCGAACGCGTAGAGCGCCGCGATGTGGCGCCGCAGATGGCGCGGCAGAAGCCGCGAGCCGAGGGTGAAGTTCTCGTAGTGCGTGCGGGCGATGCGCTCGCATTCACCGAACGCGGCAGTCGTCGCCGCGGATTCCGCCGTCATCCCCGCGCGCACGGCGTCGGGCGCAGCGGCGGTCGCTTCGATGGGAGTCGTCGCGGTCATCGCCGAGAGGTCAGCGCTGCGCTGCCGCCCTCCCCGCGCCGGCGCCGTGCCAACGGCGACCTTCCTCGCGCGCCCATCCGTCGGCGGCAAGCAACACGTCGAGGCTCGCGGCTTCGGCGCGCTCGTGCGCGTCCATGACGGCAGAGACGAGCGCGGGGATCTCGCGGTAGGTGAGATCCGACGCGAGAAAACGCTCGACCGCGATCTCGTTGGCGGCGTTCAGCACGGCCGGCATCGTGCCGGCAGCGCGGAGCGCGCGATACGCGAGGTCGAGACAGGGAAACCGGCCGCGATCCGGCGCCACGAACGTGAGCGTCCCGGCCGCGGGAAGGTCGAGCGGGCGGAGATAATCGAGCGGCAAGCGGGCAGGATACGCGAGGGCGTAGGCAATCGGGATGGTCATGTCGGGGACGGCCATCTGTGCCAGCACCGACCCATCGATGTATTCGACCATCGAGTGCACGATGCTCTGCGGGTGGATGACGACGTCGATCCGGTCAGCGTCGACGTCGAAGAGCCAGCGCGCCTCGATGACCTCGAGCCCTTTGTTCATCAGCGTCGCGGAGTCGATCGTGATCTTCGGGCCCATCTTCCACGTCGGATGATTGAGCGCCTCGGCGACCGTGACGGTGGCGAGCTCCGCCGCCGACCGCGACAAGAACGGGCCGCCCGACGCCGTCAGCACGATCCGCTTCACCTCGGCGTGGCTCTGACCGCTGAGCGCCTGGAAGATCGCGTTGTGCTCGCTGTCGACGGGGAGAAGCAGCACGCCTTTCTCGCGAGCCGCGCTGGTGACGAGCTCGCCCGCGACCACCAGCACCTCTTTGTTGGCGAGCGCGACGTGCTTCCCGGCGTGGACCGCGGCGAGCGTCGGCACGAGACCGAGCGCGCCGACCAGCGCCGACAGCACGAGGTCCGCCTCGGGATGCGTCGCGACCGCGAGCGGCCCTTCCGACCCGACCAGGATCCGGCCCCCGAACTCGGGAACGCGGGCACGGAGATCACTGGCGCTCGCCTCGTCGGCGACCGACACGAGATCCGGCGCGTGGCGGCGGATCTGCTCGGCCAGGACGGCCATGTTGCGGCCGGCGGCCAGGGCGACCGCCCGAAACCGGTCGGGGAAGCGCTCGACTAGCGCCAGCGTCGACACGCCGACGGATCCCGTCGATCCGAGGAGCGCGAAGGAGCGGCGGCGCGGAGCTTCACTCATGCAGAGGCGTGTCCGTTCGACGAGCCATTGCCCGCCTGTCGCGCGACGTGAGCCTCCGCTCGCGAACAGAAGAGACCGAGCGCCATCAGCGGGAAATAGTTCCGATACATGTAGTACCGCAGATAGAAGTGACGCGGAAACCCGGTGCCGGTGAAATACAGCTCGACCCAGGTGCCGTCGTGCTGCTGCGTCCGCGCGAGATGCTCGATGCCGCGCACCACCTCGGGGCCGAGCACGTCCTCGCCGGCGAGCAGCCCGAGCAGGGCCCAGGCCGTCTGTGACGGGGTGCTGGGGCCTTTGCCGGCGAGCGCCGTGTCACCGTAGCTGTCGCAGGTCTCACCCCAGCCGCCATCCTCGTTCTGGCGACTCTTCAGCCAGGCCACCGATTGACGGATGTACGGCTGGCTCAGATCCTCGCCGATCGCGCGCAGACCGCACAACACCGACCACGTGCCGTAGATGTAGTTCACGCCCCAACGTCCCCACCACGAGCCGTTCGCCTCCTGGACCTTCTTGAGGAACGCGAGCCCGCGCTTAGCGCGCCGCATGTCGCGGTCGTAACCAAAGTCGCCCATCAGCTCGAGGTGACGGCCGGTGAGATCGGCGGTCGGCTGATCGAGCATCGCCTCCATGTCAGCGAAGGGAATCTTGTTGAAGAGCTCGCGCAGATTGTCGGTGTCGAACGCGCCCCAGCCGCCGTTCCGGCTCTGCATCCCGAGCGTCCAGTTGAGGCCGCGCGTGAGCGCGCGCTCCTTGGCGCGCTCGTTGGTCGCGGTGATGCGCTTCAACACCATCAGGATGACGGCCGTGTCGTCGGTGTCGGGATACCAGTCGTTGGCGAACTCGAACGCCCAGCCGCCCGGCTCGAGGTCGGGATTCTTGATCGACCAATCGCCCGGCGCGAAGATCTGGTTCTCGATCAGCCAATCGCTCGCCTTCTGCAGCGCCGGATTGTCGGGCGCCATGCCGGAATCGAGCAGCGCCTTGGCGGCGAGCGCCGTGTCCCACGTGGGCGAGACGCACGGTTGGAAGAAGAGCTGATCGCCTTCCTCGATGACGAAGTCTTCGACCGCCTGGATGCCCTTTGCGACCGCCGGATGATCGTCTGCGTACCCGAGCACGCGGAGCGCCATCACGGAGTTCACCATGGCCGGTTGGATGCCGCCCCAACCACCGTTCACGTCTTGGTGCGACAGGATCCAGTCGGCGCACTTCCGGAGCGCGCGCTCGCGGAGCGGCTTCACCGGCGACTTGCCGAGCACCTTCAGCACGCGGTCGAGCCCGAGGAAGAAGTTCCGCCACGTGAACGTCTGCTTGGTGTCGGGCGGGAACGCGTAATCCTCCGGCACCGGCGGGTTCACCCAGAGCTCGGACACCCCGTGCTCGGCGGGGATCGGCACGTACGGGCGCTTCGCCATCAGTACGACGAGCGGCACGACGGTTCCGCGCGCCCAGCTCGACATCTCGTAGATGTTGATGGGGAACCAATCCGGCAGCAGGACGAGCTCGGCGGGCATGGTCGGGAGCCCGTCCCACGGATACTGGCCAAAGTACGCGAGGAAGCAGCGCGTGAAGACCTGCGCCTTCGCGAGCCCACCGTTCTTCAAGATGAAGTCGCGGGCACGGACCAGCGCGGGATTGGTCGCCGGCAGGCCGGCGAGCTTCATCGCGAAATAGGCCTCGATGGTATTCGACAGATGACCCGGCGCGCCCGGATACAGCGACCAACAGCCTTCGGGGAGCTGCGTCGCCAAAAGATGGGCGATGATGCGGTTCTGGCGCTCGACGTCCACCCGCCCCATGAAGTGCATGAAGAAGACGTACTCGGCGTCCATCGTGGCGTTGGCCTCGAGCGGACGGTGCCAGTAGCCCTCGGCGTGCTGCTCGCGCTCGAAGTACTGCTGGGAGCGGTCGATCGTGTGGGTGACCTTGGCGAGGAACTCGTCACCACGAGGCGGAGCCGTCGGACGAAGCGGAAACGGGGTCGAGGTTCGGCGGACTTCCTCGGCGGCAACCTGCGTCATGCGTCCCCTCCTTGCGTCGACCGCCGCTAACCACGCGGTCAGCGGGCGTTCCAAAAAAGCGGCGCCGAGACCCCGTCTCGCACCGCTCGACCCTGCGGTCAGTCAACCCCAACAAAAAAGCTCGCGGCGCCGCACGATGGCGCTGGAGCTTCATTCAGGTGCGCGTCATAAGTGCTGGGTCTGATCGTGTCAATATAATGAACCCGGTCGGCGCTCGGTCGGATGGTGTCGCCCGGAGGTGGGTCAGGGCGGGTTCCTACGGTCGCCGGGTCGCCCGCCACCCAGCGCTTGAAACTTGCCGCTGCCACCCAGG
>JBDSJB010000323.1:0-4086 GCA_039917665.1 Binatia bacterium
CGGTTGGCTTCAACGGAGCGTGGTCGGGCGGGGGCTCGCGCTCGTGGCGGTCGTCGCCGGAGCGGCTTTTCTCGCGGCGCCGGCGGGCGCGCTCTGGCCGACGCTCCGTGACTACGAGGGTCTCGGCCGCGTCCAGACCGAGACCAGAGTGCTGGCGAGCGGTCTCTCGGTGTACTTCCCCGCTCACGACGCGTGCTTCGCCGCACCGCTCCCGTGCACGCCCAACCTCGACCCGCGTCTCGCGCTCCGCGTCCCGGGCGATCTCGGCAGCGGCTTCTACATCGTCGACGCTCCGTAGGGTCGCGGACTGGACTAGGTCGGTCGTCGCGGCAGAATGGCCGGACGATGACGCACGATTGGACTCGACGGTCGTTCTTGTCGACGGCGGTCACGGCGGGTGCGGCGGCGGTGGTCGGACGGACGGCATCGGCGGCGGAACCCGCCGCGTCAGCGCCCGCGGCCCGACCGGTCGTCGCAGGCGCGCTACCCGTGACGCTCCGGGTGAACGGCAACACGCATGATCTCCGTCTCGACCCGCGGACGACGTTGCTCGATTGTCTCCGCGAGCATCTCGAGCTGACGGGGACGAAGAAGGGCTGCGACCACGGCCAGTGCGGCGCATGCACGGTGCACGTGAACGGGCGGCGCGTGAACTCGTGTCTCAGCCTGGCGGTGTCCCACGAAGGCGACGAGATCACCACGATCGAAGGCCTCGGGACGCCCGAGAATCTGCACCCGATGCAGGCGGCGTTCGTTGCGTGCGACAGCTACCAATGCGGCTACTGCACGGCAGGGCAGATCATGTCGGCCGTCGCGCTTCTGAAAGAGCCGTGCGGTCCCGACGACGAATCGGTGCGAGAGCTCATGAGCGGCAACATCTGCCGCTGCGGCGCCTACCCGAACATCGTCGCCGCCATTCAGCAGGTGCGCGCCAAGTGAATACGTTCGAGTTCGTCCGCGCGACCGACGCCGCTGCCGCGATCGCGGCCGGCGCCAAGGCCAAGACGGCGCAGCAGGGCGCCGACGTGCGCTTCCTCGCTGGCGGCACCACGCTGCTCGATCTCATGAAGCTGAACGTCGAGTACCCGGCGCGCGTCGTCGACGTGAATCGGCTGCCGCTCGGGAAGATCGAGGCGTCGGCCGACGGCGGTCTCCGCATCGGTGCCACGGTCCGCAATTCGGACCTCGCGCATCACGCAACAGTCCGGCGCGACTACGCCGTCCTCTCGCAGGCGATCCTCGCCGGCGCTTCGACACAGCTCCGCAACATGGCGACGACGGCCGGCAATCTACTGCAACGGACCCGCTGCATGTATTTCCGCGACACGGCGATGGCCTGCAACAAGCGTGCGCCCGGGTCGGGGTGCGATGCGATCGGCGGAGCCAACCGCTCGCTCGCCGTGCTCGGGACGAGCCCACACTGCATCGCGACCAATCCGTCCGACATGTGCGTCGCAATGGCCGCGCTCGAAGCCACGATCCACGTGCAGGGGCCGAAGGGCGAGCGCGCGATTCCGTTCGGCGACTTCCATGTGCTCCCCGGCAGCACGCCCGAGCGTGAGACCGTGCTCGACCCTGGCGACCTGATCACGCACGTGACGCTGCCGCCGCCGATCCAAGGCAGCAAGCAGCACTACCTGAAGCTCCGTGACCGCGCTTCGTACGAGTTCGCGCTCGCGTCGGCGGCCGTCGTGGTGAACGTCGATGGCGCGGGAACGGTGACGCGCGCTCGCGTCGCGCTGGGCGGCGTCGGTACCAAGCCGTGGCGCGCGCCCGAGGCCGAGACCGCGCTCGTCGGTCAGCGCGCCGGGGCGGAAACGTTTCGCCGCGCGGCCGAGGCAGCGCTGCGAGGTGCTGTCCCCCAGAGCCAGAACGGTTTCAAGGCCGAGCTCGCGACGCGCTGCCTCGCCCACGCGCTCGCGACGGCGACCGGCGTCGCGTGAGGATCGTCTGATGCCTGCCGCTCCGGAACCCGCGAACAAGCGCTCACCGATCGGGCGCGCCACACCGCGCATCGACGGACCCCGCAAGGTGACGGGCCAGGCGCAGTACACATCCGATTTTCATTTTCCCGGCCAGCTCTACGCCGTTCCGGTCGGGGCGACGATCGCCGCCGGCAAGATCGCGAGCCTCGATACGAAGGCCGCCGAGCAGATGCCGAACGTCCGTGCCGTGCTCCATCGCGGCAACATCGGCAAGATGTCGCGCGCCGCCAAGAGCGTCGGTATCGACCACATGACCGATGAGCGCCGGCCACCGCTCGCCGACGACGTCATCCGCTACTACGGCCAGTATGTCGCGGTCGTCGTCGCCGACACGTTCGAAGCTGCCAAGGCCGCGGCCGACGTCGTGCGCGTGACCTATGCCGCCGACCCGCCCAACGTCGCCGGCGGGCTGAAGCCGGAAGGCAAACCCGAGGTCGACAGCGAGCGCGGCGACGCCGCCCGCGGCTTTCGCGAGGCGGGCGTCACGGTCGATCAGACCTATGTCACGCCGGTCGAGACCCACAATCCGATCGAGCTGCACTCGACGACCGCCGTCTGGGAGCAGGACGTGCTCACGTTGTACGAGTGCACGCAGGCCATCAACAACACGCGCGACGTCGTTGCGCAGATGCTCGGCGGTGCCGAACGAGAACGTCCGCGTCGTGTCGCGGTTCCTCGGCTCGGGGTTTGGCGGCAAGCTCTGGCCGTGGTCGCACTGTCTGCTGGCGGCGGCCGCCGCGCGCCAGCTGGGCAAGCCCGTCAAGCTCGTGCTCAGCCGGAAGATGATGTTCCACGCCGTCGGCCACCGGCCGCGCACCGAGCAACGCGTGCGTGTCGGCGCCGCTCGCGACGGCAAGCTCGTCGCATTGCAGCACGACGTCGTGAATCACACCGCGCTCCTCGACGACTACAAGGAGAATTGCGGCGAGGCGACGCCGTTCCAATACAGCGTGCCGAACGTGAAGGTGACGTCTGCGCTGGCGCGTCGACACGTCGGGTCGCCGACGTCCATGCGCGGCCCGGGCGCTGTTCCCGGTCTGTATGCCACCGAGTCGGCCATGAACGAGCTGGCGGCCGCGCTGTCGATGGACCCCGTCGCGCTGCGCGTGAAGAACGAACCGGCGATCGACGAGGGGCTCGGCGTCCCGTTCTCGTCGCGGCATTTGCTCGAGTGCTTCCAACTCGGGGCCGAGCGCTTCGGGTGGGCGCAGCGCACGCCCGCCGTCGGGTCGATGAAGCGTGACGGCCTCGTGCTCGGATGGGGCATGGCCGGATGCTCGTGGATCGCCGCGCGTTTCCCCGCCGAGGCGACCGTGCAGCTCTTCGACAACGGCACGGCGCGCGTGTCGAGCGGCACGCAGGACATCGGCACGGGCACGTACACGATCCTGGCGCAGCTCGTCGCTGAGAGGACCGGCCTGCCGCTCGAGCGCATCGAGGTCGTGCTCGGCGATACGGCGCTGCCGCCCGGTCCGATCTCGGGTGGGTCGATGGCGACCGGCTCGCTCGTGCCGGCCGTCTTCGAGGCCGCTGACGCCGCGATCGCGTCGCTCCTCGAGACCGTGTCGAAGGCGCAAGGATCACCCTTCGCGCAGCACAAGGCGGACGAGTTGACGTTCGCCGCCGGCAGCGTGGCGCCGAAAGACGCATCATCGGCCGGCGTCGCGTTCGGCGATCTGCTCCGCCACGTCGGCGTCGGGATGGTGACCGGACGCGGCAGCGCGAAAGGCACGTTCGGCGACAGCGCCAAGCCGAAAGTCTCGACCCATTCCTTCGGGGCGCACTTCGTCGAGGTGACGTGGCAGCCCGCGATCGCGCGGCTGCGCGTGAGTCGCGTCGTCACCGTAATCGACGCCGGCACGATCCTGAACCCGCTCGCCGGCCGCAATCAGATCGAGGGCGCGGTGGTCATGGGTATCGGCATGGCGCTCTTCGAGGAGACCGCCTACGACCTGCGGAACGGCGCGCCCATCAACAGCAGCTTGGCCGACTACGTCGTCGCCGTGAATGCCGACGTCCCGAAGCTCGAGGTGCACTTCCTCGACTACCCCGACAAAGAGATCAACGCGCTCGGCGCCCGCGGCATCGGCGAGATCGGCCT
>JBDSJB010000324.1:0-3351 GCA_039917665.1 Binatia bacterium
ACCGCCTCGTGAGCTTGCGCGAGGCCATCGACGGCGCCTGGGCGCAGGTCGAGAACCAGCTCCAGCGTCGGAACGACCTGATCCCGAACCTGATCGAGGTCACCAAGGGCTACGCCGCCCACGAGAAAGAGATCTTCGAGGCCGTTGCCAATGCGCGCGCCCACATGCTCGCGGCCGGCACGTCGCGCGAGGCCCAGATCGCCGCCTCGGGCGAGGTGTCGTCGGCACTCTCGCGCCTGCTCGCGATCGCCGAGAACTACCCCAACCTCAAAGCCGACGCGCAATTCGCCCGCCTCTCGGACGAGCTCTCGGGTACGGAGAACCGTATCGCCACCGAACGGCGGCGCTACAACGAGGTCGTCCAGGAATACAACACGCTCGCCAAGAGCTTCCCGACCGTCATCACGGCCAAGATGCTGGGATTCGGCGAGCAGAAGTACTTCGAGGTGCCGGAGTCGGCGAAGCAAGTGCCGCAGGTGAAGTTCTGACGCCGTGCGCATCCTGATTGCGGGTGCGGGCGGGGTCGGCGGCTTCTTCGGCGCCCACCTCGCCCGCGCCGGTCACGACGTCGTCTTCCTCGCCCGCGGCACGAATCTCGCCGCGCTCCGATCGTCCGGCCTCACCGTCGAAAGCGTCGACGGTGACTTTCACTTGTCGCGCATCATCGCCACCGACACGGTGGCCGACCTCGAGCCGGTCGGGCTCGTGCTCGTCACGGTCAAGTCCTACGACACGGAAGCGACGGCGCGTCAGATCGCGCCGGTCGTCGGCGAGGACACGACCGTCCTGTCGCTGCAGAACGGCATCGAGAACGAGAGCCTGCTCGCCGCCGTCCTGGAACTGCCGCCACTCATGGGCGCCATGACCGAGATCGGCGCCGAGCTCACGGCGCCGGGGGTCGTCCGCCACGTCGCCGAGGGCACGATCTTCTTCGGCGAGATGACCGGGCACGAGAGCCCGCGCGGCCGCAACCTGGCTGGACTCTTCACTGAGGCCGGGGTCCGCCATCGCCTCTCCAACGAGATGCCCGTCCTCCTGTGGAGCAAGCTCATGTGGAACGCCGCCCACAACTCGGTCACGGCGATCACCCACTCGAGCGCCGGCGCCGCCGCATCGCTGCCGGCGACGGCCGACGTGCTCCGCGCCGCCATGCACGAGGTCGTCGCGGTCGCACGCGCCCAAGGCATCTTGCTCGATCCGGCGCGCGTCGAGACCGTGCTCGCGTTCTCACGCGAGAATCTCCACGCGCTCCGCACGTCGATGCTGCAGGACCTCGAGCGCGGGCGACGGCTCGAATACGACGCCATCACCGGCGCCGTCGTGCGCTTCGGCGCCACCGTCGGCGTCCCGACGCCGGTGAGCTCCACGCTCTACGGCCTGCTCGCCGCGCTCGACCCCGCTCGCGTCACCACTCTCACGAGGTAACTGTCCCATGGACCTGCGATTCTTCCTGACCGTCTTCTCGACCGTGTTCCTCGCCGAGCTCGGCGACAAGACGCAGCTCGCGACCTTCCTATACGCCGCCGACACCGAGCACTCGAAGGTGACCGTGTTCCTCGGCGCCGCGTCGGCACTGGTCGTGACGTCGGCGATCGGCGTCGCGATGGGTGGCGTCGTCGCGCACTACGTGAGCCCGCGGGTGCTGTCGTGGCTCGCGGGTGCGGGCTTCATCGCGATCGGCGCACTGACGATCGCGCGCGCGTAGTCCCAGCAGTCCGCTTCAGGCAGCGCCGCGAGCGGCAACGATAACCGGCACGCCATGCGTCCACCCCCCGACAGACGACGGCTGGCCATCTACCGAGCCGGGCTCGCGCTCGCGGTCGCCTACTTCGTGGCGGGCGGTGTCCTCGCACTCTGGTTTCCCGCCGACGGCTTGGATCTGTACGTCTCCTACGTCGCCGGGCGGTGCAGCACGGAGGGCGTCTCACCGTACGAGCGCACCTCGTACCAGCAGACGTGGCAGAGCCTCGAAACTCCCGCTGCGCTTGCCGGCACGGCCGCGTTCCCGTTCGCGTATCCCCCGTCGTGGATGCCGGTCTGCGTCGGGTTGAGTTTGCTGCCCTGGGGTGCGGCGCTCGCGCTCTGGAAGCTGATGAACGTCGCCTGCCTGATCGGATCGGTGTTGTTGAGCTTCCGACTCCTGCAGCACCACGGGCTCGATACGCACGATCGCTATGCAGCGTGGTGCTTCGCGCTGCTCCTCTCGCCGACGCTCTCCGTCATGACGACGGGGCAGACGTCGCTGCTCGTCGTTTTCATGCTCCTGCTGGCGGGGCACGCGCTCCAGCAGGGCCGCGCGGCTCTCGCCGGGCTGCCGCTCGCACTCGCCATGATCAAGCCGCAGCTCGCGATCCCCTTCGTGGCGTTTCTCTTCTTGCGTCGGGAGCTTTCGACGGTGGGTGTGATGACGGCCTGCCTCGCGGCCCTCACGTGGGTCGGCCTCTCGCTGTCGCACTCGGACGCAGGTACCTACATAGCGAGCGTCGGCACCTACGCCGCATCCAACGCGCCGACGTCGCACATCGCGGTCGGCGTCGCGAGCTTGGTCGCGCATCTGACGCACCTCGGCGCCGGGACCACGACGCTGATCGGATTGACGGTGGGATTGCTCTTGGTGATCGGCACCGTCTTCATCCACCGCAACGATGGCCGTGAGATCGCCACGGCGGACGCTCTGCCCGTGCTGCTGTACGTCGCCACGCTCTGCTTTCGCTGCAACGGCTACGATCTGGTCGCGCTCATCCCGCTCTTCGTCTGGAGCCGAACGAACGCGCTGCCGGTGCTGCTCCGGCGGACGATCCAGGTGCTGTGTTGGACCCTCATCGTACCGCGGGCAGCCATTGGCTTGGCTTTGGGAACGCTGGCACGGGGTCTCGTTACCGCGGACGTCGCCCGCGCGGCCGAGCTGAGTTTCCGGAGTTGGATTTTGCTCCTGCTGCTGCCGACCGTATTGCTGGCGATCCTGTTCCGCTCGCGGACTGCGGACGACGTGGCCACGACGGCGGCAGCTCGGGGCGAGATCGCCTAGAGCGAGAGGAAGCCCATCCGCGCGAACTGCATCCACAGCGCGGGGAACACTCCCACCAACACCGTCAGCACGGCCGAGATCACGATCGACGTGACCAGATACGGCTGACGCGCGACCCGGGTCGCGACTTCCGACCCCGGCGTCAGGTACATCGCGATCAAAACCCGGATGTAGTAGCCGGCCGAGATCGCGCTGTTGAGGACGCCGATGACGGCGAGCACGTAGTAGCCGTCGCGGATGGCGGCGGTGAAGATGTAGAGCTTGCCGGCGAAGCCCGCGAGCGGCGGGATGCCGGTCAGCGACAGCATGAAGATGGTCATGGT
>JBDSJB010000325.1:0-7226 GCA_039917665.1 Binatia bacterium
CCGAGCTCGGGATACTCGAGCACCTCGACCTTGCGGATGTTGTCGCGCGCGAGGATCGCGGCCGGGCCGCCGATCGAGCCGAGATAGAACCCGCCGTATTTCTTGCAGGCGTCGGCGACCTGCTGCGAGCGGTTGCCTTTCGCGAGCGTGATCAGGCTGCCGCCGGCCTGCATGAACTGATCGACGTACCCGTCCATGCGGCCCGCCGTCGTTGGACCGAACGAGCCCGACGCCATGCCCTGCGGCGTTTTCGCCGGACCCGCGTAGTAGATCGGATGGTCCTTCACGTACTGCGGCAGGCCCTCGCCGCGCTCCAGGCGCTCGCGCAGCTTCGCGTGCGCCAGGTCGCGCGCGACGACCACGGTGCCGGTCAGCGCGAGGCGCGTCTTGATGGGATAGCGCGAGAGCGTGGCGCGGATCTCGCTCATCGGCTTCGACAGGTCGATCTTCACGACGTCGCCCGAAAGCTTGCTCTCGTCGATCTCGGGCAGATAGTGCGCCGGATTGCTCTCGAGCTGCTCGAGGAACACGCCCTCGGCCGTGATCTTGGCCTTGGCTTGACGGTCGGCCGAGCACGACACGCCGATACCGATCGGCAGGCTCGCGCCGTGGCGCGGCAGCCGGATGACGCGCACGTCGTGACAGAAATATTTGCCGCCGAACTGCGCGCCGATCTCGAGACGCTGAGTCATCTTCCAGATCTCGTCCTCGAGCTCCGGGTCGCGGATGGCGTGGCCGACGGTATCGCCGCGCGTCGGCAGATCGTCGAGATCGCGACACGACGCGAGCTTCACCGTCTTCATCGTCACCTCGGCCGAGGTCCCGCCGATGACGATCGCCAGGTGATACGGCGGACAGGCCGAGGTACCGAGCGTCTTCACCTTCTGCTCGATGAACGGCAGCAGCCGCTCGCGGTTCAGGATCGCGGCGGTCTCTTGGTAGAGGAACGATTTGTTGGCCGAGCCGCCGCCCTTGGTGACGAAGAGGAAGCGGTACTCGTCCCCGCTCGTGGCATAGAGCTCCAGCTGCGCGGGAAGGTTCGTCCCGGTGTTCTTCTCTTCGAACATCGAGAGCGGCGCCATCTGCGAGTAACGCAGGTTGGTCTGCTGATAGACGTCGAAGATGCCGCGTGCGAGGGCCGCATCGTCATCCGCGCTCGTCCACACGCGCTGCCCCTTTTTCCCGATCACGATCGCAGTGCCGGTGTCCTGACACGACGGCAGCACCATCCCGGCCGAGACGCAGGCATTTCGCAGCATGGTGAGCGCGACGAATCGGTCATTCACCGACGCCTCGCCGTCCTCGAGGATCTTCCGCAGCTGCGCCAGGTGCCCCGGGCGGAAGAGGTGCGAGATGTCGCGCACGGCCTCGAACGCGAGCCGCGTCAGCGCGGCCGCGTCGATCGTGAGGACGCGCTCGCCGCGGAACGTGTCGGTGCCCACCCAGTCGCCTGCGAGCTTGCGGTACGGGGTCGTGTCGTGACCGTGCGGGAACATCTCTTGGTAGCGGAAATCGGGCATCGGGCACCTTTAAACGATCCGACGTGCCTCCGCCAAGAAGCCTACGACGCCGCCTTTGAAAGGACGCTGCCGGCGGAGTACATGGGCAGGCGCGTGCCTCGTCCCGAGCTCGAAGACCAGCGGCGCCCGACGAGGCCGGTCCCGTGGCGGCTCCTCGTCCTGCTCGCGGCTGTCGTCTGCGGCGGCTGTCTCCCCGCGCTCCAGCTGAACCGGACCATGATGGCGTACGACGCGCTCGCCACCGAGGCGATCTGCCGTCAGCTACTCCTCAACATCGCGCGCGCCCGTCACGACGAGCCGCTGCACTTCACGGCGCTCTCCAACATCGCCGCCACCTTCAACCTGCAGCTGAATGCCGGTGCCACACCGCCGCTCGGCGCGACCGAGGGCGGCGCCAACAACCTCTCGCCGATCTTCGGCGGCAGCTGGTCCGACAACCCGACGTTCAGCATCGTCCCCGTCGAGGGCGAGGAGTTCACGCGCCGGCTGCTGACGCCGTTCCCCGAGAGCACGCTCACGCTCCTGCTCCGCCAAGGCGCCGACGTCGACCTCGTGCTCCGCTTGATGGCCGGCGAGTTCCGCACCGACGTCGGCAGCCGCAAAGTGACGTACGCCAACCGCCCAGGCGACCGCGACGGCTACACCACGTTTCGCCGCGTCGTGCTGCACCTCTCATCGATTCAGGATCGCGGCGCGCTCTATGCCGAGCCCCTCATCTTCCAGGAGTCGTGGACGGTCCCGGCCGGTTCGGTGACGCCCGAGCTCCTGCAGTCGCTCGAAAAGCAGTTCGTGGTCGCGCGCGAGCCCGGCAACAACGGGTATCGCCTCACCAAGCGCAGCATCGGCCGGATCGTCGTCACCAACTACGACCCCGAGGTGCTCACCAACGACGAGCGCCACCGCCTCCACGACGAGGCCGAGCACAACCTCGACGACGAGCTCGTCGTCGACATCCGGGCCGGCTATCCCGGCGGCGAGTTTCCGCTGCACGGCAAGTTCCGGCTCCGCAGCTTCGCCAACATGATCGACTTCCTCGGCCATGCTCTGCACGAAGCGCCGGAGTACGACGTGACGCCCCATTCGAAGACACCGCTCGTGAGCGAGAACCCCGCGTTCGCGCTCGGCGTCATGGAGTCGGCGACGCGGCCGCGCGGCGGCGAGCGCGCGATCCGCTATCATGGCCTCTACTACGCACTGCAGCCCGACTCCGGATATCAATGGAACAAGAAAGCCTTCGTGTTGCTGTACCAACTGTTTCAGATGACGGTCGTGAAGCCCGCAGCGGGCGGACCGAGCATCACGATCGCAAAGTGAGCGTGTGACCCCATGCGACGACCACTAGTCGGAGTCCTCGTGATCGGTGCCCTCGCGGCCGTGCTGTTCTTCGGCACGCGCTGGTGGGTCGCCCGCGAGCAGGCCGCAACGGCCATTCGTGGCTCCGGCATCATCGAGGTGACGCAGGTCGATGTCGCCTTCGAGGTGGGCGGCCGCATGATCGAACGCTCGGTCGACGAGGGCGTGATGGTCGACAAGGGCGAGCCCGTCGGCCGTCTCGACGACCGCGAGTATCGCCTGCGAGTGACGCGCGCGGCGGCGGCCAAAGAGGCGGCGGACGCGCACTATCGGATGATGATGAAGGGCTCCCGCGAGCAGGAGGTCGGCCGGGCGCTGGCCGGGCGCGAGGCCGCCGACGCGGCGCTGGCCATGCAGACGCGAGAATACGCTCGCATCTCCCGCCTGCACGCCGAAGGCATCGTCGCGCAGACCGAGCGCGATCGGCTCGAGAATCTCGTCGCCAACGCGCGCGCCGCGCACGACCAAGCGGTGCAGCAGCTCGATCAGCTCCGCGAAGGCTTCCGGACGGAGGAAATCGAAGGCGCGCGCGCTGAGCTGCAACGCGCCGGCGCCGACCTCGAGCTCGCCGAGCTCGACCTCGCGCGCTGTCAGCTCTTCGCGCCGGCCGCGGGACGCGTCCTCAGCAAGAGCCGCGAGCCCGGCGAGATGGTCCAGCCCGGCACCCCGATCGTGACGCTCGGCGACCTCAGCCGGCCGTGGGTCAATGTCTACGTCGGCGAGCGCGATCTCGGAAAAGTCCGGCTCGGCATGCCCGCGCACGTGACGATCGACTCGTTTCCGGATCATCCGTTCAACGGCAAAGTCACGTTCATCGCCGAGCGCGCCGAGTTCACGCCGAAGAACATCCAGACCCCCGACGAGCGCGTGAAGCTCGTGTATCGCGTGAAGGTCGAGCTCGAGACGCGCGACGAGGCGCTGAAGCCCGGGATGCCGGCGGACACGGTGTTGCCGCTCGACCAGAACGTCGCGACGGCCGACGCCGCTCGTTAGGTAGCCGTGATGGTGGTGCTGCTGTTTCGCGTCGTTCGCTAGAGGAAATGTCCGCGAGCCCTGACGGCGTCCTCTTTGAAGCTCAGTCGCCGACCTGTTTCTTCCCGATCGCCTTCAGTGTCGCCATCGACAATGGAGGCGAGTTGTAGACGTCGGCGATGAACGCGTTGCAGACCACGCTCTTGCTGGTCGAGAGAATGCTGGCCGAGCCGAGCGCAAGGTAGGCCGGCGGAGTGCTGAGCGGGACGCTGGAGAAGAACGACGAGTCGGCCGTGTTCTGGGTCGCGAACATCACCGTCGCTCCGGGGGCGGCCGTGACCGCCACGGCGCTCGCATCGTTGCAGGCGGCGCCGCCGTCCTCGACGTAGAGCTCGACGCTGATGGTCGCGGGCGACGAGGAGCGGTTCGTGCACGAAAAGAAAGTGCCGAGCCCGCCCGCGGTCACGACTCCGGGCACGGTAAAGAGCCGCAACGACTTCTGCCCTTTCAAGGGCGGTGGAATATCCAAGATGCTGGCGCGTGCAGGAGCAGGACATGAAATCGCCAGCGCGAGAGCAGCAAGCAGTATGAATTTTCTCATGATGGTTCTCCGGGCCGCACTAGGAGCGGCGGGCTGTCCAAACCGTGCCACGACCATCGCCTCAGTACAGCAAGTTGTCGTACGCCTGAACGGGGCCCAACGGCGACGCGTTGATGTCGCCACCGCTGGTCACGTCGCGAATCGACCCATACGAGCTCGAGGCGGTGATCGCGTACGCGACCGATCCCAGCGTCCCGCCGCCGACCTGATTGCGGATCACGAGGCAGCGCGAGGCCGCCGCATCGACGGCGATGCCGGTGGCGGCCCCGACGACGTGGTTCAAGTCCACTAACGTTCCGCCGCCGCCGGCAAGCACGTCGATGCCGATGGGACATCCCGAGACGTACAGGTCCTCGATCTGGCATTGCACGCCCGTGACGGTGACGCCGGCGCCGGGGCAGCCGGAGATCTCGCAGTCGAAGACCACGCACTCCGCCGCCGCGATGACGCCGCCGTTGTCGATGACGCGGCTGAGCGTGAGCGTGCTGCGGCTGCCCATCTGGACGCCGACGCCCGCGTTCTGCATTGCGAAGCTGTTCTCGATGACGCCACCGTCTCCGCACTGAAAGCAGCCGCCCGAACCGCCGACGCTCAACGCTTCTTCGATCGCGCCGTATTGTCCGACGCTCATGAGCGACCCGAGGCAGTTGTACTGGTCGCAGTCGAAAATGAAGCCGCGGTCGCCGAGCGCGAGGATACCTGGACCGGTGCCGCTCGATCCCGCGCCGTCGCAGTTCTGGAACCAGCCTTCTTCGCACAGACAATTGGGAGAGTTGCGCAGATCGATGCAGGTGTCGGGCCAGTTTTTGAATGACGGATCGTAGATCGCGATGTTGCTCTGCGGACTCGGCGTCGAGATGCCGGCGCGCGCTCCTGGAACACCTTCGATGTGCCATCCGTCGAAGTGGATCTCGACCTGGTCGGAGTGGACCTCGATGCAGTTGAGCCCCTGCGCGCCCGTGAGCGGGCCGGTCAGGAAGTATACGCCCGGCGCCGTGATCACGAACTGCGCGGTCGCGGACGGCGATTGACCAATGATCGGGAAGCGCGTCTCGGCTTGAGCTCGCGGCTTGGAGATCTGATCCGACAGATCTCTCAGCGTCGGGCCGGTCGGCCCGAGCGGGCCCGCATCTCCACACGTTGCGGCGCGTGCGGTCCGTGTGATCGTGAGCGCGCCTGCGGCCCCGAGGCCGGCGAGCAACATTCGGCGGTCGGCGTTGTGTGCCATACGTCCCCCTTTGGATGGTTGGGCGTGGCAACGGACGACGACGGAGCGCCATCGCTCCCGAGCAACGCGCGCGGAGCCTACGACCGCGCCGGCGAGCCCGTCAATGAAAAAGCGCCGTCCTCCCCCGCGTCGTGCGAACTACGTCTCCGGATCCGGTGGCCGGCTGGAGCCTGGCCGGGCGGTGTCCTATATGCCCGCTCGGGTACCGACGTGGCGCGACTGCTGATCATCGGCGCCGGCGGCGTAGGAGCCGTCGTCGCACACAAGTGCGCCATGATGGCGCACCCCATCTTCGAGCGCGTGACACTCGCCAGCCGGACCCTGGCTCGCTGCGAGAATATCCGTGACGAGATCGAGCGCCGGCACGGCCGCACCATCGACGTCGCGCAGGTCGACGCCGATGACGTCGGCGCGACGGCCCGGCTTCTCCGGAGAACGGGGGCGGATGTACTGGTGAATGTCGCGCTGCCCTATCAGGACCTGCCGTTGATGGATGCGTGCCTCGAGGCTGGCGTCGACTACGTCGACACGGCGAACTACGAGCCGCGCGACGTCGCGAAGTTCGAGTACAAGTGGCAGTGGGCGTATGAACAGCGATTCGCGTCGGCCGGTCGCATGGCCCTGCTCGGCGCAGGGTTCGATCCCGGCGTGACGAACGTGTTCTGCGCGTACGCCCAGAAGCACCTGTTCGACGAGATCCGCACGATCGACATCGTGGATTGCAACGCCGGCAGCCACGGCGCGGCGTTCGCGACGAACTTCAACGCGGAGATCAATCTCCGCGAGATCACCCAGAACGGCCGCTATTGGGAAGACGGCCGCTGGGTGGAGACGAAGCCGATGGAGATGTCGCGCGTGTTCGACTTCCCCGGCATCGGCGAGCGTAAGGCGTATCTTCTCCATCACGAAGAGCTCGAATCGCTCGTCTTGCACGTGCGGGGGCTCCGCCGCATCCGATTCTGGATGACGTTCAGCGACGAGTACCTCACACACCTGCGGGTGCTGGAAAACGTGGGGCTCACGCGCATCGATCCGGTCGATTACGAAGGGACCCCGATCGTCCCGCTGCGGTTCTTGCAGCGCCTGCTGCCCGACCCCGCTGCCTTGGCCGCGCGCTACACCGGCAAGGTGACGATCGGATGCCTCTTCGAGGGCACGAAGGCGGGCCGGGCGCGCGCGGCATTCATCTACTCCGTCTGTGACCACGCGCGTTGCTACGACGAAGTGCGCGCGCACGCGGTCAGCTATACCGCCGGCGTGCCCGCGGCGGTCGCGGCCGAGCTCGTGGCGACGGGGGCATGGAAGCGGCCCGGCGTCGTCCACATGGAACAGATGGATCCCGATCCATTTCTGACGAGGCTCGCGGCGTCGGGTTTGCCCTGGCATGTCGAGGAGCGCTGAGCGTGCACGCCATCGACGCGGCCAAAGTGCCGGACTCGCCCTGCTGGGTGATCGACATGGAGGCCCTCGAGGCGAATCTCTCGGCGCTTGCGTCGGTCCAGCAGCGGGCCGGGTGCAAGATCCTGCTGGCGCTCAAGGGCTTTGCCACGTG
>JBDSJB010000326.1:0-12477 GCA_039917665.1 Binatia bacterium
CGGTTGTTGCTGCTGTAGAAGCCGCCGCCATACGGGATCCCGTGGTTCTTGGTGATCGTGCTGCTCTCCAAGCGCAGCAAGTTCCCGATTGGACCGATCCCGCCGCCGAGGCCGGTATTGCCGCTGATGGTGGAGTTCAGCACCGCGAGTTGGTCGCCCCCGTGGTAGATGCCACCGCCGCTGGTCGCGATGTTTCCATCTATGGTGCTGCCGATCACGTTGGCGATCCGGGTGGTGGCGATACCTCCCCCGTTCTGGGCGCCATTGTTGCTGATCGTGCTGTCGATGACCGTCAGCGTGATGACCGGAACCACGAAGTTGCCGGGGCAGCACGTGTTGCTGATGCCGCCGCCGCTGCCGCTGCTGGTCGAGTTCCCGGTGATCGTGCTTCTGATCACCGCCAGCGTACCGAAGTTGTGCAAACCTCCACCGGATTGATTCACGAGTTGGTTGTTCGTCACGAGGCTGTCGGAGAGGGTGAGCGTGCCGTGATTGTTGATTGCGCCGCCGCCGCCGATTTGGAAGCCGAAGCCGTTGCGGCCGCCGCTCAACGTGACCCCGCTGATCGTCACCGTCTTGGTGTTGCTGACTGCGAAGATGCGATCGGCGCCGTTGCTCTGGATGATCGTCTCGTTCAAGCTGGCGCCGACGATGTCGAGGTTGCTGTTCAAGCAGATGGCGACCACCGGCGTGCCGCCCACACTGTCCCCTGCCGCCGCGGCGAAGAAGCACGGGCTCGCGACGCTCAGCGTGTAGGTGCCGGCGGGAACGACGATGGTGTCGGGCGCGGCATCGCCGTTGGCGTGGGCCACCGCACCGCGGAGGCTGCAGTCGTCCGCCGCAATGTCGTCGCAGGCGGACTTGGCGACGTCGTCGCCCGTCGTGTCGACGGTGAACGTCGCGGCCGTGGCTGGCGTCGCGAGGGCGGTTGCCAGGAAGAGCGCGGCCGCCGCGCATAGGATCGCGAAGGCCGACGCGGGGGGCTTAGTAGCGTATGCAGCCGGTGCGGAGCGCGCAGGCATGGGCAGGAGCGGAGCCCCGCCCTAGCACGGGCTCGGCGACGCCGACAATGCTTTTTGCCGTGGCGGCTCTCGGGGCCGAGGACATGCGCCGAAACGCACCAGCTGCTCGCGTCGAAAGCCCGTCCGACGGATAGCCGTCGGTGGGTCGGCGAGAAGCTACGCCGCTCCCCGGAACCTGGCGACCGGTACGCGTTTCGTCACCGCCAACTTTCGCCAGTGCCTGCGGATTGCATTCGATCTCCTGCAAGGTCGCGGCGGTGAAGTAGCTCTCGCCGCAGTGAGGGCAACGGACCAAAGGCACACCCTCGATCAAGAACGCCGAGCGGCCCGATCCGAACGTGCGTGGTTTCGCGCACCCGCGCCCCTCGTTGTCCGCAGAGGTCGCAGATCACGATCCGTCCTCGTTCGGCGAGCGATACACCGTGATGATCACGAGCCTTCCCCTGGGACCAATCTGGCGACCACGGCGGTCTTCTCCTCGCCCGACCAGCCCTCCTACACGTACTTGGCCTTTCTCGTCCTCTCGTCCTTCTGCCTCTCGACGATCTCCTATGCGACCTGCGTCGTGCGGAGCGCGACGAGGAGACCGTTGATCACCCGCAAAGAAGGCGGCAGGCCGTGCCCGTGAGTCCGGGAGATCTGAACAGCCTCAAGGAAACCGTTGCGGTTCGCTCGGACGCCGCCCTGGTCGCGGGACCGTCGTCGCGGTCAATTCTTCTTGTACGGCAGCGGTGCCGGAATCATCAGACGGCTCGCAGCAATTCCCCATTTGCCGTGCTCGCGCAGGAGGACGCTGGTCAGGCGGCCGGTGCGCTTCGGGATCGCCGTGCCGTCGGGAGCGACGATGCCGTCGATCTCGTAGTTGCCGTCGGCAAGGGCGACGTCGGTGGTGATGAGCCAGACCGAGTCGATCGTGAGGGTCAATGCGGTCTTCTTGAACACGGTTTCGTGCTCCGCTTTGAACAGGGCCGCGACGGCCTCCCGCCCCTTGGCGACACGGCCATCGGGCTCGACGTGGTCACCGTCGGCGCCCCACATTCTGCTGAGCGCAGCGGGATCGTGGCGATTCCATGCTTCGGTGAACTCGCGATAGAGGTCATGGATCTGCTTCTCGCTCGCGACATCGTCCGGCAGTCCGAGCATGTTCTTCTGGGCGAGGGCGGACGATCCTCCGACCATCGCGACGACGACAACGAGCAAGACCATCAGGCGTAGGGTAAACCTCATTCGATCCTCCATGAGCCGGCACCGATCAGGCGCCGAGTTTGCGCGCGATGACCCTAGGGCGCGCTCGAACTCCAGCTCCGAGCTACAACGGGTCCGGCCGAGGTTGTCAATCCGAGACGTCCGGGATTCGAGCGCATGCCAACCCTCATGGAGCTTTTCGTTTCAGCATGATCGTCGGCGAGGACGGGATGTTGTCTCTCGAGCGCCGGCACAGTTCGTCGATCTCTCGTTCTTTACCGCGCGTGACGAAGACGATGTGGCCACCTGTTGGCCATCCGGATCGACGGGCGGCTCGTGTACTGGGGCCGTGCCGGCATCGACCACGAGCGCAACTCTCGAGACGGGCAACGGCGCCGCAGAAATGTCACGACCGACAGCGATAGTCTCCACATGTCGCATGTGCCCGCTGCGGTCAGTCGTTCTTTGCCGTCCACCTCGTGGTGCTGAGCGGGTTGGTGATGGCAGTCGTAAACGTCGCGCTCCAGCATGTCGCGCCGTTACTCACCTGAACGGTCACTGGCGGCGACAGCGGCAGAGCGGGAAGATCGAGGTTCGATCCTTTTGCCGCGACCCTGATTCTGGCCTTGCCCGCCGCACCTGACTTGGCCGCGAGTACTCGAATGCCTTCCGGAGTCGTCGCTCGGTTTCGATACTGGAAGCTTGGGGTGACAGACAGCGATGTCATCGGACAGATCCAGTTTCCCTGGCCGACGGTTTCCAGGTCGCCGCTTCCTTCCGAGACACGGACGTCCGTCCGTGCGCCCGGACCCGTCAGGGTCACCGTCGAGTTGGAATTGCTGACAGGCAGGCCCGGGCCGTTGCCGGAAACCGAAAATGGACCGTCCCCCGCGAGGAACGAAAGCTGGGGGAAGAGCTGTACAGGAAGCCGCTAAAGGCGTCTGCCGAATAGGGCCCGCCACCCTGGTACCAGTTGAATCGGAAGGGGCCATCTCCGCCGACATTGAGACTCAATGAATTTCCGGAGCACCCTGGATTCGCGGTGAGCGTCGTGGCGAGCACCGATCGCGGTCCGGCATCGCCGCGCGCTTAGCCGCGCCGGAGTCGCTTTGACGACCCTTCTCACGAACGCGCTACTCACACGCATTCGGTGCCCCGGGTCGGACGCCGGAGGCACCATTCAATCAGCGACTCGATGCGTTGCGCGTCGTGCGATCCGTCGACTTCCTCAGGCGACGCGCGGCGGCTGGTTCGCTACGTCACGCCCCGAGGTCGGCGGCGGCAGCGGCTTGCCTTGGCGCTTGTAGAGGCCGATCGCCTCGTCGACGATGCGACACAGCTCGTCGAAAACCTCCCGCTCGTCCTCGCCGTGGCATCCGCCGAAGATCAAACCGGGCGCACTGCCGACATAGCACTGATCTTCCTCGGACCACTCGACGACCTTCACGTAGCGGGCGCTCTCCCTCATCGCTCGGACTCCTCGATCGCGAATCGCACGGCGCGAACCTGATAGCGCTTGGCATCATCGCCGAGATTTCCGGCGAGGACCACAGGTTTCCCGACCCCCGGATGGACGAACTTGCGGTGGCTTCCCTTGCCACCGACCTCTACAAACCCAGCCCGCTCGAGATCCGTCATCAACTCTCTCATCTTCGGAGGCACCCATCGAGGCTGCCCTCACTGGTGATGCCAACGAAGGGAGTCGAGGCCATACGAGTACAGTACCTACGATCTCCGCCGTCGCAGCCGCTCAGCAGCGCGCTCGACAAGACGTTCTTCTGTTCTTCTGGCTCGGCGACCGTGACGCACACGTTCGAGGGCGTCGCCGTCCGTCCGGACGACGTCGTCTTCGCGGTCGTCCCCTACCCCGACGACACCTGGCGCGACGACTTCTAGGATCTGAACCAGGAGCCGCTCGACGCCGAAGGCCAGGGCCAAGTCGATCCCTGAGCTGCCGCGGTTCAGCCGAAGAAACAGCCGTAGGCATCCTCATCCACGACGGCGACGAACTGCTCGAGCGACGTCACCTCGGGCACTGGCTGATAGCCGTGCCACTTCAGGTCGGCGCGCCGCCAGTAGAGTCTCCAGACACGCTTGGCCCGGTGGTAGGTCGCCTTCGCGAACGGGCGCTCGATCGTCCGCGTCTCGTCGTTCCACGCCGGGCGGATCTCGAAAACCTCGACGCTCTGGCCGCGGATGCGGAAGGCGAGATCGAGTTGCGCACGAAGATGCGACGGCGGTCGGCGGCGTTCGACGAACGCGCCGACGATCTTTTCGCACCGCTTGATGTCGATCTCGGTGAAGGCCATTGCGCTCAGCCCCTGAGTGCTTCTCGGGCCATTTCTCTACTACCCCGTCGGCGCCTCGTGCGTACGCCGCTGCGTGCCGAAAAGCGACGACGCAGCGGTACGAGTGCACAGCGCGCTTCAGGGAATCGGAGGCACCGGAAGGAGGGTCATGGTGAAAGGGTTCGTGGCTCAGGCCGCGGGTCGTCGACGCAGGGTGCCCGCCACAGCGCGTTTGGCCGCACTCGTGAGCTCGACTGTCACGAAGAGCTGCCCGGATAGAGGTAGTCTTCGCCCGACTCGTCGATGACGCGGACATAGCCTGACGCGGCTGCTGTGACGTCGGAGAGCTGCGGATAGAGCTTGCGGAGACGCCAGACCCTGATTCGGCGGGAGATCTACTCGGCGCCATCCGCCCGTCAGTCGCGCGCGCCAGGACTTCGCTTCCGCTTCTCAGTCCGGATCGAAGCTGAACAGCGTGTCCGTCGCATTGAGGATCTGCGGCTGCGCATCGGTGATGGCCGCTGTCACGGTGATGCCGCTGTCGGATTCGGTGCGCAGGTAGAAGTCCTCCACTCCGGAAGTGGCAGCGAGAAAAAGCTGGAGGTTGATCGTTGCGCCGTCAGTCGGCCCATCAGGCCCCGCGGTAGTGCTGATGTATCCCGGATTGACCAAAAAGGTCTGCAGTGGAAGGTCGCCGGACGCCACGAAGAAGTTCAGACTGCTCGAATCTTCGAGATCCGGCCCGTTCGACCAGTTGATCTTGTCTTGGGCCGCCATCGGCTTGACGAACACGGTGACGGTTTGGTTCGCGTTGAACGTCCCCTGAACGGTCAGCGTGACCGCCTGGTACTGCGTGTTGCTCGTGTTCTGGTACTGCGTGTTGTTCGCGTTGTCGATGTAGAGTGTCGCCTCGTCGAGGCGCCCGCAACGGAGAGCTTGTGGGCCTTGTATGTGATCGTGTCGGTGCGGGCGTCGTAGATCGGCTCGCGCAGTACGACTGCCGTCGCGATCGTCTCGCTGCTCTGTTGCGGTTTCCAGGATGGCGTTCGGCGGGTCGGAGTCGAAGCCGTAGGATTCCCAGCTCGACGCGAAGTCCGCCGTCGCGAAGCTGCCGCTCAGTCGCCACTTTGGACACCAGATCGTCATTGCCGGGCTCGCGCTCTGGGGCCTGCTCGGCCTCGGCGCCGGCTCGCCACGCGCACAGGTGGGGGTCGACAATCTGCCGTGCTCGACGCGCGGGACCGCAGCTGCCTGCATGGCCGAGTGCGACGACGTTCCCGGCAGTAACACTTTCGTGTTCGACTGCACCTGCCTCTTCGACAACGGCGCTGCGGATCCCCAGGACCTCTCGTGCCCGGTCGGAACAACGTGCTGCTGGAACATGCCGTGCGAGAAATGGACCAACGAGCTCCAATGCGTGCGCGGCGGCGGCGGATCGTTCGACGACGTGGGCGTCGCCACGCCGCACCACTGCGCGTGGAACGCCGACGCCGAGACCTGCGCGTGCACCCCGCCGCTCGTGCGCTCGAACTACACCATACTGGATTTCGTCGTGGATAGCGGGATTGCCCTCAACGCGCCGTTCGACTGCCGGTGCCCGTTCACCACCGACGAGCAGTGGCTCCGGCTCGACGTGTGCAATCCCCCGGGCGTGAGCAAGCTCGGCATCAAGTTGAATTTCGCGAAGCCGTCGCTCGACAGCATCGGCCTGAAGGGCACCCTCGCGGTGCCCGCCGGCTTCTCGGCGGGGGGCGCAACGCTCGAGGTCAGCATCGGCGGCGTCGTCAAGACCTTCACGCTCGACGCGAAGGGGAAAGCCACCGTCGGCACGGACAAAGCCCAGCTGACGGTGAAGGCAAAGAAGGGTGTCGTCGCCGCGCAGGACGCCAAGCTGAGCGTCAAGCTCACCAAGGGCTCGTTCGCGTCGTCGCTCGTCGACGAGGGCCTCGTCGACGCGATCGTTGCCGACGTCGCGGTGACCATGCCCGTCGAGATCAAGCTGAACGGTACGATGTACGCCAGCGCGCAGCCCCAGACGTACAAAGCCAAAGCCGGAAAGACTGGCAGCGCGAAGTAAACTGGCATTGCTTCAGCTTCATGCGGATGCGTCCGACACCGTGACGTTCGTATCGATGTAACTCCGAGACGCACCAACGTGGAGCCTTTGCGCTTGCGCCAGGTGCCGCTCGACCCGAAGCGCCGCTGCAGTCGCCAGAGATCGCGAGCTCGAGACAAAAACGTCTCCAACCCGGAGCCGTCGACGCCAAATTCACACGCGGCTATGCATCCGAACAGGAGGCATGAACATGGCGACGACGGAAACGGCGATTCTCGCGGGTGGGTGTTTTTGGGGCATGCAGGATCTCATCCGTAAACGGGCCGGCGTGACGGCCACGCGTGTCGGATACAGCGGCGGCGACGTTCCGCATGCGACGTATCGCAATCACGGCTCGCATGCCGAAGCGATCGAAGTGGTCTTCGACCCCGCCACGCTCTCGTATCGAGAGCTGCTCGAGCTCTTTTTCCAGATCCACGACCCGACGACCAAGAACCGCCAGGGGAACGATCGCGGCACGTCGTATCGGTCCGGGATTTACTACATCTCGGACGAGCAGCGCCGGGTCGCGGAGGAAACGGTCGCCGACGCCAACGCCTCCGGTCTCTGGCCCGACCCTGTCGTGACCGAGGTGCAGCCCGCGGGTCCGTTCTGGGAAGCCGAGCCCGAGCATCAGGATTATCTGATGCGCAATCCCGGCGGGTACACGTGCCACTTTCCGCGGCCACACTGGAAGCTGCCGCGACGCGCGAGTGCACGCACGGCGTGACGTCAGGCCGGCGCGTCAGGAATCCGACAGCGTCGACGCACCGGCGTGGGTTCTTCGCTGGTACGCTTCTTGGGATTCCTCCCTGTCAGATCGCACGTCAGGGATCGCAAGGAGGACGTCCATGGAGCGCCGGCATCGTCGCACCCTCGTGGAAGTATTGAGTACGGCCGTTCTCGTTCTCGGGTGTACGCCTTCCGGCTATCACCCGCGGCCCGACTCCCTCACGGCCAGAAATCTGACCATTCAAAGCGCGCGCCCCGTCGATCGGGTCGCCCGTCGCCAGGCCCGGGTGATCGCGGCCAAGGTCGCTGCGGGGGCTCGCCACGCCGAGCACGTGGAGCGCGGTCCGGATCTGGTCGAGGACCGCGTCATCGTGAAGACCACCGCTGACGGACGCGTGATGGTCGAGCAGCTCGGCGAGGCCTCGTGGTACGGCGCCTGGCACCGGGGGCGGCCGACCGCGAGCGGCGCGCGCTTCGACGAGCACGCCTTGACCGCCGCGCATCCGACGCTGCCGCTCGGGACTCGGGCGACCGTCACCAACCTCGCGACCGGCGCGTCGATCGACGTCGTCGTCAACGATCGCGGGCCGTACGTGTACGGTCGCGACATCGACCTCTCGCGGGCGGCAGCGCAAGCCATCGGGGTCATTCGCGCGGGATCGGCGGCGGTGCGCATCGAGGTGGTCGTCGATGGCGGTACGGTGCGACGCGCGGATCGGCGATCGCCCGGGAGGCGCGCGGCGGGGTGATCGGGCTGGCATAGTGGTCTCCATCACGGCGATGTCGCGGCCGATGAGAGATTAGACAGCGACGTTCATGGCATTGACGAGACTTTCGCGGGCATGAACCGTGCGTCGGAGGTTTCGGGAGTGCCGTAGCGGTCGCCGACGAAGGTCAAGAACGGCGTCGTTCTCGCGCGGACGCCGAGCTGCCATTCGATCGCGTACGGGGCGGTTCCTGACGCCTGGATCGTGCCGTCGTGGATGCCGTGGAGATGATGAGCCGCGCAGACGGTGGTGCGATTGTCGCGTGCGTTGTCGCCGCCGCGCGAGCGGAAGCGGAGGTGATGATCGTGCAGATTCCGCCGCGAGCTGCACGCCGGTACCGTGCAGCGCCACCCGTCGCGCGCAAAGACGGGGTCGTGGTGACGCGGCGTGTTCTCCCAATGCGTGATGACGTGACGGAGCAAGCGTTCGAGTGCGGTCCAGCGTGGCTCGGCGCCGTCGGCGAACGCATCGAGGACATCACGGAGCAGTGCCACGACGGATGCCGGGCCGGTGAATCGTATTTCGGCGTCGCTGACCTCGAGAGCCGGTGGCGATCGATCCTGCGCGAGCGCCGCTGACAGGAATTGGTACTCGCCAACGGCATCGATCTGGTCGAAGCCGTGCGCACGGAGTTGCACTCGCACCGCCGGTGGCAAATCACGGCACTCCTCCGGCGCCGTGACGCGAACCGGCGACCGCAACGGACTGTCGATCGGAGGCGGCGCGAGCGATACCGACGATCCGAGGACGTCGCGCGAGGTGAGCACCCATTCGACCTCGTCGTTCAGGCGGCGAACCGTGACGGTCTCGGCGCGCGCGATCCACGCCGCCGCGTTCTGCCGGTCGAGCACCGGCAGCAACGACAGCGCGCGCACCCACGACAGTCGACCATCGCGGTAGGCCCGGTCGAGGTCGTTGCTCCGGAGGGTCGCCTTCTCGAGCTTGAGAAGCGCCCACGCTTTGCGGGCCGAGATGCCGAGCCGCTCGCGCGCGTAGTCCGCGAACGTCGGATAGCCGAACGATCTATAGATGCGCTGGTCGACGACGACGCGGAGCAGCCTGCCGATGCGCGGCGCGATCGTGCGGAGGACGCGCATCGCTTCGGCCAGCCGAGCTTCGAGTGCGAAGGGGTCGGACGGTAGGTCGGTGGAGGACGGCGGGCCTGCGAAAGATGGTTGGTCGGCAAGTGTCGATGAGCCCGTGGTCATCGGCGAGTCGACGCCCGAATCGAACGAGGCCGGCCGCGCGAGAGGCATCGGCGAATCGGTCGGCGAATCAGGAGTGTCCGGCCGACCCAAAGGCGGCCGTGAATCAATCGGCGAATCGAGATCGTCCGGCCGAGCGACACGCGGCGGCGCATCAGCCTCCGTGTCGCGAGCATCCGGGCTAGCCGATGTCGGATCGTCTTCTGCGTGGCGCGCATCACGCCGAGCCCGCCGCGCTAGTCGGACGGCCTCCATCAACATGCGGTCACCGAGCGACGCGCCGACCGGCCGCCCCGACGAGCCTTCGGCGGCGATGACTTCGGCGGCGCGCCAATCGGACAGGGGCTCGCCGGCGGCGCGGGACGCGAGCTCGAGGGCGCGGCGCCAGAGAGCACGGACGCGGGCCGGGCACACGAACCGCCAGCGGATCGCCGGCTCGCCGTCGATTTCATTCGCATCGTCATCCGGATCAGGGGGACCGGCGTCCGGACGGCGAGCGCGGGTAACCAGGCGTTCGAGCGTCTCGACGCTCGAGCGGCGGGCCATCGCCAACCATTCATGTTCGTCCGCCGGGACGGCGACCTTGCAGATCGCGCGCGCCTGCGTCCACGAAAGCTCCGACCTATCGTAGGCACGCGACACGGCCGGGAGCGCGTCGAGACGCGTCGCGAGCCAGGCTGCGCTTTCGAGGGTACGGGCCGACACGCCGAGGCGCTCGCGCGCGTAGTCACTGAGGCGGACGAACCCGATTCGACGGTAAGCGCGGCGGCACACGAATGCTCGGGCGGCGTCACCGAGCTCACGTCGCATCGTCGCTTCGTTACGACATGCGAGCCGCAGCTCGAGGTCGAGCTTCGCCGCGAAGCGCGCTCGCTCCGATTGGAGCGCGCGATCCAAGTCGGTTGGAGGTGACGGGCCAGGCCGGCCGGCATCGGCGTCACGAGTACGGCGCAGCGAGCGCACGACCCCGCGGAGCCCGAAGAAGCGTCGCGGCCTATGGCGATCAGTGGAGGCGATCATCGCGGTTGAGTGATGACGATCGATACGAATACGCTAAGAGAATGTCTCGCTGTATCGAGGGCGAAGAATAGGCGAAGCTCTGCATGTAGTCAACCGGAAAATAGCCGTGTCTGACCAGCGCCGGGGACACACGCAGCAATTTCGACCACGGGTGGACGAGCAGCGCGATACAGTGCAGCTACACGCCGATTCCGACGTGTGGCGACTGGTACGACCTCGCGCCCTGAAGCTTCGGCGGTTCAGCGGGGCGTCGCTGCCGCCGATCGTGTGCTCAGTCCGGATTCCAGGCGAACAGCGTATCTGTCGCATTGACGGTCTGCGCCTCGGCGTCGCCAAGGGCCGCGATCACGGTAATGCCGTTCTCGGCCTGAGCGCGCGTTGTCGTAGAAGTCGGGAAGGTCGGAGAGCTTGTGCGCCTTGTACGTGAGCGTGTCGGTGCCGTCGTCGTAGACCGGGTCGCGCAGAACGACCGCCGTCGCGATCGTCTCGTCGACCCTTCTGGTCTCGAGGATGGCGTTCGGCGGGTCGGAGTCGAAGCCGTAGGATTCCCAGCTCGCCGCGAAGTCCGCCGTCGCGAGGCTGCCGCTCAGGCGCTGGGGACGGTCGGCAATGTAGAGGGTCCGTCCGACGCCGCGCGCGTGGAGGAGGAAGTCGCCGGGGCGCGCCAGGTCGGGCTCCAGCACTCCGCTGTCGGCGTTCTGGACGAAAAGCAGCGAGGCCGGTGCGGCGGCGGAGAGTACCGGGGGCGTGTGCACCGAGGAGCTCCGCTCCCGTCGCACGACGCGAGCGTACACGCCAGGCCGACGATCGCGAGACGCAGTGCGATGCAATGATTCGTGGAGGTCATCGCCCGCAGCATCGACAGGCGCGGGGGAAATCTTCAATGCTGGTATGCGGCCTCCTACCGGCCGGTGACCGACGGCATCGTCTCGACGCCGCTGCCGACGGCTCGAAACGTTGACTAAACATCTAGGCCCGCTAAGTCCGTGATGCGGCCCTCGCCGTGACATGACCAGCATTGGCCGGATTCCCGCGCCGACGGAGACGACATGCGACGACTGATGGCAATCGGGTGGGCGCTGGCTCTGCTAATGATCAGTGCGAGGACGACGCACGCGGCAGTGATACCGCTGCTCCAGCCGGCGAACGTCGGCTCGCAATTGATCTTCTATTACGACACGCGCGACGGTTTCACGACGTTCGTGAACCTCAATCAGGTGAGTTCCGGTCCCGTGACGGTACGGGTCGAATTCTACGGGCCGTCGTTGGGCGGCAACCCGCCCACCCAGGCGTACAACCTCGAACCTTTCGAAACGCGCGTGATCGACGTCGGCGCGCTGAAAGAGACTATCGGACTTCCCGCCCAACAAGGGATCGCCGTGGCGTACGCCACCAATGAGGCGACCGAGCCCATAGAGTATCCTGCGCTCTCGGGAAACTTCACGGTGGCGAATCTCGCGACGGGGTCGGCGTGGGGCGCGCCGGCTCCGGCACGTTCCGCGCGGATTGCGACCAACGGCGCCACCGCGCCGCTGGGAGCGGTCGTCGATGCCAACCAAGTCGTTTATGAGTCCATTCAACCGACGCTGCTGACCCTCGCGGCGTACTACGACCCACAGACCCTGGCGCCCGTGTCGGCGCACGGGAACCAGGTCATCTTCGTCAGTTTGAAGAGTGCGACGAGCAAGGGCGCGTTCTTGACCGCGAGCTCGACGGCATGGACGATCGACGGGGCCGGTCGCGGCGGCGGGCCACCGATCTTCACGACGGTGCCCGTCAGCGGCGTGGTCGAGTTTGATCTGGTCTCGCTCGTCGGTGAGGCCGCAAACGGAGCCGCGGGCGGCCTGATTTTCAGTACTACGGGCGCCCCCATCGACGAATCGCGGTTCATCTTTTTCGTGCAGTCGCTCGGAACGTTCGGCACGGGATACCTGCTACCGCCAATCCCGCGGGTCTTTTGATCGCTACGGCATGTCGCCCGCCCGGCGCGGCGATGCGGTGGATGACGCGCCCATCGATAGGGGTCACCGGCAGCGGCCGTGTTCGTGCGGCGCTACCGCGTCGAGCAACGACCTAGAACGGACACGCCGTACCGGCGCCTCCCGTACACCCTGGCTCGGTCGGGTCGAGGTGCCGGCGATCCCGCCCGCTCGGCGCGTTGCC
>JBDSJB010000327.1:0-13550 GCA_039917665.1 Binatia bacterium
CGGAAGCTCGGGTGGCGAACGACGCTTCGTCTCGTCGACATGTTCAACGGCGCGTCGGTAGCCATCGAGAAGCAGTTCAAGACCTCTCCGCGATCGCTCTTCACGGTGGTGATCGCCCGGAATCAGAAGCAGCTGCTCGCCGTAGGGTAAATTCCCGGCCCAAGTCCGTACAGTGCCCGTGTTGATAACTTGTTGATGACCCGGGCGCTGTAGAATCAACAACTTGGCTGGATAAGCTCCCGCGGGCGCCCAAAAAGGCCGCGCAGAGCGCCATTGGACTCGCCATCTCACTGTTATAGCTCAACTATCGAGCCGAAGAGTTCGTTGCATCGCACTGACCTGCGCTAGAACGGCACAACCGAGACACTGGGCCAGGAGTGCGAACCCAGCTTCTGTTGATAACTCGGGGGCCCACTGGCGCCGTGAAGAATGCCCCCGCCCAGAATCGAACTGGGACTTAGGGTTCCGGAGACCCTCGTGATGTCCTTTTCACTACGGGGGCGCGCGCGGGACGGTTCGGTACCACGCGACCTCTAGGTGGTCAACGCGATGCCGTCAGAGGCCGAGCATTTCGATGCACTGCTCGGTCGCGTAGTAGAGCAGCACGCCGACGAACACCATAACAGCGACCCGGCTGTGCCCGCTCCGATTCACCTCCGGGATCAGATCCGACGCTGCCACGTACAGCGTCACCCCCGCCGAGAACGCGAGACCTTCGCCTACGAACGCTGCCAGCGGATACATCGCCACGGCCCCGAGAATCCCCGCGGCTCCGACCGCGATCGAGGATATCAACGCCGTCGCCCGTGAGTATCCGCCCGCCAACATGATCGAGGCGATGGTGAATCCTTCGGGAGCCTTGTGCAGCACGATGGCGACGAAGAGGAGGAGTCCGAGCCGAGGGCTGATCACGAAGCCCGAGGCGATCGAGATGCCGTCGAAGAAGCTGTGAATCGACAATCCGACCAGAGCCGAGACTCCCACGCCCACGCCCACATGCTCCGGATGCGTCTCTTCGCCAAAGTGGAAGTGACGAACGACGGTGTGCTCGACGAAATGAATCAGGAGGTATCCGGCCAACACCAAGATGGGCGCATTCGAGGTCATGCTCGCACTGACCGGCATCATCTCGAGTACGGCCGCCGCGAGCATGAAACCGCCGCCTAATGCCACGAAGTAATTCAGAAGAGCGGCATCCCAACGGCGACGAAGGGTCACGACGACGCCCCCGAGCGCCGCAGCGCCGGCCGTGACGCCGATGAAGCCGAGCGTCACCCAGAACGAAGCACCTGTTGGCTCGGTTGGACTCACGAGGACGCCAGCATCGCTCAGCGCTCAAACGGCACGGCATCGAGCCGTGTCGTGAGCGTATGCACCATGGCATCGTGAAGAAGCCGGTTGCTCGCCAGGGTCTGTGCGCCGAACACATCGAACGGGCCACCGCGAAAGTCCGTGACCGCCCCCTGCGCTTCGCTGACCATGAGCACGCCGGCAGCCGTATCCCAAGGCTTGAGCTTCCACTCCCAGAACCCGTCGAGGCGCCCGCAGGCCACGTAGCAGAGATCGAGCGCAGCGGAGCCGTTGCGCCGAACCCCTTGGGCGCGGCGCACGAAGTCGGCGAACGACCCCAAGTAATCGTCGAGACGTTCACGGCGATCGTAGGGAAACCCGGTCGCGAGCAACGCATCATCCATCTCGGCGACGGTCGAAACGCGAATCGGTTCCTCGTTCAAAGTGGCACCGCATCCGCGCATGGCGACGAACGTCTCGGCGCGTATTGGGTCGTGCACGATCCCGAGCAGCAGCTCGTCGCCGCGACCCAAGGCCAGGGAAACTGCGAAGTGCGGGTACGCGTGCGCGAAGTTCGTCGTTCCATCGAGCGGATCGAGATACCACACGTAGCGATCACGCGGCGCACGACTCAGGGCGCCCGCCGATGACGATTCCTCGGCGATCATCACGTGATCCGGAAAGGCCGCCGTCAATCGCGCGATGACGGCTGATTCGATCGCGCGATCGGTGTCGGTGACGATGTCGACGGCACCCTTGTACTCGATCACCTTGGCGTCACGCCACGTGGCAAGCACCATCGCGCCGGCTTCTTCTACAGCAGCGCGCGCGACGCGCTCGAAGACTTCCATGCGCGCGAGCTTGTCTCACATTGACCCTTGTAGATCAAGGTGAAACCATGTTTCGCGTCATGCGCGCACCGAGCTCGCCGATCACGTCGACGTGCGATTCACCGGCGAAAGTGAACTTGTGCCTGTGCATCGTCGGTCGGCGTGCCGATGGCTATCATCTTCTCGATTCCATTTTCGCAGCGATCGATCTCATCGACCGTGTCACGATCACCATCGCGAACGTATCGTCCCAACGTGGCACGAGCGTCGCGGTCCACTGCGCAGTTCCGGGCGTTCCGACGGATGCGACGAACTTGGTCGCACGCGCCGCAACAGCGCTCCTCGACGACTGCGGGATCGGCGCCGACCTCACCATCGGGATCGACAAGCGAATCCCGCCCGGCTCCGGCCTCGGTGGTGGTAGCAGCAATGCGGCGACGGTGCTTCGTGCCCTCGTGCACATGTTGGATCTTCGGGTGACGCCGCCGCGCCTTGGCGAGCTGGCGCTGAGTCTCGGAGCCGACGTCCCATTCTTCCTGACGGGAGGATGCGCGCGCGTCCGCGGAGTCGGCGAGCAGGTCGACCCGATTCCTGGCTGGCCGGGCAGGGGACTGGTCGTCGCCCTGCCACCGATCGCGGTTTCCACGGCATGGGCGTTCAGCCGGTATTCCGCGGGATTCTCGACCGATCCCTCAGAACCCGAGCGTCTCGCATGCGCGCCAGAGCCAACGGCGCCGTTGCTCCGGAACGATCTCGAGACCGTCGTGCTTCCTGCCTATCCCGCCCTGGGCGATCTCAAGCGCTCGTTTCTCGAGGCGGGAGCGCCGGCAGCCGTCATGTCGGGCAGTGGGGCAGCCGTCATCGGCCTGGTGCCCCCCGGTACGACATCCGAGGACTTTGCGCAGGCGCTGCAGGCGCGACACCCGTCGACGCGATTCCACGGCACCCGGATCCGACCGGCCTCCCAGGGCACAATGGTTGACCGGCCGCGATCTTACGCCTAGTATTCGCCGCTTTCGTGCTTCATCTGGGAACCGGAGCGAAGGCGGGCACCCACGCCGACCCCTCGGAGCGATCCCGGGGAGGCGTCGATGGGCGGTCGCCAAGCGGTAAGGCACCGGTCTTTGGATCCGGTTACCGAAGGTTCGAATCCTTCCCGCCCAGTTATCGAGCAGCTGACATTACGAAGGATACGGTATGGCACTCCGCGCCAAAGACGAGGTGATCATCTTCGCCGGCAGCTCGAATCCGAAGCTGGCGCGGGAGATCGCGCATTATTTGAGTACCGACCTCGCCAATGCGGAGCTCGGAAGCTTCAGCGACGGTGAAACGCAGGTCGAGATCACCGAGAACGTTCGAGGTGGCGACGTCTTCGTGATCCAGTCGACGTGCCCACCGGCGAACAATCACCTGATGGAGCTGCTGCTGACGCTCGATGCCCTGAAGCGTGCGTCGGCAGGACGCATCACTGCGGTGCTCCCGTACTACGGGTACGCGCGACAGGACCGTAAAGTTTCGCCCCGCGTTCCGATCAGCGCCAAGCTCGTGGCTGATCTGATGACGACGGCCGGCGCCGCGCGCGTACTCACGATGGATCTCCATGCAGGACAGATCCAGGGCTTCTTCAACATTCCCGTGGACAACGTCTACGCCACCCCGGTGCTGCTCGCCTACATTCGACAGCAACTCAGGGATGGCGAGAAGATCACCGTCGTGTCCCCCGATGCCGGCGGCGTCGAGCGCGCCCGCGCCTTCGCGAAGCGACTGAACGCCAACCTCGCCATCATCGACAAGCGCAGAGCAGCGGCCAACGAAGTCGCCGAAATGAAGATCATCGGCGAGGTCACCGGTCGTATCGCCGTGATCATCGACGACATCGTCGACACGGCTGGGACGATTTGCGCGGCCGCCGACGCGCTTCGCGAGGCCGGTGCGCAGGAAGTCATCGCTTGCTGCACGCACGCGGTTCTTTCTGGACCAGCGGCCGAACGGCTCGCGAAGTCGTCGCTGAAAAAGCTCGTCGTCACCGACACCATCCCACTGCATGAGCGTATCCACGATTTGCCGAATGTGGTCGTACTCTCGGTGGCGCACTTGATCGGCGAAGCCATTCGCCGCATCCACAACGAGGAATCCATCAGCTCGCTCTTCGTCTGAAGCGGCGCGAGCCCGGGAGAAATACAATGGAAGAGATCACTCTCAGCGTCGAATCACGTGGCGATCGTGGCAAGAGCGCCGCGCGCCGTCTCCGTCGCGGCGGCAAAGTGCCCGGCGTCTTCTACGGGCCGAAGAGCACGCCGGTGCCGATCGCCATCGATCGCAAGGATTTCGCGGCCCACGTCGCGAACCTCGAAGGGTCCCACCTGATCCGCTTCGAGTCGTCGGCGCAGGATCTTCAAAAGCGCGTCGCACTCGTCCGCGAAGTTCAGCATCACCCCGTCAATGGCGGCATCCTGCACGTCGACTTCTACGAGGTCGATCTGACGCAGAGCCTCCGGGTGACCGTCCCCCTGCACTTCGTTGGCCGGGCCAAAGGTGTCGCGGAAGGCGGAATCCTGCAGCCGATCGTTCGCGAGATGGAAGTGGAATGTCTGCCCACCGACATTCCGCAGTTCATCGAGGTCGATGTTACGCCGCTGGACATTCACGACGTCATTCACTTGGCGGACGTTCCCATGCCGGGCAACGTGACCGCGATCGTCGAAACCAACGAAGCTGTCGTCACCGTCCTCCCGCCGTCCGTCGAAGAAGTGAAGGTCGCGGCCGAAGGCGAGGCTGGCGCGGCTGCGGCACCCGCTGCCGATGGGAAGGATGCGAAGGAGTCGGGCAAAGCGTCGTGATCCGACCGGGATCGACGTCTTGCCCTCGCCGTCATGCGGCTCGTCGTCGGTCTCGGCAACCCGGGCTCACGCTATCGTCTGACGCGGCACAATCTCGGCTTCTTGGTCGTCGATGCTCTCGCGGATCGCTGGCGAGTCGGGGTCGGGGGCAAACGTCATGACGCCGAGACCGGTGTCGGTGAATTCGCCAATACGCGTGTGGTTCTTGCCAAGCCCCAGACCTTCATGAACGTCAGCGGTGAGTCGGTATCCAAGCTCCGGCGACTGTATCGCCTCGAGCCCCGAGACATTTTGGCCGTGTACGACGACCTCGATCTTCCGTTCGGTAAGATGCGGCTGCGGGGTGATGGTGGGGCGGGTGGCCACAACGGCGTCGCATCATTGATCTCGGTGCTGGGCAAAGGATTTCCGCGCCTACGCATTGGTATAGGTCGGCCGCCCGGTGGGGCAGATCCCGTCGGGTACGTTCTGGAGCCGTTCACCGGTCCGGAATCTGACGGACTCGGTGAAATCGTGGATCGAGCGGCCCAGAGCGTCGAATCCTGGATCGAGGTAGGCCTCGAGGCCACCATGAACGTCGCCAACCGCAGGGAAAGCCCGCACTGACGCTGGCAATCCAGCGCGCATTCCGCTACAGAGCGGGATTCAGCCAAAGGAGGCAGGGTGAGTAACGAGCAGCGAACACAGCGCTACGAGACGATGATCGTGCTGAAAACCGACCTGCAAGAGGCCGGGGTGAAGGAACAAGCCGAGCGCGTTCGTAAGCTGCTGGAGACACAAGGCGCAACCGTCGCCGGCGTTCACGAATGGGGACTCCGCGAGCTCGCGTATCTGATCGAGAAAGAGCGTCGCGGTTACTATCTCCTCGTAGAGCACACCGCGCCCGCTACGGCGGTCGCCGAGCTCGAGCGGACTCTCAAGCTCTCCGATTTCGTGCTGCGATACGTGACCATCAAACAGGATGACGACGCCCCCTCCTTCATCCCACCACAGCGGGAGGCCGAAGTGGCCGCTCCCGCTGCAGCAGCCGCCCCTGAAGAGGCGCTGCCGGCCGACGACGAGGTCGAAGCAGCTCTCGCCGCCGATGTGGAACTGAGTGACGTCGACTGATCAAACCAGGAAGGTGAGCTAGCTCATGCCGGGACGCCCAGGAGGAAAAAGCGGGGGGACGCGCGGTCGCCCACGCGGACGCGACGATCGAGGAGGCCGAGGTCGGAGGCCAGGACGGCGGAAGGTGTGCCGCTTCTGCGCCGAAAAGGGCCTTCGCATCGACTACAAAGACACGCGCGTGCTTGGAAATTTCATCACGGACCGCGGTAAGATCATTCCAAGTCGCATCACGGGAAATTGCGCCCGCCATCAACGTCGTCTGACGACGGCGATCAAGCAGGCTCGCAGCATCGCGCTGCTCCCGTTTGCGGCGGCAATGTAAGGGGTCGACGTGCAGGTCATCTTACGCGAAGAGCTCTCGAACCTCGGCACGACCGGGGATGTCGTGAAGGTCAAGCCGGGCTACGCCCGGAATTATCTGCTCCCGCGCGGGCTCGCCGTCGAAGCGAGCGTGCGCAACTTGAAGGAGCTCGAGCATCAAAAGCGCGTCATCGCCGACAAGCGCCTGCGTGAGCAGAAGTCGGCGTCGGCCGTCGCCGAGAAGCTCTCCAGCATCAAGCTCGCGTTTCAAGTCCGGGCGGGTGAGGATGGCAAGCTCTTCGGGTCCGTCACCAATCAAGACATCCACAAACAGCTGGAAGAGCGTGGCTTCCCGATCGAGCGTCGACGCATCCTGCTCGACGAGCCCATCAAAAGCCTCGGTACGCATGACGTCGTCGTGCATCTCGGTCCGGACACCAAGAGCACGATCAAGGTCGACGTTACGGCGTCGTCCGAATAGCTGTTCCGACTCGACTTAATAGGCGCCGGCGAGCTTCCGATGATCCCAGCTGGCGATCCGCTTCGGCGCGATCTTCAGCACGATGCGTTTTCTCGCCTGCGCCTTCATCACGTCCTCGACGCCACTCGCGAGGCCGCCTGCATGCTTCGCGTGGATCTTCGTCAAGATCTCCACGCAGAGAGCCTCGTCCTCGACGACTTCGGCGTCACCTCTAAGGAGAACGCCCTTCAGCTCTTCGTATCGAACTCCCGATTCGACCAGCAACGCCACCCGCGGGTTGCGACGAACGTTCAGTACTTTCTGCGAAGGCCCGTAGGTCGTCATATACACAGTGCCGTCATCATCGATGACGAACCACATGGGAACGGCATGCGGATACCCGTCACTCCCGACGGTCACCAGAATGATGGTCAACGCGGCCTGCAAGTACGTACGCCGCTCGGCGTCGGTCAGCTGAATCGCATCGCGTTTCTTCATGCCGAGCCCCCTATCCGCCACCCAGCGGGGAGTCTAGCGACGGGGGCAGCATGATTCGCGACCTGTACCGCGGCCGCATCCTGCACCTCACGGTCGAGGACGTGACGCTGCCGAACGGGCACACGATGACCCTCGAGATCGTGCGGCACCCGGGAGCCTCGGCAATCGCCGCCGTTGATGCGCAAGGTCGGGTCACCCTGCTGCGGCAGTATCGTCACGCGGTCGGTGGGTACCTCTGGGAGGTTCCGGCCGGTAAGCTCGACGCTGGCGAATCACCGGAGACGTGCGCAGCACGCGAGCTCGCCGAAGAGGCCGGACTCGTCGCTGATACACTGAAGTCGGCCGGATCGATCGTGACCTGCCCGGGATTCTGCGACGAGGTGATCCATCTCTTCCTCGCGACCGATCTCCACACCGTTCCGAACGCGCTGGAGGCCGACGAGGTCATCGATACCGTCGTGACCGTCCCGCTCCCCGAAGCCCTGGACATGATTCGCCGCGGTGAGATTCGCGACGCGAAGACGATCGCGGCGCTGCTCCAGGCCGACTTGCGAATCGGCAGCCGTTAGGCGCCGATCACGCGGAAGCCATTTCGTCCGTCGCTTTGCATCGTGAGATTCCCGACTGCACCCACCATCTCCTCGCGTTCCAACGCCGTCAGCAATCCAGCGTCGGGTCCGGTCACCGCAAACGTGCGGCGTCCGTCATCGAGGCGAATCACCAAGATCCCTTCACTCGCCGCCCCATCACGATCGTGCAGCACCGTGTAGGTTTCGATCCCCCCACGACCCTCGGCTGACACGACGAACGTCGGGTGGTCGAGCGCATCGATTACGGCTTGCCGCTGCTTGATGTCCGCGCGTTGCCACGGGCGCGCAGGCGGACGCATCCCGTACACACCGACGGCGTGCTTGGTGAAATACCACCCGAGCGCCGAGACCAGCCCGTAGTCGTCGGGTGCTTCCCGGAGGCGCGTCACCATGGTCGCGATCGCATGCAGCGCGTAGGCATTCCCGGGACCGCCGAAGTAGGGGAGCCCGCCCGTCACGGTGAGCGCCCGACTTCCGTCGCTCGGCACACCAAGGACGCGTGCCGCCATCTGCGGCGCCACGGGAAAGCAACTGTAGAGATCGAGCACCGCGATGGCGTTCGCCCCCAGATCCGCTTGCTCGAGGGCCTGTCGAAAAGCCTCCGTCATTCCCGGCGACGAATGAAAATCGACGCGATCTTTGAGGTGCCATAGATCGTTCGCCTCACCGCCGCCGTGCACGTACACCCAACGCGAAGGCGGAATGCCCAGTCGGCGCGCGTGCTCGTCCGTCGTCACGATCACGGCCGCCGCCTGATCGACGTCGATGATCGACGTCATGAACTTCGGGTACGGAAACGCGATCATCCGATTGGCGGCGGTCAAGGTCGCGATCGCGTGCGCGGTTTTGCCGTCACGAAACCAGGCCTGTGGATGGCGGGCAGCCACCGCGGCAAGACTCTCACAGAGCCCCGCCAGGTGCGCGTGATGCGACGCGGGCGACCGATGCTCGTGTGCGCGAAGCGCGACCTCGAACAGCGGATAGATCTGCGTGGGCATCTGCAAACCGTACTGCCATTCATCGGGGTGTGATCCTTGACGATCGTCACCGGTGGTCGGCGCGCGACCGCGGCCTTGCGTCCACGGCAGTGCTACGCTGGCACGCGACGCGAGCCGTAGCGCCTGCAAGGCTTCACCACCGCCGATGAGCACCGCCCGGCGGCGTCCGCCCACGACGTCGTCGGCCGCGCGATTGACGAGCCACTGCGGCGCGTTGCCGCCGATCGCCGTGTAGAGCCGCTCCCCGCTTGGTAAGCCCAAGCGCCCCGCGAGCGCAGAAGCAGGATCCTCATAGGCGGCGCCCGACAGCATGTTCACGACCCGTACGGAGTCGATCTGCTCTGCCAATCCGAGGCAGGACGCATCGTCGAGCGCGAGGCGGCTCGCGGCCTCGATGAGCGCCAAGGGTTCGCGCTTGGTCGCGAGGTCGTCCTCTCGATCGCAAACCTGACCGACGCCGACGAGGATGGGTGAGGGTGCCGACATCCGAGCGTGGTACCAGCGTCACTGCGCGCCCTCAAGCTCGCCCGACGTCGCACACGCTCAAGATTGACAGCCCCGCGCACGCGGCCGTAGTCTCCTCGTCGCCGACGCGGCCACGATGGAATTGCCGAGCTTCATTCCGATCTTCCCCCTCCCGAACGTCGTCCTCTTTCCGGAGGTGCCGCTGCCGTTGCACATCTTCGAGCCGCGCTACTGCGCGATGGTACGCGACGCACTCACGGGTCCGGGACTGATCGGCATGGTGCTCCTGCGTGGCGATTGGCAGGAAGAGTACCACGGCGCCCCCGAGGTCTATCGCACGGGGTGCGTCGGCAGGATCGTCGAGACGACCCCGCTTCCCGATGGCAAGTTCAACATCGTCCTCGCGGGGGTCCGCGAGTTCACGATCGTGAGTGAGCAGCGCGAGCGCGCGTATCGCCAAGCCACCGTCGAATGGCGCGCCGAGCGCGAAGGCAGCCCACTCGCTGACGGCCTGCGCGAACGGCTCATTCAGATGATCGAACGCTATGTCGGACGCTCGGGCGATGACCTCGCCCGCGAGCTCCTCGGGGATGCGCGGCTCGACGACGAGACCCTGGTCAATTTCTTTTCGTTCTGGCTCGATTTCGGTCCGATCGAAAAACAATGCCTCCTCGAAGCCACGACGATGGACCGTGCCCAGCGCCTGCTCGAAGTGCTGGAATTCCACCTCTATGCGAGCCATGCAGCGCCGCATGAGCTCAGCATGCGTCGGATGCACTGAGTGATCTTTTTCGCGTTGCTGCGGGCGGGCCTGTTTCGGTCGCTCGATGGGGAGAAGCTGCGGTTCCTCCTCGGCCGCACCGAGAATCCGCTCTACCTGTCGCGACGGCAGCCCCTGCTATGGCGCCTCGACCTATTCCGTTTGCTGTTTTCGCCCCGATACGCCCGTGGCGTCGCCACGTGGCTCCGCTATCGCGCCGACCTCTACGACGGAGCTCGCGGCTAGGAGTTGGTTCAAGGTGGGATGCTTGCTACGTTGACGGGCCCCGTCGCGGAGTAGGCGACGATTCTACCCAGTAAACCGATCGAGAGGACTGCATGCCAACGACGTACAAGCAGATCATGGAGGACGCCCGTCGCCAGGTGCCCGAGGTGAGCGTCGAGGACGTACGCGGACGCGTCACCACGAAAGCCGGGACGGCTTTACTCGATGTTCGGGAGAAGGACGAGTACCGCGACGGCCATCTCGACGGAGCCATCTCGTTGCCGCGCGGCTTTCTCGAGATGCGCGTCGAGGAGACGGTTCCCGACAAGCAGACCCCGATCATCGCCTATTGCGCCGGCGGCACCCGCTCGCTGATCGCGGCACGCACGCTGAAGGAAATGGGTTACGCCAACGTCGTCTCGATGACGGGCGGCTTCACCGCCTGGAAGAACGCCGGCATGCCGTTCGTCCAAGATCATCAATTCACCGCGGAGCAACTCGGTCGCTACAGCCGCCACTTCATGCTGCCGGAGGTCGGGGAAGCCGGCCAGGCCAAGTTGCTCGCAGCCAAAGTGCTTCTCCTCGGCGCCGGCGGGCTCGGATCGCCGACGGCGCTTTATCTCGCCGCGGCCGGTGTCGGCACGCTCGGCATCATCGATCACGACGTCGTCGATCTCTCCAACCTGCAACGCCAGATCCTGCACACCAATGATCGGATCGGAATGCCCAAGGTGGAGTCGGCACGGATCGCGATCAACGCGCTCAATCCCGACGTCCGGGTGGTCGCCCATCAGGAACGCTTGAGCTCCGACAACGTGATGGAAATATTCAAGCAGTACGACATCATCATCGATGGCTGCGATAACTTTCCCACCCGCTATCTCGTGAACGACGCCTGCGTCATGCTCGGCAAGCCCAACGTCCACGGCAGCATCTTCCAGTTCGAGGGCATGGCGTCCGTCTTCGATCCGCGCTCGGGCCCTTGCTACCGCTGCCTCTATCCCGAGCCGCCTCCTCCGGGTGCGGCACCGAGCTGCGCCGAAGCCGGGGTTCTCGGCGTCCTGCCAGGACTCGTCGGCTGCGTGCAGGCACTCGAGGCCATCAAGCTGATCCTCGGGGCCGGACGTCCGCTGATCGGACGCATGGTGCACTTCGACACGCTCAGCATGGAGATCCGGGTGAACAAGCTCCCGAAGGATCCCGAATGCCCGATGTGTGGCGAGCACCCGACGATCACGAAGCTGATCGACTACGAAGAGTTCTGCGGGCTCCGGAACCCGAGCGCCCCTGCGGGCACGCACGTGGCGGCCTGAGGACGCGTGAGAACGGGTCGAGGGCTGACGGTGTTCAGCCTTCGACGCGGACTCGCTGACGCACGAGCACGGTGAATCCGTCCGGATCGCCGTCCGTACCGGCCAGCGCCGCGACGATCTTGGCGCTCTCGGCCTCGTCGAAGATGCGCCGCACCTGGTCGCTCAGGCGCGCGCGATCAGTCGATGCCAATCTGGCAATCGCAAACCTGGGATCGGCCGACACGTCGCACACGATCTCGAGCGTGGCGGGATCGACGGCCCAGACCATCGCTTTGAATGCCTCGACGAAGGCCGCGAGCTTTCGCGCTGGCGCGACCCCCGGGTAGAGCGCTCGATCGATCTGCTGGCGGATGTCGTCCGCGGGAATTTCGACCGTCGTCCGCTCTTCGACCACACGACCCGCGCGCAGACGATACCGGATAGGAGTTCCGACCTGTGATCGTCGACCTTCGATCACCGCGGTCCGCTCACCGTTCGATACTTCCCAGAACGTCGAAGCGTCCGCATCCCACAACGCCCCGGTATAGAAGGCGCGTGGCGTCGTCGGCCGGAGCGTCTCGAGTTGATGGCGCGCGTGGCGCGTCAGAAACTCCATGCAGTCGTCCCGAGGCGTTTCGGTGAAGCCGTCGGCAGTCATCCGGAACTCGGGAGCGCGGTCGTGCGGCGACGGCCGAAAGATCGTCTCGCAATCGCGACAGTGCAGGAAGTGCCCAGCATTCATGCGTACAACTGCACTTTCACGTCCGGCGGCAACTCGATCGCCGGCTCGGGCGACAGCGTCGTTCCTTCGGCGAGAGGAGGAATGGTGACGACGAACTCGGTGCCACCACCGAGAGCGCTCGTCACGTCGAGCGCGCCGCCGATGGCCGCGACCATGCGCGTGAGCAACCGCAAGCCCAAGCCGATTCCGCGAAAGCGCTTGCGCGCCGTCGGATCCGCTTGCCGGAACCCTTCGAGCACCTCTTCGACCTCGTCGGCGCGCATACCGATGCCGGTATCGCGGACGCGGATCTCCAGCGCGCCTTTGGCGTCCATGGTCGCGTCGACGCGTACCGTTCCCGCCTCGGTGAACTTGAGTCCGTTCAGCACGAGGATGTCGAGGATCTTCGTCAGCTTCTCCTCGTCGGTACGAATCGGCAGGCTCGTGAGATCACCGACCTCGAGCTTGACATGCTTCTCGGTGAAGGCTTCGACGTGGCGCTCGCGCAGCCGGGCGAGGATGACCTTCGCGTCGAAGCTCCAGACCGTGAGGGGGATCTCACCGGCCTCGAGCGCGGCCAGGAAGAAAATCCCTTCGACGCAGGTCAGCAGCTCGTGCGAGTTGGCTTGAATGCGGTCGAGGGCTTGCCGTTGATCGTTCGTCAGGGTTGCGCCGTGCTCGTCCAGCAAGATCGAGCTGTAGCCCATGATCGCCGAGAGCGGCGTCCGGAACTCGTGCGTGAGGTTGGCGAAGAACTCTTCTTTGATGTGACGGAGACGCTGCAGGTTGCGGCGTTTCTGCAGCGCACGCTTGGTCGTCTCGAGGATCTCGAGCACGTCGAACGGCTTCGCGACGTACGAGAAGACCTTGAGGTTGATGCTTTCGACGGCCGTCTCGAGCGACCCGTACCCGGTGATGACGATCACCTCGATGTCGGGATCGTGCTCTTTGATCTTCGCCAAGAGCGGCATGCCCGAAAGTCCCGGCATGCGCAGATCCAGAGACACGACGTCGATCGGCGTGGTCTTGAGAATCTCCAGGGCCGCTTCGCCGCGCTCCGCGCTGTAGACCTGATAGTACGGCTTCAGGATCATCTTGAGCGCGAGTGACGGACCCGGCTCGTCCTCGATGATGAGGATGTTCCCTTGGGATGTCATTGCCCAAGGCGAGG
>JBDSJB010000328.1:0-8641 GCA_039917665.1 Binatia bacterium
CCGGTCGCAGGCCGCGCTCCCACGCCGAGATCGTCCCCGCCTGACACCCGAGCCGCGCCCCGAGCTGCTTCATCGAGAGCCGCAGCATGGCGCGAAGCGAGCGCATCTCGGCCGGCGTGGCGAGCACGCCCGTGGTGTCGTGACTCTGCTCCTCGGTGATGCCGAGGCGGTCCCGGAGGCGGTCGGAGAGCGCGCGGTCCATGGTCACCTCAGAACACGCACCGATAGCGCCCGCAGTCCGCATCGGCGGAGCAGTTCTTCCCGAGCTTGAGCGGCGAGCCCGCCGAGCAGTAGTCGCAGTCGGCATCGCCCGTGCACGCGGCCCCCTGCCGCAGCCCGCTGCCGCACTTGCTCGACACGCAGTTCGCCGCGCCGACCGTACAGACACCGTCGGTCGTCTTGCTCGAGACTCCGGCGAGCGTGGTGTTTGTCGCGCACGCCGTCATCAGATCCGCTTCCCACGTGAGCACATCCGGTCGGTAGTGGATCCCGTCGCTCTCGCAGGCGTTGACTGCCGAGGCGGTTCGCATGGTGTCGATGCCGCACTTCTCGATCAGATAGGACGACAGGTCGACGAAGTTCTTGCTGTTGGCCTTGGCCCACGCGAGGAGCGTGGCATTCCAGTTGCGGACCTTGGGGTAGATATTCCACCAGCCATAGAGCGCAGTGTTGGTCGTTGACGTTGCCGTTGCATACGGCGTCGTGACCCAGACCAAAGTGGGATTCGACGCCGAGGCCGCCGCACGCCTCGTCATCTCGGCGACGCCGTCCATCATCCGCACCACGGTATTACCCGTGAGGCACACACCCGAGCACCCATGCATATCGCCAACCGTGGCTGAGCATCCGTGCCCGCGCCACGTGCGATCCGTGGCGACGGCATTCGCCACAAGGTTGCTCGTTGCCGGGCAGACGCTCGCGGTGCACGTCGCTTCAGTGATGGTGCCAGGAGCGCCGGGAGCGCTGCCGCCCATCTGGCACTCCTTGTACCCGTTCGCGGCGTTACTCGTGGTGCACGCCGGCGCGGTAGTCGAGGACGTGCCGAAGGACGCGTTCTTCACCAGGCTGAGCGTCGTGAAGATCCCGAGACCGCCCGTCGACCAGTTGGTCGTGTTGGCGCACGAGCATGGCTTGCCCTGGCTCAGCCCGTAGCCGCTCCCGGTCCAGTCTTCGCAGTACCCACGTTGAGCGATGCCGCCGTACGCCGTCGGCAGCCCAGGGTCGAGCGTGCCGACGGCGTTGTGGAGCGTATTGATGCCCACCTCGATGAAGGCGACGTCGATCGCCTGCCCGGCAGTGCCCGAGTAGGCTTGGGTCGTGATCGCGCCGTTGCCGCCAGCGAGCAGGGTCGTGAAGTCCAAGAGGAGATCACCCATCGCGACGCCACCGCGACACTGCTTGTAGATTGCCGTCGGCTCCGTCATGCGGCTGACGAAGTTCTGGAACAAAGTCGTTTTGTCGCATCGCGAGTCGCCCATCCACGCGATGCGGTCGTTGCCGGGCAGGACGCTCGGCGGTGTAGGATTCGCGATCGAGAGCACCGTCTCCAGGGTCGCGAAGGTGAGGCGCCCTTTCGTCGTCGTGCCAGCGCCCGTGCCGTCGTAGCCCTGCTTCTGAAAGCGCCCCTGGAGATTCGAGATCGCCGTCGTGGCGTTGGCGTCGCTCAGCGCGTTGAGCGCAGTGCCCGCCGTCAGGTCCGTCGTGATGAGCTTCGACGGCATCTGCTCGTAGACGGAGCTATTTCCGCGATCGAAGTTGTCTTGGAGAAAGTACCCGAGGCAGTTCCCCGGCGCCGTGCAGCCGGTGCGGTTGGAGGGATTGTACCCCGTCGACGCCGTCGTCCCGTCGTAGGCTTCCATCTGGACGATGACGCCTTCGGTAGTGTTCTGGCTACGATCCTGCGCAGCGGCGTTGAGGGCGGCGGCGATCGGTTGGTCGGCCGCCGCGTAATCAGTCCCGCTGGTCTTGAGATTCTCGAACGTAATCGACTCGACGACGCTCTCGTTGGCGGTTTCCAGGGACGAGGTGTTCGCGTCGGGCTCGTTCCCGATGGTGCCGCCGCCCCGGAAGCACCCGCCCGTGCTCGCCGTCCCGCAGCCGGTGCGCGTGCCGGTCCACATGGACGCGTCGGTGCCCGTGGTCCCGTCCGCCCGCAACGTCTCGCCGCGCCAGTTGCGGACGTGCGTACCGCTCCCTTTCTGGATGAGCACCTGATCGAGGAGCGTGCGCGTCTTGTCGGTCGCGACCGACGTGCCGAACGTGACGCGATCGGGCGAGATCCGCGCCGTGACGGAGCACGACGTGCCGGCCGTACACGTCGCAGCGTTGTAGCCGTTCGATGCCGTGTCGCAGGCACACAGCCCGGCTGTCCCGTCCGCACACGTCGCGCTATTGCAGCACGCCGTGCCCTTGCGGCCACCATCCACCGGATAGGTGCCGCCCTGGCACACGCCCACCTTCTGGAGTGCCGCTGGCGTGGAGCCACGCGGGAAAATCTCTGGCCGCGACGACGCATTGATGGCTCCGGTCCGCAGCGAGCACTTCACCTCGCCGGCGGTGGACCCGTTCTCCTGTTCGAGCTGGAGCCCCACGGCCGTACTGACCGACGACGTGAGCGCGCTGATGATGCCGGGCGCGCATTGGCTCTCGAACGGGCGGTTCTCGTCGCACTCGTTCAGGCAGTGGCAATTCGACCCTGCGCCAGCATCGCACGCGGTCGCCTCGTCGGCATTCTTTACACACGACGTCGCCGTCGACCCGTTTGTGATGTCTGTCGCAGTTCTCCCCTGGATACACGCTGTCGCCGCCGTTGCGGACGTGCAGCCCGCGCCGCACGGCGTCCCGTCCATCGACCGCGACGAGCTACAGATGCCGGTATAGGGCGCGGCGGCAATCGTGCCGTACCCCACTTCGTAGAGGATCGGCCCCAGGGTGCCGCACGTCCGCCCGACAACAGGGTACGCGGCGTAGGCACAGATGCGTGACTGGTAGAGCGTGCAGCCTCGCGCGCTCGCCGTCCCGAGCGTCAGGAGCGGCGTACGTTGCGGGGTGCAGACGCCATCGTGGGATACCAGCGACGAGCAGTACGTGTCGTCGAGGCAGACCTTTCCGTCGGCGACGCCACCCACGCACTTCGCGAGTACGCCCGCCGTCGGGTACGCGAGCGCCCCAACTGACACCTGCGACTGTGCCGACGAGAGGAGGATCGTCCCGTAGACGTTCAGCCCGTCCGCCGCCGACAGGTTGAGGTCGAGCGCGATCGAGTTGGCGGTACCGGGAAAGACCGAGTTGGTGACGAAGGTCGGCTTGTTGGTGGTCGAGATGCCCCCGGAGAATTGATTCGTCGATTCCGCCGCCGTGCCGGGCGTGTTGACGTCGTAGCTCCCGAAGTAATCAACCGTGACCGTGGCGTCGGCGCGCGTCGCGACGAGCAGCGCGACGAGTAGCAGCCTCTTCAGTCGCTCCACATCGCCCCCGCGACGCCCGCCGAGATCGACCACGCGCATTGCACCCACTGGTCGAGCGTCACCATGGTGGCGCCGCTTGTGCCACTCGACTTCGCGCTGCCCAGCTCCATCCCATCGAGACGAGTGAGGATCGTCGCGGCGTCAGAGCCGTTCGGGGGATCGAACATGTACTGGAAAAGGCCGTAGCTGCCGTTGGCCATCGTTTCGCTACGCGTGTCGTCGTCCGTCGCGTTCCATCGGAGCCGGTGATTGTACGTCCGCGCCGTGCCGGAATTGCGCCCGGAGTAAATGTCCCAATGGCACCCGTAGATCGCCATGACTCCGACGGCACTCGCGGGAATAGCCGGCGTCGGCGTGCCGCTTGCCCAGGAGTTGAACAGCTCGGTCTGCCCGAGACTGCTCGTGTTGCCGCTCGTGGCGTACTGCGATCCGGGGAACGTGGTCGAGGGCTCTGCGCGCTGCGACCAGACCGTGTTGATGGTGCCGCTGCCGCCCGTCTGGGTCCAGGCGTTCGCGTTCGGTGTTGTCGACTTGGAGGCGCGGGTGTTGACGTACGTCGCCACGGTCGGCTCGCCGGTCGACGGGCCGTCGAGCAGCACGAAGTCATCGAGCACGGCTGAGTAGAACGAGCCCACGCTGGTCGTATTCGGATGCGCCCAGATGGCCTGCGTGACGCTGGTGATCGTGCGGCCCGTACAGCCGCCGTTCGTGCAACCCTGGTCGGTCCACGTCGAGCCGTCCGTCGAGAGCGACCAATTCACCGACGCCGAGCCGGCTCCCGTGACGATCTTGATGAGGAACGGGTACCACGAACCGTTGGAGAGCGTTGGGGTCGCGCCGACCGTCGTGGCGTTCTCCTGCACGCTCATGACGTAGTTGCTCGTGCCGGTCGCGCAAGTCAGCTTCACGGTCACTTCCCCGAGGTCCAAGAGGGAGCCGGTGAGGGAGTTGTCGCCGGCCACGCACGTCGACGTCTGGGAGATAAAGAGCGCCCCCGTCACATAGACGGTGCCCGCCGCGCTCAGGCCCTCGACCAGGGAGCACTTGCCGGTGGTGCTACTGCCGCGTGAGACCTTGATGGCCGCGGACCCGGAGCGCACATTCGTCGTGTCGACGGAATACTGCGACCCGGTGGTCGATGCGCCCGCGCACATGACCAGCTTCGTTTGCGACTCCCCGCCCTCGGCCCAGGCAAGCACGCCGGCGTTGGCCGGCGTCGCGACGAGCAGCAGTATGGCGACGATGGCGGCGCGGATCACGGCGCGATCTCCGACGTCATCGTAATGAGGAACCACGAGACGCCCGAGCCGGTCGTGTAGCCCATCTCGATCTGACTGTACTGCGGCCACGAGATCGACAGGCCGTTCTGACAGCCAGCGCTCGGCGAGATGAATCCCGGCGTCGCGATGCCTGCGCCGGTAGGCACTGGCATCGACGGGGTCGGGATCGGCGTGCCGGGACCCACGCGACGCATAGACGGGACCCCGGTCGTCGCCGATGCGCGGTGACAGATGCTCGTGATCGTCCGGTTGGCCGCGTTATTCACCCAGCGGGCGACCTGCGCGAAATTCGGCACGTCGCCACTGGCGACCTGGTAGCCGAAGTTCTGCGTGACGCTCTTGAGCGACGTGGCGAGCGCGGGCGGCTCCAGGGCCACGCCGACGTGCAGGCCGAGCGGGAAGTACGTCATGCAGGTGGATTCGACATGCTGCACGCACGTACTGCTGGCGCAGTCGGCATTCGACGAGCACAAGGCATTCGCACTGGCGCCAGCCACGCATCGCTTCTCTGCCGACGTAGACAGCACGTACCCGAACTTGCACCCGCCGCTCCCGAAGATCGGCGCGTTCGAGAGGCCGTCAGTCGCCTGACGATTCTGCGGCAGCTCGCCGACGAGAATCGCTTCCCCGTCGAGCTTTACGGACGGCGCTACGTCGACCGCCATGATGCGCTGCTTGTAGGCGTTGTACCCGAGCGTACCGACGAGGTTCGTGCCGAGCTCGATCGTATCGACCGCGTCGCCCGTCCATCCGCTTGCGCCCTGCGCGCGCATCACGATGCCCGGCTTGGCCCAGTCGTAGCCGCCTGCCGTCGGCGTCACTTGCACCGTTGGCGTCGCCGCCGGCGTCGCGGGCTTGAGGGCGCGGCAGATCTGGAGCGGCTGCCCGAACGGATCATTCGCCGCACTCAGCTGGCGGCCCACTTCGCTCGCGGCGTCGCAGTCTGCCGTCGGCATCGGGAGCGCCACGGTGGGCGCGACCGCGTAGGCACCGAGCTTCGGCGCCGTGATGGCACCGTCGATGATCTTGGCCGTGCCGATCGCGCCATCTGCCAGCGCGTGAACATGGTCCATCCGCGAGAAGCCGTCCGCCGACCCTGGGGCGGACGTACTCGTCGAGATCGGCTGCGGCGTGCCGGCGCCCGGCGTGACGGTGGCGACCGGCGCGGGGTCCAGGCCCCCGACGCGCGCCGCGTGCCCAGACGCGGGCACCGCCACCACCAGGGCGACCACCGCAATCACGACGCGGACGAGACGGCCGCTCATGGCCCTTGCACCGCGAAGTACTCGAGCGTCGCTGTCGAGCTCGTGGTCTTGCAGTAGATCTTCGCGAGATCCGCGATGTCGAAGCTGATCGACGCGCCCGGGAGCAGCGTGAAGTCCTGCGCCGTGCTGTTCCCGAGGACGACACTGATCGTGCTCGAGCTGTTCCGGAGCGCGACCGAGAGGACCGGCGTCGCACTCGCGACGAGGGCCGCTGCGGAGGTCGCGCAGCTCTTCGTGCCGCTCTTCGGCAGGCCGCCGGGCGGCGCGATCCGCGTCGATTGCGCCCCGACCGGGAGCGCCACCAGCAGCACGAGGAGCACCGCCCCGAAAAACACCCATCGTTGCCCGCGCGTCATGTCGCTGCCCCCCACACCTGCACCGTCGGCGCCGAGAGCCCGTCGAGCAGCCAGAGCGTGCACTGCTTCGCGCCCTGGACCGGGACGCGAATGAGGCCCGCGTGAAAGTAGGTACTGGTCACCGTCGCGGCGCCGGTAATGCCATCGGCCGGTCCGAAGCCCGCGACCTCGTAGAACGCACTGTCGACGCCGAACCGCGGCGTCCCATTCGCGTCCTTGTGCACCGCGTAGAAGCGCCGCGGGATGTCGGCGGCCGAGAGCTCGACCTTGAACGTCACCCAGGTGAACCCCTCGCAGGTGATGTAGGTGCCGAGCGCGGTCGTCGTGGCGCCGGCCATGACATTCGCGGTCGAGCCGCCCCAATCGAGCGCGTCGTGAATGAGCGCGTGCGCGTTGGCCTTCCGGGTCGTGCCGGCGACGGTGCGCGAGAGCCCGTGGTGCGACTCCTGCCCCGCGCCGCCGCCGGGATCGTAGCGATAGACGTCGACGATGCTCACGACGCGGCCTTGTTCTTGGCCGGCGGGGGCGCGGTCTTCCGCGCCGCATGCGCCTTGGCGCGGTCATGCGGCCCGGCCGGCGCCGGCTTCGCGCCAGACTTGGCGGCCGGCTTCGCGGCGGCGGGCTTCGGCGCACCGCCCCCACCGCCGCCGCCCTGGCCCATCATCGCGGGATCGACGGGCGCCGGCACCATCGGCGGCCCGAGCTCCTGCGTCAGCTGATCGGGATCCATGCCCTGCTCTTGCGCCGAGCGCTCGAAGAGCTCGCCCAAGATGCCGATCGGCGGCGCCGCGGGATCGGTCGGCTGGCGGACTTCCTGCGTGATCGGATCGAACCAGACCGGCCCCGAGAAGCTCTGGATCGACGGCGGGATGATGTCGATCTCTTCTTCGATCGCCTTCATCGTCGTCTCGGGCACGTTCGGCAGCATCCGGCGCGCGACGCGTTTCTCGAGCTCGCGGATGAACCGGTCGGAGCGGACGGCGGTCTTCGCCGTCGTGATCTGCTGCAGCTCTTCGTTGAAGGCGCTCACCTGGAACGAGTCGGGGTAGTCGACGGTGCCGTCGAAGCGGGCGCCATGCGCGCGGGCCCAGAGATCGTGCAGCAGGAACTCGGCGTTCTGGAGCTCTTCCGCTTTCTCGGCGAGGGCGCGATCGGCTTCGTTGAATTCGACCGTCGCCGCGACGCCGCTTGGCACCGACTGCACCTGCATCGCCTGCCCGCCTTTGAACTTCGCGAGGCGGTAGATCTCGCCGATGAGTCCCTGGATGCGCTGCTCCATGTACGCGAGCGGCGCCGTCGACGGCGTGATGAAGCCCGGCATCTGGTCGCCGGTGTAGGTGAGGATGTTCTCGGCGCCGATGACGATTTCCTTCTGCTGGTTCGCCTGGCGCTTCATGACGAGAATGTTGAGGGCCTGCTGATAAACCGCTTCTGTGATGAGGCTGTCTAAATTCAGGATGCCTTGATTGAGCCCGACGATGTCGTGCACCTCGGAGCGGCCGATCATCGCGTAGCGCCCCGGCTGGCGGTTGAAGATCGGCACGACCGGGACGACGCCGAGGCCGTGTTGCCCGCGGCCGCGATCGCGGAGCTCGTTGCCGTCGATCTCGTCGAGGATCCACTCGTCGCGCGTGAACGTCCGGTAGAGCGCCCGCATCGGCCGCGGCGTCCGCGCGCGCATCGGGTCGCCGTACTCGAAGATCGTCCCCGACGGCAGGCGCGGATCGGGCGAGTAGAGCCGGGTCCGATCGGCATTCTTCGGATCGTAGGGACCGACGTCGTTCGCAATCGGCTCGCGGAAGCGGACCCAGACGAAGCGGCCGTCCTCGTCGACTTCCCAGTTGACGAGCTCGGTCGGGAGATAGAGCGCGTAGTAGGGATCGAGCCCCATCTCGTCTTCTTCGGCTTTGCTCTGCGGCGCGCGTTCGATCCGCGGACGATCGACGACGGCGAACGTGACGCCGAGGCCGAGCGTGTAGTAGGCGGCGCGGCGCATGAAGCGGTCGATCGAGTTGCCGCGGCGATCCACGTCGCCGCAGAAGTCGGTCCACCGCTTGGCGAGTTTCCCCGTCATCGGCGCCCGCTTCTCGGCCGGCGTCGGGGGCGCCACGCGGGCGCCGCCCGAAAACGGCACGACCGGCCCGCTATCGGTCTCGTGCTCGGGCGGCGTCGCCTCGCGCGTGATCGGCTTCGAGAACAAGTAACTGCAATTCAGACTGAGGATGGGGTCGACGTAGTTCCGGTACTCGGTCCGCGCCTGGCGCTGCGCATGC
>JBDSJB010000329.1:0-6289 GCA_039917665.1 Binatia bacterium
GGTCCCGGGGGCGCAGGCCGTCCTCGCAACGTTGGCCGCGCACAGCATCCGGATCGGCATCATCTCCAATACGGGAGATCTCACGCGCGATCAGTTGCTCGCCATGCTTCCACCCGACTTCGATCTCGCGCGTTTCGACTCTGACCTGGTCTTGCTGTCGTCGGAGCTCGACGTGGAGAAACCCGATCCTCAGATTTTCGCGTTGGCGGTGCAGCGCGCGCAAACGGCTGCGCACGCCATCGCGTTCTGCACCGAGTCGCTCGTTGATGCCGTTGCGGCTCAGCGCGCGGGGCTGCTCGGGCTCCGTCTGGCGTCGCCGCCTCACTCCGACATCGCGGGCGTTCCTGCGCTGCTCACCTTCAGCGCATAGCCACCGCCCTCCGCGCGTCGGTCTCTGTCCGTTGGACCAGACGGGTGTCTCATCGAGGGGACGTGTGGATGCGGGAACACGTAGGCGCGGCAACGTCGGGACGGACGACGTCGCACGAAATCGGCGGCCACGCCGCGTGCTCTTGATGATGGTCACCGACGACGTCCGTCGCCACCAGAACACACCCAAAGGAGAGCACGATCATGTCGAGCACATTCAAAGACATTCGTTTCACCGCCTCCGAGCAAACGCCCGACGTCATGGCCGCGACGACGAGCCGAGGCATGGTCGCCGGCGCGGCGGCCCCGGCGCAGCCTGCCAACGCGGCAACGGCAGCGCCCGACGCAAGGTTCCAGAACGATGAGGCGGCGGCCCGCTTCTACGCGTCCCGTGTCTTCGAACGCGATGCGCGTCCGGGTGTCCGATCCCTCACGGCGCCAGAGTCGCCAGCGGTCGTGCCGGGTCTTCGCGTCGCTCGCGTGAAGGACGACGGTCTCTCCCGCACCCGATTCGTCCAGTTCGAGCAGACGCAATCGGCGGTCCCCATCTTCGGCTCGAACGTGATCGTCGAAATGCACGACGACCGCAGTCTCGTCGGGGTAAACGGCCAAGTAGCGGACGCCCCGAACGTGTCGCCGATCGCGACCATCACCCCCGAGCGAGGTCTCGCCGCCATCGCCGCCCTCACGAACACGGCAGTGGCAAGCCTCCAGGACAACGCACCGACGCTCACCTACTACCAAGACGAGGCAACCAGCGCCTGGCACCTGGCGTGGTTCTACCGCAAGGTCCCAGCGGTTCCGCCAGATCTGGCCACACCGGTTGCCGGTCGGAAAAGCCATGGCCTCGGGCGCTCACCACGCGACTTCGCGCCGCGCGCCGACTATCTGGTCGACGCGCACGACGGTGCGGTCCTCTTCTACTACAGCTCGACGCCGACGCTCGTGCAGTGCTTCGGTGTCGACGAGTTGAACGTCAGCCAAAAATTCTTCGGCGAGAAGACTACGGCCAACAGCTTCGAGCTGCACGACACTCTCCGGGCGCTCAAGACGTTCGACCTGGGCTTCAGTGACATCGGCAATCCGCAATTGCCCCAACACCCCGTCACGGACGCGAGCGGCAACTGGCACGCTACAAATACGGCGGCCGTCTCCGCTCACGTGAATGCGATGCGCGTGTCCGACTTCTACCGTTCTGTGCTGCAACGCGACAGCATCGACGACAAGGGTATGGAAATCGTCTCCGTCGTGAACTGCATCTACCAGAGCGACGAGCCGGGCCCGGAGTGGCACAACGCCGCCTGGTACGACAACCGCATGTGGTACGGCCAGATCCAGAACGGCAACAGCAGGTTCACGAGCTTCTCGCGCTACCTCGACGTCATCGCGCACGAGCTCACCCACGGCGTCACCGAGCCCACCGCGGATCTGGTCTACCAGAACGAATCCGGCGCGCTGAACGAGTCATTCAGCGACATTTTCGGCATCATGGTCGCCAACTTCGCGACCAAACCGCAGCAATCCGTGAAGCAATGGGACTGGGAGCTAGGATCCGGTCTGGGCGGCGGCGGGCTACCCCTGCGCGACCTCAAGGACCCCACCCGCACCGGAGATCCCGATCACTGGAGCAAATTCGTGCACACGAGCGCGGATAGCGGCGGTGTGCACACCAACAGCAACATCCACAACAAGGCCGCCTTCAACGTGCTGACGGCGGAAGACCCGCAAGGCCTCGTCTTCACTCCGGAGGACGTCGCGATCCTGTACTACTTGACGCTCCAGCGTCTCGGAAAGCTCGCGAAATTCGTCGACGTCCGCCGGACGCTCATCGACGTGGCGCACATCTATTACGCCGCCCTCTCGACGGGTGACCGTCAGCGCAAGGTCGATGCGATCGGCAGCGCGTACACGCGAGTCGGGATCGTCTGAGGTCTCGCAGGTGCGGCGCCGGGCGGCGGGAGCGATCCCGCCGCCCGTCTACTTGATCTCGTTGGATCCCCTTGCAACCTTCTGGGGGCAGGCGCCTTGAACGCGCCCCACGGAGGAAACACCGATGCGGACATATTTGGGGATTCTCGCAGCTCTGGCCTCGATGCTCGGCGGCGCCGTCATCACCTACGCCGGTGGCGCGCCGAGCGGCGTGCAGTGGACGCCCGACAGCGCGCGCATTCTGGTCAACAAAGACGTCGGCCAGGAGCGCTGGGCGATCACCTTGAACCTCTCGGACTTTTCCGCGAGCGGAAACGTCTTCTTCACCGACGGCAGCGCGCCGGCCTTCATCTGGTGTGAGAAGACCGGCGAGAGCTTCGACTCAGGGGTCGGGGAGCTCGATCTCGAGTATCGCTGCTTCGGCGCCGACGCCGGCTTCGGCGGCTTCGCCTCGAGCGACTGGACCCTGATCAGTGACAGCGTGATCCTACCCCTCAGCTTCTTCATTCCCGACGGCGAGACCTGCGATCTCGGCGCCGCGCTGAACGGGCCGAACTCGGTGAATGCCAACGACTTCTGGGATTGCGGGGGCAGCGATGGCTCCTTCGAGTTCCAGGTGTTCTCGGACGGGACGGGCTTCAGCACGGCGACCGGCGCGTTCGATTACGACGCGATCGACGAGGCGTGTCGCATCGCCCGGCTCGACGACAACAGCTATCTCGACCTCGAGTACTCGCCGAGCCGCGACCATCTGACGATCTACGAGACCACGACCAGCGTCGATCGTCTGATCGTCAGCGAGTGCGCGCGCAAGAGCTTCTGACGCTCGGCGGGATCTGGATTCCCGAGGGGCGGCGGCGTGGCAAACGTCGTCGCCCCTGCTACACTCCGCCCGCGTGAAAATCTCCGTCGAGCAGATCCGCCACGTTGCCCTCCTCGCCCGTCTGGCGCTCACGCCTGCCGAGGAAGAGGAGCTCACGACCAACCTCGGTCAGATCTTGCAGCACATGGACAAGCTGAATCAGCTCGACACGAGCGGGGTCGAGCCGACCGCGCACATCGTGGCCGTCGACACGCCCTGGCGCGAGGACGTCGTGACCAACGCGCCCGACACCGACGCGCTCCTCGCCAACGCGCCGGCCCGCGACGACGACCTCTTCCTGGTACCCAAGATCATCGATTGATGTCGACCGATCTCACCATCGCGACCGCCGCAGAGCGCCTGCGGCGGGGCGACCTCACCGCCGTCGACCTGACGCAGGCGGCACTCGACCGCATCGCGGCCACCGACGACGCCATCCATGCCTTTCTGACGGTCACCCCGGACGAGGCGCTCGCGGCGGCACGGGCCGCCGACGCGGCCTTCGCGAACGGCACCGCCGCCGGCCCGCTCACCGGCATCCCGATCGCCGTCAAAGACGTGATCGCGACCGCCGGTATCCGCACCACCGCCGGCTCGAAGATCCTCGCGGACTTCGTGCCCGCCTACGATGCGACCGTGACCCGCCGGCTGAAGGACGCTGGCGCGGTGATCGTCGGCAAGGTCAACTGCGACGAGTTCGCGATGGGCTCGTCGAACGAGAACTCGGCCTACGGCGTCACCCGCAACCCGTGGGATCTCGATCGCGTTCCGGGCGGCTCGTCGGGTGGCTCGGCCGCTGCCGTCGCGGCCGGCCAGGCCTTGGCCTCGCTCGGCACCGACACCGGCGGGTCGATTCGCCTCCCCGCGTCGTACACCGGAATCGTCGGCATGAAGCCGACCTACGGACGCGTCAGCCGCTTCGGCGTCGTCGCGTACGCCTCGTCTCTCGATCAAGTCGGCCCGATGACGCGCGACGTGACCGACTGCGCGCTCGTGCTGTCGATCCTCGCCGGGCACGACCCGCGTGACTCGACCTCGGTGAATCGCCCGGTCGGCGACTACGCGGCGGCCGTCGCCGGCGGCGTCGCCGGTGCGCGCGGGCTGCGGATTGCGCTCCCGCGTGAATACTTCGGCGAAGGCATGCAGCCCGCGGTCGAGCAGGCCGTCCGCACCGCCGCGACGACCTTCCGCGACGCTGGTGCCACCGTGCACGACGCCTCCCTGCCCCACACCGAGCACGCGGTCGGCACGTACTACATTCTCGCGACGGCCGAGGCGAGCTCGAACCTCGCGCGCTACGACGGCATCCGTTACGGCCTCCGCGCGCCGACCGACGGCGGGTTGCTCGATCTCTACCGCCGGACGCGCGCCGCCGGCTTCGGCCCCGAGGTGAAGCGCCGGATCATGCTCGGCACGTACGTGCTCTCGTCCGGCTACTACGACGCCTATTACTTGAAGGCGCAGAAGGTCCGAACGCTCATCCGTCGCGACTTCGAGCAGGTCTTCGCCGGCGCCGACGTCATCATGACGCCGGTCGCGCCGACCACGGCGTTTCGCATCGGCGAGAAGACCGCCGACCCGCTCCAGATGTACCTCTCCGACGTGTTCATGATCTCGATCAACCTGGCTGGCCTTCCGTCGATCGTGCTGCCATGCGGCGTCGACGAAAACGGCATGCCGATCGGCCTGCAGATCGTCGGTCCGCCGTTCGGCGAAGAGATCGTGCTGCGCGCGGCGCGCTCCTTCGAGGCAGCAACCACGTGGCACCATCTGCGCCCGCCCGACCTCGCGGAACGAAAGCCGCCACAATGACCCTCCGGCTCGGCACCTTCGAAAGCGTCATCGGGCTCGAGGTCCACGCCGAGCTGCTCACGGCGTCGAAGATCTTCTGCGGCTGCTCCGCCGCGTTTGGCGCTCCGCCGAACCAGCACACCTGCCCCGTCTGCCTCGGGATGCCGGGCATGCTGCCGGTCTTGAATCGCCGCGTCGTCGAGTTCGCGGTGCGGGCCGGGCTCGCCACGCACAGTCAGATCGCCCCCGTCAGCCGCTGGGCGCGGAAGAACTATTTCTACCCTGATCTCTGCAAGGGCTATCAGATCAGCCAGTTCGAGCTGCCGATCTGCGAAGGTGGTCACGTCGACATCGTCGTCGACGGCGTCGCCCAGCGGGTGCGTCTCACGCGCATCCACATGGAAGAGGATACCGGCAAGAACATCCACGACGCGCGCGGCAACGCGAGCCTCGTCGACTTCAACCGCTCCGGCGTGCCGCTGCTCGAGATCGTGAGCGAGCCCGATATGACCTGGCCCGCGGAGGCCGTCGCGTATCTCCGCACGCTTCGGAGCACGCTCCAGTACCTCCAGATCTGCGACGGCAACATGGAGGAAGGGAGCTTCCGCTGCGACGCCAACGTGTCGGTGCGGCCGAAGGGCACGACGACGCTCGGCACCAAGGTCGAGATCAAGAACATGAACTCGTTCCGCAACGTCGAGCGCGCGATCGCCTTCGAGCTCGAGCGTCACGTGCGGGTGCTGGAAGACGGCGGCGCGCTCGTGCAGGAAACCCGCCTCTGGGATCCCGACCGCGAAGAGACGCGCCCGATGCGGAGCAAGGAATCGGCGCACGATTATCGCTACTTTCCGGACCCCGACCTGCCGCCGCTCGTCGTGTCCGACGCGTTCGTCGACGAGATCCGCCGGACGCTGCCCGAGCTGCCCGAGGCGCGGCGCGGGCGCTTCGTCGGCGCGCTCGGTCTTCCCGACTACGACGCGGACGTTCTGACGGCGCGACGCGACGTCGCCGATTACTTCGAGGCCGTCGTCGCGACCCACGCGAACGCCAAGGCCGCCAGCAACTGGGTCATGGGCGACATCTTGCGGCTCGTTCGCGAGCGCAAGCTCGACGATGCTCCGGCGATCACCGACTGGCCGGTCGCCGCCGCGCACCTCGGTGAGCTGATCGCGCTGATCGACGAGGACGCGATCAGCGGGAAGATCGCCAAGACCGTATTCGAGGAGATGGTCACCAGCGGCGAGGCGCCGCGCGCGATCGTCGCACGCCTCGGCCTCACGCAGGTCTCCGACGAAGGCCCGATCATCGCCGCCATCGACGAGGTGCTCGCCGCCAATG
>JBDSJB010000330.1:0-15668 GCA_039917665.1 Binatia bacterium
CGCCGCGGGCGGCGGGGCCGTAAAGATGCGGGCGGCGAGGCGCGCTCCCGCGTCGCGCGCACTTGCGGCGAACCTGCTCGTCGTCGGCGCGGCCGCGCTGGTCGCGCTGCTCGTGGTCGAGATCCTCCTCCGGGTGCTGCCGATCCGCGATCCGAGCATGGTGACGGCGTTCCAGAATCCACCCTGGGAGGCGTGGTCGGATCCGGCATGGGGCAATCCCGGACCGCAGGCGTATCGCGCCGAGCCGACGATCGGGTACGAGCACGCACCCGACGTCGACGAGCACGTGAGCCTGCGTCCGCACGCCGGCGGGAGCTTCCATTTCCACACCAACAATCTCGGGTTCCGGCGCGACAGCGAGAGTCGGCCGGACAAGACCCCCGGCACGCTGCGCGTGCTCGTGCTCGGCGACTCCCACACCGACGGCTACGTCGACAACGCGGAAAGCTTCTCCTCCCTGCTCGAGACGGCCCTCGCACGCCGCGTCGGATCACCGCCGGTGGAAGTGCTGAACGCCGGCGTCGTCGGCTATTCCCCAGCGCAGGAGATCCTTTGGTACGAGCGCCACGGGCCGGCGCTCGCGCCGGATGTGGTGCTCCTGGTCCTGTATGCCGGCAACGACGTCGTCGAGCTCGCCGATCCGACCAAGCCCGGCGTCGACCCGACGACCGGCGACGCGCGTCCGGGCCCGGACGGGAGCGCCCCCGCCCCGGGGAAGTTCGGGCCGCACGATCGTCTCGACGCGCTCCGCGTCGTCGCCCTCACGCGCGCGGCCATTCGCTTCGGGCCGCTCGCGCCGCTGTGGCGGCGCTTCGATCTGCCCGGCGCGATACGCGAGGTCGGCGAGTTCCGCACCGACACCGTGAGCGCCGTACTGCGCGAGTGTCACGGCTGCTTTTGGCAGAGCCTGTTGCAAGCGGCCCATGCCGAGCATCACCCCGAGCGGAGCCGGGCCGACATCGACGGCGTGGCGGCCATCGCGATCGGCCTCGACGCCCGCGTGCGGGCACGGGGCGGCCATACGGTGATCGCGGTGCTGCCGACGCGCGCGCAAGTAGAGCCGGCGCTGGCGCGGGGAGAACGCGATCGGGTCGTGGCGCTGCTTGGCCTCGCACCCGACAGCCCGACGTTCGAGGACGAGATCGTCGAGGCTTGGGTCGGCCGCTTCCGCGCCGCCGCCGTGGACGTGATTTCCCTCCGCGAGCCGCTACGGGAGGCGGCAGCCGCCGGCGCGCAATACTACGAACGCGATTGGCATCTCGGTCCGCTCGGTCATCGCACCGTCGCCGCGGCGCTCGCCGATTCGCTCACGAAGACGCTCAGCGCCTCGTCCTCGAACGCGCGCCGGTAACGCGCACCCGCGATCTCGAGCACGTCGCCCGTCGGCCGCTTCCCGGCGATGACGCCGCACGGCACGAACGCCGGCTCGCGGTCACGAAGGACAGCGGACGGATTCTCGACGCCGACGTGACGGATCCGAATCGCGTCGGCGCCTTCGCCGGACACGAGCGGCCACCACGGATGCTCCCAATCGTCCCACCCGAGGAGCAGTCCGACGTCGAAGCAACGGCGCGCTCGCAAGAGCTCGGCCGCCGCGACGTAGGCCGGGTAGCGCGCCTCGGATGGTTGGCCGAACCAATGAAAATACTGGCGGGCGCGCGGCACGGTGAACACCGATGCGCGGCTGGCGAGCGGGGCCAGATAGTTCTTGAGGAGCGGCGGCAGGGCGCCGAGGCTCATCACGAGCGCCGCGACGACGAGCCATCTCCCGCGCCAGCGCTCGGCGGTCACCCCGATCAGCGGTGCAGCCAGCACGAACAAGGGCAGCTGGAGTCGCGCGTGCCACGGCTGCCACTTGAGCACCACGCTGAAGACGGCGAGGGCGAGCACGAGCGCGGCGAGATAGCGCGCGCGTGGTCCCGGCAATCCACGCCGCGCCGTGACGACGATCGTGATGCACGCGCCGAGCAGCAGCGCCAGATGCACCGGATCGCCGGTGCGATCGGGGTCGGCAGCACTGCCAGCGACGACGAAATGCGGCAGCGGATAGAGCCGGGTCGTGCGGGGATCGTCGGCATCGAGCCCGAGCGTGGCGTGGGCCCGCGCGATGACGTCCGTCGTGACGCCATCGATCCGCGCGGAGCCCGTGCCGATGTGGATGGCGAGATTCCGCACGAGATTCGACGCGAACAGGCCCGGGGACATCGTCTCGTTGACGAGCGAATCATCCGCGCCGCCGGTCGCCGACCCCGGGCTCGCGGGACCGAGCGCATGGCCGAAGGCCGCCTCGTTCCGGATCGCGTGCGGGAGATTCAACGATGCCGCCACTATTGCGACCAAGAGCGCCGCCTGGACCATCCGTTGCGTCGGCCGAAAGGCATACGGCCACAGCAGCGCCATGAGCGGCGCCGCGAAGAGGACGGCCGTGCCCTTCGTCAGCATCGCGAGGCCGAGGCTCGCGCCCACGCGGAGCGCACCCCATGGCGCGGTCGGCGGCGGGCTCGGCGAGAGCAATCCCGCCGTCATGGCGACGAGCCAGAACGCGGTGACGTAGTCGTTCTGGGTGCCCGACGCCTGCAAGATGCCCATGCGCAAGGTGGCACATGCGAGCACGGCGACGATCTGACCGCGCGCACGCGCGCCGAGACGCTCGGCGATCAGGCTGACGCCGGCGAGGCTGCCGACCATGCTGCTCCACGCGACCACGTTGCCCCAACGCTCGTCGCCACCCAGCGCGATCAGCTGCAACGCCGCGTACTCCGCCCACGGCGGGTTGAAGAGCTGGCGGACGATGTTGGTCGGATAGAAGGCGACGCTGCGGTTCTGCAGCCAGTGGTCGATGCGTGGGAGGTGGTACACCATCGAGTCCCATTGGCTCGGCCAGCCGAAGCCCACGATCAGCCCCGTGCCGAGCACGATCGCGGCGACGGGGGCGAGCAGCATGAGGGTCTGCGGCGCCGCGTCGGCCAGGGCATCCCCGCCCGCGCTCACGGGCGGCCGGCGGAACGCCAGCGCCGCGGCCGCGACGGTGACGACGGCAACGGCCGCCCATGCCCAGGTGAGCGCGCGCGGCGTGACGAGGTGGACGAGGCTCGCGCCTTCGGTGACGAGCGTGACGAGAACGCCGCCGATCACCGCCGCGTCGAGCAGCCTGGCACGCCACCCGAGCGCGCGCGGCAGTGCGACGACGATCGACAGGAACGAGAGCACGACGAACGCGACGGCCATGCGAAGAGGCTCAGTCGAGTCGCGAGTCTTGGCGGATCAGCTCCGTGCGCTTCGCTAGCTCGCTCACCATCGTGAGCAGGACGAACCAGGTGCTCAGTTGCAATCCGACCAGAATCAACGTGCCTCCGGCCGCGAAATAGGACCAGTGGTACGTGATGTGCGCGGTCCGCACCCACTCGACGAAGGCGGGAGCCATGAGCGCGGCGCCGGCGAGCAGCAGTCCGGCCCCCGCCGACGCGAGGCCGCGCTGCACACGCGCCGGTAGCGCGCGCGCCGAGGTCCGTACCGTCGGAACGAGGTTGAAGATCGCGCCGCTCATGAGCCCGAAAATCCCGACGTTGATGCCGGCGGTCGCGATGATCGGCACCGTGAAGAGCCGGTAGATCTGGTCTTCGGGCACGCTCCGGTTCCGCAGATAGAAGACTACCGGCGGCAGCCCGAGGATACCGGCCAACACCAGCAGCGCGACGCCGAGCGCGCCGAAGATGCCGACGGGGTTGTAGAGCGCCGCGGTCCATACGATCGAGCGCAGGAAGCGTAAGCCGTCCTTCGCGACGCTCAGCTTCGACTGACCGACGCGCTCTTGGTACGGGATCGGCGTCTCGATGACGCGAAGGCCCTCGTAGAGAGCCCGCACGCTCATGACCGGCGTGAAGTTCAGGCCGTCAGGCAGCGGATACAGCGCGGACAGTGCACTCCGGCGAAACACCCGCATGCCGCTCGCGCTATCGGACACGCGGCGGCCGCTCACGAGCGTGAGCAGGGTGGCGAAGATGGTGTTACCGACCCGGCGGACGAGCGGCATGCCGCTCTCGGTGCCCATCATGCGGGAGCCGACGATCAGATCGGCGGCGCCGTCGCGCGCCGCCGCGAACAAGGCCGGCAAGTGCTCGGCGGGATAGGTCCCGTCGGCGTCGAGGAACGCGAGCCACTCGCCAGTCGCGGCGGCAAAGCCGGTTTTGAGCGCGGCACCGTAGCCCTGATTCCGCACGTGCCGCACCAACCGGACGTCCGGGTGTGCCGCCACGCGCTCGGCGGTGCGGTCACGCGAGCCATCGTCCACGACGACGATCTCGTAGGTGCCGATGCCGACGCGCCGGAGCGCCTCACGCTGCGCCAGCAGGCGCTCGAGAATGGCGTCGATCGCGTTCTGCTCGTTGTACGCCGGGACGACCACCGATAGGCTGACACCGGTGTCGTTGCCGCCTGCGAATGCGTCGCTCATCGACGTCTCACCGTCCCGCCGCCATGACACCGCAGCCAAGTGCATCGTGGTTGCGATCGCCCTGGCACTGTGGGTGCCACGCTTCGCCGGACCGCTCGACCTGCGCTACGACGCGGGGGTCTACTACATTCTCGGCACGTCGCTCGCGGAAGGCCGCGGCTACCGCCTGCTGAACGAACCGGGCGCGATCGAGGCGATCCAATATCCGCCCCTGCTGCCGCTCTTCGTTGCCGCGCATCAATTGGCGGTCCGGGCGGTCCGCAGCGCCGATCCCGTGACGGTCGGGCATGCCATGCGCTGGTCGTACGCGGCGATGTTCGTGGCGTACGGCCTGGTACTGCACGCGTTCCTCGGCCGCCATCTTGCGCCGGCGTGGGCCCTGCTCGGCAGCGTACTCTGTCTGCTGCATCTCCAGCTCGTCTGGCTCTCGGACTTGCTGTTCGCGGAGTTGCCGTTCGCGCTCTGCACGGTGCTGTTCCTCGTCGTCGCCGAACGGCAGGAACGGCGGTGGCGCCCCGGCGTGCTCGCGATCGCGACATATCTGCTGCGCAGCGCCGGCATCGCGGTCCTGGCCGCGTGGGCGGCGGACGCCCTGCTGCGCGGGCGGTATCGGGCCATGCTGGTGCGGGTCACGTTCGCGTTGGTTCCTGTGCTCGTGTGGCAGACGTACATCGCGCGCGTGCAACACGGTGACGAATATCGCCACCCCGCCTACGCCTACCAGCGCGCGCCGTACCAGTATTACAACGTGGGGTACCTCGAAAATATGGCGTATTTGGACTCGTTCGCGCCGGAACGTGGACGGGCCAGCGCCTTGCAGCTCGCCGAGCGCGTCGGGACGAACCTGCTCCGGTTGCCGGTCGCGCTCGGCGCGAGCGTGAGCGTGGACGCGGGGTGGCTGCGCGGCACGCTGCGGGACGTGAACGAGCGGCACCTGCCGTGGCAGATACCGCTCGAGGTCGCGAACGTGCTGCTCGGCGTGCTCGGGCTCGCGTGTGTCGCGGGCCAGGCCCTCCTCGCCTGGCGCGGCGCGCGTTTGGTGGCCCTCTATTGGCTCGGCTCGCTGGTACTCATCGCCCTCACACCCTGGGAGCTGCAATTCGGACGCTACCTGATGCCACTCGCGCCTCTCACCGTGCTCGGCCTGCTGACCACGCTCGGCCCGCTCGCGAGTCGCACCTCCCGTCCGCTGCTGCGCCTCGCCACCATCACCGGGCTCGGTGCCATCGTCGTGACCCAGACGCTCGTGCTCGCGGTCGTCTTCGCGCGCCAACATCCGGCGACGGCCGCCGGCGACCACCGGCTTTTCTTCTATGGCCCACCGTGGCGCGAGCACGAAGCTGCCGTCGCGTGGTTGGCGGGCGCCGCCGCTCCGGATCAGATCGTCGCGACCTCGACGCCGTACTGGGTCCACCTCGCCACCGGCCTGCGCGCCGTGTTGCCGCCGTTCGAGGCGGATGCCGCCGAGGCCGAGCGGCTTCTCGACGACGTGCCGGTCGACTATCTCGTGATCGACGACCTCGACTTCGTCGACATCACCCGCCGCTATGCGGAACGCGTGGTGCTCGCGCATCCGGAGCGGTGGCAGCTGGTTCACGGGAATCCGACGAACGGCTCGCGCATCTACCGTCGGGTGCGGGGAGGGTGAAGTACGTGATCACCGTCTGCACGCCGGCTTCGTCGTAGAGCACGAGATCGCGCACGGTCTCGGCGCGCCCCCGCAACCACGTCTCGACGGACGCGCGCTCGCCGAGGTCGTGGGTGCGGACGAAGGCGACGCGGCAGCGGTCGGCGGTGAGTCGCTCCGCGTCCTCCGGCATCCGCCGCCCGCCGAGGGCCTCGATCCACCCCACCATCGGCGTCTCCGGGGCGACGTAGCGCGCGACCCCGAGCACGCCGGACGGAATCGAGCTCACGATCACCAGATCCCTGGAGCCCGTCCATCCGGCAAGATGGGCCGCGATGGTCGGGAACGGCTCCCACGCCCGTGGCGACGAACGAGCGACTTCGCGGAGTCCCGGCAACCACGCTATGACCGTTCCGATGAGCACGGCGATCCCGACCGGGCGAAACACGCGATCGAGGGCCAACGACAGCACCACCATGGCCGCGGGCAGTCCCGGCAACGCATACCGCTCGATGCGCGAGGTCGCGGTGTGACGCAGGAGATCGAGCACCACCGGCCCGACCACCGATCCCACCAGCCAGAACGTCGCCAAGCGCTGCTCGGGCGTCGCACGAGCGCCGCCCCGCCGCAGGAGCGCGACGATCAGTGCCAGGATCAAGACGGCCTGCGCGGCCATCGTGAGCTTGATCCCGGTCCAGACGCCGTAGCCGTTCACGAGGCTGCCGCCGAGGCGGAGGACGCCGTAGGCGAGCTGACCGTACCCGAGCGGCGTGGCGAGCCATCGGCCAGTGACCCGCCATGCTCCGAGGCTCGCCGGCACGCGCAGGTACCACGGCAGGATCAGCACGCCGACCGCCGTCATCATGCCGACGACCACGGGGCGCGGGAGTCGTCCGGGATAGCGCAGCAGCCACGCCGTCTGCGCGAGCCAGACGAACAACAGAAAATAATGGGTCAGCAAACCCGCCGCCGCGAGCACGATCCATCCGACGACCCACACGGGACGCGCGCCGTCGCGGGCGAGCACCAGGGTCGCGCGCGCGAGCGCCAAGCCGAGCAACCAGGTGAGCGCGTACATGCGCCCTTCGGCCGCGTAGTAGAGCGCCGGCGGCGCGAGCGTGAAGAGCACCGTTGCCAGCAGCGCGACACGCCGGCCGCCGAGGTCGCGTGCGACGCCCCACAGGAGCGGCAGCGACAGCAGGGCGCAGGTAGTCGAAAACATCCGGAGCGCGGCATCGCTGGAGCCCGCGAGGCCCTGCCAGAACGCCAGCAGCAGATAGTAGAGCGGCGGGCTCGTGTCGGAGAGCGCGACGGCGCGCGTCACGCGGGCCAAGCCCGCCGGCGGCGTCTCGGGCTCGAGGTAGCGCCGGAAGGTCGCGGCACTGACGACATCGCGTGGCTCGACGAAGTCACCCCGCGCCGGGTCGGCGACCGTCGCCGGATGCTCGAGACTGTGACCGGTCGCCATCGCGAGCGAGAAGATCTCGTCGCACCAGAGTCCGGGTTGTACGGCGAGACCGATCCGCAGCGCCGCCGCCACCACCACCACGACCGCGAGTACGATGCCGTCGCGGCGGAACGGCTCAGCTGACATGGGCACGCCACCCGTCGTCGTGTTGGGAGGAGGTCTCGCGGGCGCGTCCACCGCGTATGCGCTGGCGCGCGCCGGCTTCGACGACGTGACGATCGTCGAGCGCGGCCCTCGCCTCGGCGGGCTCGCGGGCAGCTTCGAGCGCGACGGCCGATTCTACCCGCTGGGTTACCATCACATCCTCCATCGCGATCGGACCCTGCTCTTCTTCCTCGACCTGATCGGCGCCCTGCCCGACGTACGCTGGCGGAAGATTCGTATGTTGTTTCGCGTCGCCGACCGCCTGTTCGACCTCGGGACCGCGCGCGACTTCCTCGCCTTCCCGATGTCGTTCCGCGACAAGCTGCGCTTCGCGCGACTCATGGCCTACGCCTACGGCAAACGCGAGTGGCGCGATTGGGAGGGCCGTACGGGGGCGCAGCTGATCGACACCTGGGCCGGACCCGGGGTGCGCGAGGCGATCTTCGAACCGCTTTGCCGGTTGAAATTCGAGCTGCCGTCGAGCGAGGTGAGCGCCGCGTGGCTCGGCGCGCGCCTGTATTTCCGCGAGGGCTCCGCGCCGCTCGGCTACATTCCGGGCGCCAACTGGACGACGACTCTCTGCGACGGGGTGACGCGGCTGGTGACCGACGCGGGCGTCCGGATCCGGACGTCGACCGATGTCGTCGCGCTCCACACCAAGGCCGACCGCGTCAGTGCCGTGGAGATCGGCGGAGGGGAGCGCCTCGACGGCGCGATCGTCGTGAGCGCGCTCCCGACCGAGACCTATCTGCAGCTGTTGCCGAGCGACACGACGCCGCACCTGGCGGCGATCAAGTTCACCGCGCTCATCTCGGTCGTCTGCGCCACGCGCCAGACCGTGCAGCCAGACTTCTACTGGATGAACGTCGCCGAACGCGGCCACACGGCCTGCGGCATCTTTCTCCTCACTTCGCTGAACCCGACGATCGGCACACCCGGCGAGACCTGCGTGAACTTCGTCACCCACCTGCACGACCGCGAGCGGCCGCTCTTTCGCGTCTCGGACGACGAGCTCCTCCAGCGCTATCACGACGATTTCCGCCGCATCTTCGGGACGCCGCTCGAGTCCTGCTGGAGCAAGATCACGCGGGTGCCGATGTACTCGCCGGTGCTCGGCCCGACGTTCCAGAATCCGCCGATCGCGAGCACGACCTGGCGCAACGTCTACTTCGCGGGCAACTACCGCACGTTCCCGTCGGTCGTCTCGACCGGCACGGCGCTCGCCTCCGGCCTCGCGGCTGCCCAGACCATCGCGGAAGCACACGGGCGTCACACGGACCTGCCCGACGCCGTGCGCCGCTTCACCAAGCCGCCGATGACGCGCGTGCGCTGAGCCGAGGTCCCCGCGCTCAGGCGAGCCTCCGCGTCGCGAGCCCGACCGCCAGCAGCACCACGCTCTCGACCGTCACGACGGCGACCGCCATCCCGGTCGCGCCCCAGATCGACGCGAGGCCGCACGCGAGCCCGACGTTCAGGACTCCGGCGGCGACCGTGATTGCGAGCAGCACGCGATCGCGTCCCGCCGGCAACAGGCGATGCATGACGAGGGCGGTGCTGACGGCGAGGATGGGCAACAGCGCGGCCAACACGCGCAGCGGCACGACCGCGGCGGCGAAGTCCGGCCCGAACACCACGCGGACGAGCAGCGGCGCCGTCAGCCCGACGGCTGCGCCGGCGACGATCCCCCCGACCCCGAATGCGGCGATGGCGGAGCCGATGCCCGTGCCCGCATCCGATCCGCGCCGGCTCGCGCGCGGGTACAGAGCCTGGTTCAGCGGATGGATGGCGGCGACGAACAACGTCTTCACGATCTTCTCCGCGGCCGCGAAGTACCCGACGACGGTCGCTGGCGCGACGAGGCCGAGCACGATGGGATTCGCCACCGTGTAGCCACTGACGGCGAGGCGGTAGGCGAAGAGTCCCGCGCCGTCCGCGAGACGGCGCCGGATCGCCGCCCCGGAGGGCCGCACCCATCCGAGCTCGGCGAGGGCGAGCCCGTGGCCGACGAGCCCGACCGCCCCCGCTGCGCTCGCTTGGATCGCCAAGACCTTCCAGCCGTCGCCGGTGCTCCGGCAGAGCAGCACGACGGCCGCGATCGCGAGCCCGTTGGTGACGACGTCGAGCACGAGCACGCGCCGCACCTGCTCGCTGCCCTGGTAGTACCAGAGGGGATGAAAGCCCTGCCCGACCGCCCACAGCAATGCCGACCACACGAGTCGGCGATCGTCGGCGATCAGCGGCAACCACCCGCCTGCGCCCGCGCCGAGCATTAGCACGATCGCCGCCAGGAACGCTTTGGCGCCGAGCACGCTCGCGACCACGTCGGCGCGCGCGGTCGCCGTGGCGCGCGCGATCTCGCGCGTGGCGGACAACACGAAGCCATACTCCACGACGACGGCCAGGGTCTGTCCGAAGCTCTGCGCGAGCGCCACGCGACCCCAGCCCGTCGGGTGCAGGACGCGCGCGAGATACGGGGCCGTGAGGAGCGGAAAGAGAAAACTGGTGAATCCAACTCCGTAAAGGGCCAACGCGTTCCGCGCGAACGGGCTCCGGACGAGGCCCGGGAGCGCGCGCATCCACGCCGCCTCGCGCTTCATGAATCGGGGGAGCCCAGACGGGAGCCCAGACGGGAGCCCAGACGATAGATGCGCACGCCGGGAAACGTCGCGACGGGTCGGGCCGGCGGGGCCCCGCCCTCCACCGTGCCGAGCGCCGCATCGAGGTAGCCCGCGGGATCGTCCTCCCACGCGCGAACGAGAACGAGCCAGGTCGGGCGTGACGCGCGTAAATCACTCAGGTTCTGCGCCGCATCCTGGGGAGATCGGATCGGTCGCACGGGCAGCGCCTCGAGCGTGGCGCCACCTCGGTAGTAGTGCCCGACGCCGAGATCCATGTAGCGCGCCGACACCACCACGCGATCGGTCGCCGCCGCGTGCGCGTCGAGGTAGAGGGCCGCGCTGCGCACGTCTTCGCGGACCCGCGTCTCGTCCAGGCGGTCGCGCGCGATCGACGTCGCCGACAGCGCGAGCAGCACGGCCAACCCCACCCAGAGACGGCGGCGCGAGCCGGCGGTCAACACGAGGGCGAAGCACAGCACGACCCCTGGCAAGGCGGGGAGCGTGTAGCGGACGTTGAACGCCCCGTTGCGCGCCCACGATCCCGCGAACACCACCACGATCGGTACGGTCGCCCAGAGCAGGATGTAGCTGCCGAAGCGGCCCGCACGGCGAAGCGCCGCCGGCAACGCCACCAGCAACGCCAGCGCGATGGCACCGACCACGATGATCTCGGGCGACTCCCCCACGAGGGCCGTGAGCCCACGGTGTTGGTGCAGCGCCGCAACCGAGGGGCCGAGCCCGAAGCCGACGACGTAGGTGAATGCCGCGTACGGGAGCGCGAGCCACTCGAAGCCGCGCTGATCGCCGACGAAGCTCGTGGCCTCGGGTCCGAACATCGGAACGGATGCCGCGCCGATGGCCGCTACGGCGGCGATCGTCGCGAGCAGTCGCCCTTGTCCGCCGGCGGACGCGAGAAAGATCACCTGAGCCAGGATCAATCCCGCGTAGAGATAGTGCGTGAAGATGCCGCACACGGAGCAGAGCGCGAACACGAACCATGCCGGCCGGCCGGCTCCGCGCACGGCGCGCACGAGCGCCATGGACGCGGCAATCGCGATCAGGACGACGAGCGCGTAGCTTCGCCCCTCGCGCGAGTACCAGACGTGCAGCGGCGACGCCGCGAGGAGCAGTCCGGCGACGAAGCCGGTGCGGACGTCCCAGAGCTCGGTCGCGAGCTGAACCAAGAGGCCGACGCCGAGCACGCCCGCCGTCGCCGCGATCAGGCGACCCGCAAGATCGGCATCGATCCATTGCGCGACGAGCACGTGCAACAACGCGAAGAGCGGCGGGTGCCCATCCTGGACGTGCACGATCACATCGAGCGGCCACCGCGTCATTGCGACGCTGTAGATCTCGTCGATCCAGAGACTCTCGCGTGCGAGGTCGACGAAGCGCAGCGCTGCCGCAATGGCCACGCAGACCGCGATCGCCCAGTACCGATCAGTTCGACGCTCCATCGCGGCGACGCCGAGGCTAGGATGTCGTCCTCGACCTGACAAGGTCTGAAACGCATGAGCCGGCTCGCCCTGGCGCATCCGCCATGGCCTCGTCCTCATTTCAGGACGACCGAGGCACTCCCAACGAAACAAGCTAGTCGCGCGCCGGCCGGGGGCCGGATAGAGTCGGCGGGATGCGACTCGCGCGGGCGACGGTGCTCTCCTGGCCGATGAGGCCGCACGCGGGACGCCAGTCGTGACGCTGCTATCGGGATGGGGCCGCGTGCCGACCGTCGAGGGCGACGAGCGGCTCGGCGAGAATCTCGCCGACGTCTGCCGGTTCGCCAGTCTCAGTCGGGGGCTGGGGCGGTCGTACGGCGATGCGTCGCTGCCGGCACGTCCCGATGCGATCGTCGCCGGGACGCGCCTCGGCGATCGCGTCGTGGCGTTCGACCGCGAAACGGGCGTGCTGCGCGCCGAGGCGGGATTTCGTCTCGAGCAACTCGAGCATCTCGCGCGTCCGGCGGGATGGGTCAGCCCGGTGAGCCCGGGCACCCGGCACGTCACGCTCGGCGGCATGGTTGCCTCGGACGTCCACGGCAAGAACCATCACGTCGCTGGGTGCATCGGCGCCTACGTGCAGGCGCTCCGCGTGCAGCTCGCCGATGGCAGCGAGCGCGAGATCGGCCCCGAGCGCGAGCCAGAACTGTTCGCCGCGACGCTCGGCGGCATGGGGCTCACCTGCCACATCCTCGAGGTCGAGCTCCGCCTCCTGGCGATCGCGCGCCCGTGGATCGTCACCGAAGAGCAGACCTTCCCGGATCTGCCGTCGCTCGTCGCGGCATTGCGTGAGGCGAGCCGCCACTGGCCGTACACGGTCGCGTGGGTGGACGCCCTGACGCGCGGACGGCATCTCGGTCGCGGCGTCGTCATCACGGGCCGCTGGGCCGAGGCCCACGAGGCACCGGCGACCGCGCCGACGCAGGCGCGAACGGCGACGGTGCCCTTCGACCTCCCCGCCTGGGTGCTCGGGCGTACGAGCGTGCGCGCGTTCGACGAGCTCTTCTACTGGGCCCACCACTGGCGTCCGCGGCGCGGGCTCGTGCACCCCGATCTTTTCTTCTATCCGCTCGACGGCATCCGCCACTGGAACCGCTTGTACGGGACCGGCGGCTTCGTGCAGCACCAATGCGTCTTGCCGGTCGGTGACGACGACCGCGTGATCACCCGCTACTTCGAAACCCTGACACGCCTGGGCGGGGCCTCGTTTCTCACCGTCCTGAAGGATTGCGGCGCCGAAGGCCGCGGCCTGCTCTCGTTTCCAAAGCCCGGCCTCTCGGTGGCTCTCGACGTTCCGATGCGCGGCGCCGCCACGCAGGCGCTCGTCGACGAATTGAACCGCCACGTGATCGAAGCCGGCGGACGGATCTATCTCGCCAAGGATGCGCTCACGCGCGCCGCCGATTTTGCGGCGATGGAGCCGCGCCTCGCGGCCTTCGATGCGGTTCGGCGCACGTGGGATCCCGAGCGCCGGTTACGCTCGGCCTTGTCCGTCCGCCTGTTTGGGGACGCGCCGTGAAAGCCGTCCTCTTCGGCGCGACCCGCGGCATCGGACGGAGCCTCGCGCGGCTGATGGCCGAGCGCGGCGACGCTCTCGTGCTGCTCGGCCGCGACGCGGATGCGCTCCAGCGTTCAGCCGCCGACTTGAGCGCGCGCGGCGCGGCGCAGGTGGCGACGGCGCCCTGCGACCTCGCGGAGCCCGCGGGCTTTGCGGCGGCCCTCGCTGCCGCCGCGACCGCGCTCGGCGACTTCGACACGGTCGTGTTGAGCGCGGCCGAGTTCGCCCGTCCCGAGCAGCTCACGGGCGACCCTGCCGCAACCGCTCGCCTCGTCACCGTGAACTTCGCGAACAGCGTCGCGTTCCTGGAAGCGGCGCGGGCGCGCCTCTTGGCGCGAGGCGGGGGGACGCTCTGCATCTTCTCGTCCGTCGCCGGCGATCGCGCCCGTCAGCAAACCGGCTTGTACGGCGCGACCAAGGCCGCGCTCTCGCACTATGCAGAATCGACCGACCTGCGCGACCGTCCGCGCGGTCTTCGGGTCGTGCTGGTGAAGCCCGGATTCGTGCACACCGGAATGACAGCGGGCTTGCCCGCGCCGCCGTTCGCAGGCGAACCGGATGCGGTCGCCGCGCGCGTCCTGACGGCGATCGACCGCGGCTGGCCGGTCGTGCACGCGCCGGCGATCTGGCGCGTCATCATGCTCGCCGTCCGCGCGCTGCCGCGCGCGGTGTTGCGACGCCTGGCGTTCTGATCGTGGCCCGACTCGCCGACTACATCGCGCTCGCCCGACCGCGGCATTGGACGAAAAACGTGTTCGTCCTGATGCCGCTACCGCACGCGCTCGCTGGCGGCGGATCGTTCGATCTGCTCCCGTACGCGGCCGGACTCACGGGCTTCAGCGTGGTCACGTCGGCGGTCTATGTCTTCAACGACTGTCGCGACGCCACCCGCGACCGCCTACATCCGACCAAGCACGCGCGCCCCGTGGCGGCGGGGCGCATCACGCCGCGGGCGGGAGCGATGTTCGGCCTCCTGCTGCTCGCGATCGGGCTGACGCTCTGCTGGTGGAGCGGCCGGCCGATGGTGCTGGCGCTCACGCTCACGTACCTCGCGATCAATTTGTTCTACTCCTTCTGGGGCCGCTCCATCCCCGTGATCGACGTGTTCCTGCTCGCCTCGGGCTTCGTGATCCGCGTCATGCTCGGCTGCGCTCTCGTTTACGCCGTCGCGTCGCTCTGGTTGCTGCTCTGTTCGAGCACGCTCGCGCTCTTCATGACCTTCGCCAAGCGTCGCAACGATTTGTTGACCGGCGTCGCCGGCAACCATCGCGCCAGCCTCGACGGCTACGACGTCACTTTCCTCGAGCAAGCCATGGCCATCACGGCCACGCTCGCGCTCATGGCCTACGCCACCTTCTGCATGGAATCGTCCGTCCTCGTCGACGGCCGCCAGTTCGCGAGCTTGCCGTTCGTGACCTTTGGCGTGCTCGAATATCTGCGTCGCGTCCGGATCGCCGGCGACGGCGGCTCGCCGGTCGATCTCCTCCTCGGCAGTCGCGCGCTGCAAGCCTGCGGGGTCGGCTGGGTGATTGCGACGGTATGGAGCCTCGGCTGGCTCTGAGCCCGTCGGGCGCGTTGCCGCTTCGAAAGACGCGTATTACGGTGCGGGCGTGCCTGCTCCGCGTCGTCCGCTGCGCTCGATCGCCCTCGCTGCCCTCTTCGTGTTCATGGCCTTCGTCGTGTACCGCACCTTCCATCTCCAGGGAGTCCGGTGTGAGGTCTGCATCACCTACAACGGGCTCTCGCAATGCCGGACCGTCGAAGGCGAGCGCGAGGAAGACGTGCACCAGGCCGCCGTCAACAACGTGTGCGCGTACCTCGCGAACGGCGTGACCGACGGCATGGCGTGCATGCGAACGCCGCCGACGAAGAAGGAGTGCACGGCGATTGATTGACGCGAGGGATCTCTCCCTCACACTCCCGGGTCGCTGCGCTCGGAGGGTGTTGCCGAAAGCTACCCGACCGCGAAGACCTCGACGGGCTCGGCGATGCCCTTGAGGGGGACCGGGCCGAATGGGCGCGTCGGGAAGCCGTGATCGGGTGGGAGGGCTTGGCAGGTGCTCGCGGTGATGAGGATCGACGACGCGAGGTCGCGGGTCATCACCTGGAGACGCGCCGCCTGATTCACGGCGTCGCCGACGATCGTGTAGGTGACGCGGCCGCCGGTGCCGACGTTGCCCGCGATCATGTCGCCGGTGCAGATGCCGATCCCGGCATCGAGCTCCTCGTGCATGCTGCGGGCGTTCCGCTCCAGGAGCGCGCGCTGCAGGGCGAGCGCCGCCCGCACCGCCGCACGGGCGTGCT
>JBDSJB010000331.1:0-3360 GCA_039917665.1 Binatia bacterium
CCGGACTTTGCCGGTGAAGAGACTCATGGGCCCCGAATAGAGAATCATCTCACTTGCCTCCCGAGAGTTTGTAGGTGACGAGCGCTTTGGCGACGCTCGTGTCGCCGGCTCGGATGGTGACCTCGCAAAAGGGGATGGAGCGGCCGCGCTGGATGACCTCTGCCGTCGCGAGCAGGTCCTGCCCGCGCCCCGCGTTCAGGTAGTTGAGGGTCAGACCGATCGTGGTGCCACGCGACGCGGGATCGACATTCGGACTCGCCCAACAGGCGGCCGTCGCCGCGACGTCGACGAGCGACGCGATGGCGCCGCCGTGCACCATGTCGCCGATCGTGGTGAGCGCCTCACGGTACGGCAGCCGCAGGCACACGCGGTCGGCCTCCACCGACTCCATGACGATGCCGAGATGCTTGCCGTACGGCGATCCGACGATGAATCCTTCGACCACGCTCCGAGCCTGCTCCATGCGATCTCCTCTCGACGGTCCGATGCCTCTCTAGCCCGAAGGTCACCGTGGTGCCTCTAGTAATCCACTTTTTGTGGTGTCGGTAAGGCCATTCAGGTAAGCGGCTTCCGCATGTGGATCAAGCTCGACGGTAACGGCCCGCTCTTCCGCCAGCTCTACCGCGCGCTCCGCGCCGGGATCGTCGACGGCGTGGTGCCGCCCGGCGCACGGCTCCCGGCGACGCGCGCCCTCGCGAGCGAGCTCGGCTTGTCGCGAACGACGGTGCTGCTCGCCTACGAGCAGCTGGCGGCCGAAGGCTACCTCGACGGCAAGCGCGGATCGGGAAGCTTCGTGCAAGCGTCCCTGGCGCCCGCGCCGACCCGGGCCAAAGCCGCGGCACCAGTCCGGCTGGGCACGGTGTCGGCAACGGTGGCCCCACCCCGCCTCTCCCCCTTCGGCGTGTTTCTGACCGACGGGCGCTCGCGTCCCATCTTCAGCTCGTACGTGAGTGGACGGCCGCGCCTGCCTTACGACTTCCGCTACGGCGCGCCCTCGCTGCACGACTTCCCGGTGCAGATCTGGCAGCGCTGTCTCGGCCGACGCGCCCGGCGCGCGTCGGCACCGTTCTTCGATTACGGCCATCCGCAGGGCTCGACGGCACTCCGTGCGGCGCTCGCGGGCTACCTGCTGCGCGGACGCGGCGTGCGCTGTGAGCCCGATCAGATTCAGATCGTGGGCGGCTCGCAACAAGGCCTCGATCTCGCCGCGCGCTTGCTGCTGGCCCCCGACGACGTCGCGGTCGTCGAGGAGCCCGGCTACGAGGGCGCGCGCCGCGCCTTCCTCGCCGCGGGTGCCCGACTGGCCCTCGTCCCGACCGATGCCGAAGGGATCGACGTCGAAGCGCTGGCACGCCTCGGGCGGCGGGCGCGCCTCGCCCACGTAACGCCCTCGCACCAGTATCCGCTCGGCGGCGTGATGCCCTACCCGCGCCGCGTCGCCATGCTCGAATGGGCGGCGCGCACCGGCGCGTACCTGATCGAGGACGACTATGACGGCGAGTATCGCTTCGGCGGACGACCGCTCGACGCGCTGAAAGCCCTCGACGACGGCGAGCGCGTGATCTACCTCGGCACGCTCTCGAAGGTCATGTTCCCCGCGCTCCGCATCGGGTACCTCGTGCTACCCAGCTCCCTCGTGGAGCCGTTTGCGCGGGCCAAGCTCCTCGCCGACGGCGGCAGCGCTTTCCTCGAGCAGGAAGCGCTCGCCGATTTCATCGCGAACGGCGCCTTCGAGCGACACGTCCGGCGATCACGAAGCTGGAACGGCGAGCGGCGTGCGGCGCTGCTGCGAGCGCTCGACACACATTTCGGCACACGCGTGACCGTCGTCGGCGCCAATGCCGGGCTGCACGTCGTCGCCTGGTTCCACGGGCTCTCGCCCCGACACGCGCGCGAGCTCGTTCAGCGCGCCGCCGCGCTCGGGGTCGGGGTGTATCCGGTCACGCCCTACTACGAGGCGCCGCCGGCGACGCTCGGTCTGCTGCTCGGCTACGGCGCGTTGCAGGTGCGCTCGATCACGACCGGGATCGCGCGGCTGGCCGAAGCCGCGCAGGGTTTCGGCCCGAATCGTTGATCGGCGCCACGGCCAATCGCTTTGCGCGCGGCCGACTCCGATGGTACCCGCATCGCCACGCGCCGACACCGCCTTCCTCCCGATCGAACGCGAAATCGCCGGCCCCGCGTTGCTCGCGCGACTGCAGGCACTCAAGGATCCTCCAGCACCGTTCCAAACCATGGTAGTCCGCAATCGTGACGGGAGGCGCCGGAGCTTCGCGGCCCTCCGACGCGCCGGCGTGACGATCCTCGTCGGCAGCGACGCGTGCCATCCGTGGGACGTCGCGGGCGCCGGGATGCACCTCGAGCTCACGACGCTCGTCGAAGCCGGCATGACGCCCGGCGAGGCGCTCCGCGCCGCGACGTCCGACAACGCGCGTTTCCTCGCCGGCCCCGACGCGCCTTCGGCACGATCGCCGTCGGCAAGCGCGCGGATCTCCTCGTCGTGGACGGCGACCCGACCGCCCGGATCACCGACCTCGGAAGGATCGCGGCCGTGATCCTCGACGGCACGTTGCTGCAACGCAATCCGCCGCGCTAACCTGGCCGCACTCGAAAGGAGCCCCACCATGTCCGAGCCCATGAACATCGAGACCGTCCGCGCCCTCGCCAAGAAGCTCCGCAATTGGGGCCGCTGGGGCGCGAGCGACGAGCTCGGCACCGTGAACTTCATTACGCCGGCGACGATCAAGGCCGCGGCGGGTCTGGTGCGCCAGGGCAAGGTCATCTCGCTCTCGATCCCGTTCGACGCGAACGGTCCCCAAACCGGATTCGGCGGGCGCGTGAATCCGCTGCACCACATGCTGCAGGACGGCGGCGACATCACGAACGGGGCGCAGGATTTCCTGCCCGGGCTCCGTTATTGCGACGACTCGATCACGATGCCACTGCAGTGCGCGACGCAATGGGACGCGCTCAGCCACATCTATTTCGACGGCAAGATGTACAACGATCGCGGGCCCGAGCAAGTGACCTCCAATGGTGCGCGCAGTAACGCCATCACCGTCCTCAAGAACAAGGTCGTCAGCCGCGGCGTGCTGCTCGACATTCCGCGCTTCAAGAACAAACCGTGGCTGGAGCCGGGCGAGGCCATCTACCCCGCCGATCTCGACGGCGCCGCCGCCGCGGAAAAGGTGCAGATCGAAAGCGGCGACATCGTCATCATCCGCACCGGCCAGATGCGCCACGTGCGCGAGCGCGGGGGATGGCAGGACTACTCCGGCGGTCCGGCGCCCGGCTTGAGCCTGCACTGCGCCGAGTGGCTCGCGACGCACGAGATCGCCGGCTACGCGACCGACACCTGGG
>JBDSJB010000332.1:0-4159 GCA_039917665.1 Binatia bacterium
GCACCGACCGCCGCGAGACCGTCGAGCCGGCTTCCGCTGCCGGAACGGACGCCACCTATCGATCCGCCATGAAGTGGATGAGCGCCTCGTAGTCCGCGGCACTGCACCCGAAGCACTGCCCGCCGGCCGGCATCCCGCCGAGGCCGTTCACCGTACTCTGCAGCAGCGTCGGCACGCCCTTCGCCCAGCGCGGCACCCACGCGGTACGGTCGCCGGTGAGCGGCGCGCCCGAGTCGGCGAGCGTGTGGCACTGCTTGCACGATTGGGCGTAGAGCCCCGCGAGGCGCGTGTCCGCCGGCACCATCGACTGCGCCCGCCGAAGCGCCTCGGGGCTGCCGGCCGGCGGATCCGCCGACATGCAGCCGGCAGCCAACACCGCTCCTACGATCCCCATCACGACCCGTCCCATACGAACCCTCCGCCCGGCGTTGGAGCACACTCGGCGCCGTCGAGCCAGCACCACACTCGTCACCGGGTACGACACGCGAGGTGTTCCGTCATCGCTCACGACGATTTTCGTTTGACGGTGCCCGCAGTGCGACGATACCGTCCGCGCTGGGGGTGGTGGATGTGGCGGTAGCATGGCGGAGCAGTGGCCCGTTGTCGGGCCCGCATGGCGGCGGTTGGGCCTTCGCGCTCGGGGCAACCGCGATCGCGCTTCTGATCGCCGGCCTCGTGCTGGCGTCCCCCGGTGATCTCGACTCCGGCTTCGGCACGGGCGGCGTGGTGACGACGGCCGTTGGCGGCGTGCCGAACGCGTTGACCGCGCTCGTGCTGCAGCCCGACGGCGGGCTCGTCGTGGCCGGCACGACCGGCGGCGGCTTCGATCCCGACGATTTCGACGTGGCGCTCGTACGCTATACCTCCGCCGGCGTCCCCGACGGCACCTTCGGCGCGGGCGGCATTGCGCGAACGTTCGGCCCGTTCGAGGACAGCGTCCACGCGCTCGCGCTCGCGAGCGACGGCACGCTCGTCGCCGCCGGCGCCGTCGCGGCGGCCCGCGGCGGCGACCGCGAGCTCGCGCTCTTCCGCTATCTTCCGAACGGCACGCTCGACGCGAACTTCGGCACGGGCGGCCGCGTCAGCACCACGGTCGCGCCCGGATCGGATCGCGCCGAGGCCGTGGCCCTCCAGCCCGATGGCCGGATCGTCGTCGCCGGAGTCGGCGAAGGCCTCGGCGACTTCGTCCTCGCGCGCTATTTCGCGAACGGCGCGCTCGACGGCTCGTTCGGCCGCGGCGGCACCATGACCACCGACGTCGCCGGCGGGACCGACGTCGCCCACGCCGTGCTCGTGCAGCCCGACGGCTTGATCGTCGTCGCCGGCACCGCGCAGCTCGGTCCCGGTGGCGCCAACGCCTTCGTGCTGGCGCGCTATCGGATCAACGGCGATCTCGACGACGACTTCGGCGACGGCGGCATCGTGATCACGAGCTTCGGACCCTTCGACGAGGCCCGCGCCCTCGTGCACGAGGATGACGGCCGTTTGGTGGCGGCCGGCTCGACGTTCACGGGCGAAGCTTTCGAGCTCGCGCTCGCGCGCTACCTTCCCGACGGCACGCTCGACGAGAGCTTCGGCGACGGCGGCCGCGTCACGACGCCGGTCGGCGCCGGTCGCGCGCTCGTGCGCCAGGGCGACGGCCGCTACGTCGTCGCCGGCGAGGCCGAGATCGACGGCGTTCCGAGCTTCGTGGTCGCCCGTTACGAGAGCGACGGCACGCTCGACGCCGGATTCGGCAACGGCGGGACGACGTTCACGCCCGGAGGGACCGCCGCGGCCCTCGTCGTACAGAACGACGGCAACCTGGTCGTGGCTGGGACGACCGTCACGAACGCCTTCGCCGTCGCGCGCTACGAGGTCGCCGGCACCCAGCGTTGCGGCGATCCCAATCGCGACGGCGCGGTCAGCGTGACGGACGGCGTGCTGGTCTTGCGCGCCGCCGCCGGGCTCGCGAGCAGCTGCTCCACCCTCGTGTGCGATCTCGATCACAGCGGCAGCGTCTCGGTGACCGACGGCGTGAACGCGCTCCGCGCCTCCGCCGATCTGGTCGCCACGGTCGCGTGCCCCGTGCCCTCCGTCGACCTGATCCGTGGCGTCACCGGGCCGGACGGTACGACCGCGCTCCTCGCCGTCGAGATGCCGCCCGTTCCCGCGACGAACGCGCCCGCCACCATCACGAATCTCGCCGGCAACACGACGGCGGATGCGGGCGGCACGAACACCGTCACGGTCTCCTATGCGCTGGCGAACCCGTCGGCCGCGGCCGGCGTCGAGGCCGCCGCGATCGATCCCGACGCCGCGACGCTCATCGTCGCGACCCGCATCGGCACGACCCCGCTCGCCGGCTACTATGAGGTGCCCCTGGCGCCCGGCGCGAACGAGATCACCGTCGACGTGCACTTCCCGTCCGGCTTTTCCGCCGAGCGCTTCGACATCTTGTTCGCGATCCGCGAGCACGGGATCCTCGGCGCGTACGCGGCGCTCTCGCAACGGACCCGTACGGCGGGCACGCCGACGCGCACGCCGACACCGATTCCGACCGAGACGGTCCTACCGACCGGGTCGGTGACGCCGACGATCACCGCCGTGCCGTCGAAGACCAGGTCGCCGACGCCCACCCGGACGGCAACCGCTACGTCGACCAAGACGCCGACACCGACGAAGACGCCGACGCGGACGCCCACGAGAACGGCCTCGCCGACCCGCACACCCACGCGGACGCCGACGCGCACACCGACGGCGACGACAACGCGTACCGCGACGCCGACGCGGACACCCACCGCGACGCGCACGGCCACGCGGACACCGACCCGCACGCCGACGCGGACAGCGACGCGCACCGTCACCCCGACGCGCACGCCGACGCGCACCGCCACCCGCACGGCCACGATCACGCCGTCGCGGACCCCCACCGCGACCCTCACGCGCACAGCGACACCGACGCCGACGCTCACCCCGACCCGGACCCGAACGACGACTCCGACCCTGACACCGACGACGACGCGGACGGGAACGCCGGTACGCACCCGCACGCCGACCCCGACGGCGACGCCTTGATCCGTGCGAGGGGTTCATCGATGCGAGCGATTCTCTCTCTCGCATCGCAAGGCCAAAGCCCGTCCGGGGCCCCACTCCCGGCTCGCTGACGCTCGGCCGCGCGCTACCCGCGGAGGTCGTTGCTTGCGCTGCTCGCTAGCCGCTAACCCCGGCGGAGTCGTGCGATGCGGCGGGCTCCGGCGGTCACGTCGCGATACTCCAAGCGCACGGCGTCGTCCGAGCCGACCACAACGGTGATTGCCGGTGCGTCGCCCTGCACGGGCTCGACGATCCACCGGCCGGGATCACCGGCAACGTAGACGGTGACCCCGATGCTCCGGGCGGCCGTGCCGCTCGCGAGCTCGACGGTGACGGCGTCGTCGCCGGCACTCGCGATGCGGACGGCCGCGCGCGAGCGGGTGCGCCACCAGGCGGCCACGTCACCGACCGTCGCGAGCCACACGTTGGGCAGATTGCGCAGACCCGTCAGGTGCTGCACGCCGGCGCGAATCGCCGGGGCATCCCAGAACTGCGTGTGAAAGTCGAAGAAATAAAAGCCGCCGAGACGCCGCACCTGTTGCAGGTCGGATCGCATCGACGCCCACGCGCTCGCCACGTCCTCGCCCTGGCGGCGGACGACGTACTCGTAGTCGTCGTGGGGAATGCGCGGCAGCACCACGACCGCTTTGCCGTAGGCCTGCAGCACCCACGGCTCGGCGCAGTCCTTGTCGCGCCAGCCGACCACCCAATGGTAGCCGGTGTACGCCAGCGCGTTCAGCGTGTCGCCGTTCGTGCGCTCCTCGGGCGGACGCAGCCCGACGATCTCGCGGCCGGTGAGATCGGCGAGCACGGTACGACTTTCGATCAGCTGGGCGCGCTGGCCGTCCTCATCCTGATCGCTGAGCGCGCGATGGTCGTGGGTGTGTGACGCGAGCTCGCTCGTCGCCGCCAGCGCATGCACCGTGTCCGGATGCGCATCGGCGAGCTTCGTCAGCACGAAGGTCGTGAACGGAACGTTCGAAGCCGCGAGCCGAGCCGCGATCGCCGTGCCCTTTTCGAACTCGTGCTCGGCGTCGAGGCCGATGGCCGCGGCAGCACGTGCGCCGCCCGGCCACGTCTCGAG
>JBDSJB010000333.1:0-11394 GCA_039917665.1 Binatia bacterium
CGTGGGGTGGCGGTTCGGCGGCTCTTCAGATCCGCTCCGCGGCCCTGCGCAAGGCGCCCTTGAACGTCTCGGAGTCGAGGATCTGCTGAGCCGCCGAACCGCCCCCCACGGCCCGCCCCATCGAAGGGTTCGTGCGGGGGCTGCAAACAAAGACTAGCTCGCCCGATACGCCCAGCCGCCGTCGATCTTGATGACGGCGCCGCTCGTGTACGACGAGGCGTCCGACGCCAGGTAGAGCGCGGCGCCGACGATCTCCTCGGGCTCGCCGCAGCGGCCCATCGGAATCTGGCGCTCCATCATGCTTCGCATCTCGGCGGGCCAGGCTTTGCTGATGTCGGTGAGGAACGCGCCGGGCATGATCACGTTCACGCGGACGCGGCCGGCATAGTCGTGGGAGAGGGCGGCGCTCATCGTGTGGAGCGCCGACTTCGCCATCGCGTAGGGCAGCTCGCCGACCGTCGGTTGCACGGCGCCGACGCTGCTCACGTTGATGATGCTCCCGCCCGTCGCCGCCATGCGCTCGGCGGCGAGCGCGGCCAGGCGGAACGGGCCCTTCATGTTGACGGCCATCACCTTGTCCCAGAGCTCTTCGCTGAGGCCGGTGAGTGACGGATAGAGCGGTGACACGCCGGCGTTGTTGACGAGCACATCGAGCTTGCCGAACGCGGCGTAGGTCGCGTCGAGCAAGCGGCCGCAGTCTTCCCAATTGCCGGCGTGGAACGGGACGGCGAGGGTGCGACGCCCAAAGCGCTCGCGGATCTCGGCGGCGACGCGCTCGCACGCGTCGGCCTTCCGGCTCGCGATCACGACGTCGGCGCCGTGCTCGGCGAACGCGCGCGCCATCTCGAGCCCGAGCCCGCGGCTCCCGCCCGTGACGATGATGACCTTGCCGGTGAGATCGAAGCGCGTTGCCATGGTGTGCCCTCCGTTCGCGAGTCGCCATATCCGAGTACGGATGTCGGACGCCAGGCGGGACGTGTACGGTCGTTGCTGCTCGGGCGCGGTGACAGGGCGAATATCCGTCAGAGGCGGATAGGCCATGAGGCATGGGATCGCTGAACGTCCACATGCCGGATGAGCTGCGGAGTTACGTCGACGACCGAACGAAGGCCGGCGGATTCGGCACTCCGACCGAGTATGTCCGCCCTCTCATCCGGAAGGATCGCGACGAAGCTGGGCAACGCCTACTGACCGAGCAGCTGACGAGGGGACGCGAGAGTCGTGAAGCGAAGGGCGACGTGAAAGCGTTGTTCCGCCGGGTGCAGGCGCACGTCGACCGTGTGGAGCGCGAGAGCAAGAAAGCGAAGCCGAGTCGTGCGAAAAAAACGCGTCGTCCGAAAGGAGATCGCCGACCGTGATCTCCTGCTTCAGGTCGACCACCTCGAACGGCGGCGACCAGCCGTCGCCCGACGTTTTCTGCGGGCCGTCGAGCACGCGGTCGAATCGCGGCGCTGCCTGACATCGGGTACCGGCGAACCGTGACGGTTCCCGAGCTGAAGGATCTGCGGGTCTGGCCCGTTCCGGGCGTCCCTCGCTCCCGCGTCCCTTCTGACGAAGCATGATTCGCAAATTGCAGGTGAAGGATGGCGCTGAAAAGAGCCCGAGTCGGGACTATCGCCACGCAGACCGTCGGGGACCCGCCCAAAGTCAAAAACGAACTCGAGCCAGGTCATCTAGCGTGCACAGACCGTCCGCCCTTCATCTCGAAGTGCCACTTCCAGACCGCATACACCGCCGGGTAGACGAGCAGTTCGAGAAGAAACGAGGTGAAGAGCCCGCCGACCATCGGCGCTGCAATTCGCTTCATCACATCAGAGCCGCTGCCCGTCGCCCACATGATGGGAAGCAACCCCATGAACGCCGCCGTCACCGTCATCATCTTCGGGCGTACACGACGAACCGCACCGTGAATGATTGCCTCCTCGAGGTCCGCTTCCGTTCGCATCGTGCCGGCGCGAACGCGCTCGTCGTAGGCGAGGTCGAGAAAGAGCAGCATGAAAACGCCGGTCTCCGCGTCGAGGCCCATGAGGGCAATCATCCCCACCCACACCGCGATGGAGGTATTGTAGCCAAGCCCGTAGAGGAGCCAGACCGCGCCAACGAGCGAGAACGGGACCGCGAGAAGCACGATGGCCGTTTTCACACCGGACTTCGTATTCATGTAGAGGAGGAGCGCTATCAGAAAGAGCGTCATCGGCAGCACGATTTTCAGCCGCTCTCGCACCCGGAGCATGTTCTCGTACTGACCGCTCCAAATGAGATTGTAGCCCGTCGGAAGCTTGAGCTCTTGCTGCACTCGGCCCTTCGCCTCTTCGACGTAGCCGCCGACGTCGCGGCCGCTCATGTCCACGTAGACGTAGCCCGCTAGCTGCCCGTTCTCGTTCCGAATCATCGCCGGCCCTTCGACGCGCCGGATGTCCGCGATTTGCGCCATCGGAATCTGTGCCCCCGTCGGTGTCGAAATGAGGACGCGTTCCAGACCCTGGAGGTCTTCCCGAAAGTCTCGCCCGTAGCGCACGTTCACCGGGTAGCGCTCGCGGCCTTCCACCGTGGTCGAAATGTTCTCGCCGCCAATGGCGGACATCACGGTGGTCTGTGCGTCCGCGACCGACAGACCGTAGCGAGCGAGGTCTTCTCGCCGGAGGTCGAAATCAACGTAGTAGCCTCCGGCCGTTCGCTCAGCGAGCACGTTCCGCGTTCCGGGAATCGCGCGGAGCACACCCTCGAGCTGTTCGCCAATTTGCTGAATGGTCTTCAGATCCGGGCCTAAAATCTTCACACCAATCGGCGTCCGCACCCCCGTGGAAAGCATGTCGATGCGGTTCTTGATGGGCTGCGTCCAGATGTTCGGAATGCCCGGGAACCGAAGCTTCTGGTCGAGCTCCTCCTGGAGCTCGTCGAAACTGATGTGTTCCGGCGTCACTCGAGAGAACAACCAGCGAATCGGCGCCGGCTTGTCCGAATACCAGCGCTTCATGAGTCGCCACTCACGCTCCGGCTTCAACATGACCGTGGTCTCGACCATGGAAAAGGGCGCCGGGTCCGTCGGCGAGTCCGCACGCCCGGCCTTCCCAAACACGCGCTCGACCTCGGGCACGTCTCGAAGAATCCGGTCCTGAATCTGAAGGATGCGCTGCGCCTCGGTCACCGACATGCCCGGAAGCGCGGTCGGCATGTAGAGGTACGCACCTTCGTTCAGCGGCGGCATGAACTCCGAGCCGAGACGAAAATAGATGGGGACCGTCGTCGCCACGAGCGCGAGGGCGAGGCCTATCGTGAGCACCCGATGTCGCAGCACCAACCGGCACACCGGCTCGTAGACCGCGAAGAGAACCCGGCTGATGGGATGGCGTTCCTCGGGGTAATAGCGTCCGACGGTCAACGTGTTCGCGATTCGCGCGAGCACGCGAGGCCGAAACCGCCACGGCTCCATGCGCGTGAACATCATCCGCATCGCCGGGTCGAGCGTGATGGCGAGCACCGCCGCGATGGCCATGGCGAGATTCTTCGAATACGCGAGCGGCTTGAAGAGCCGACCTTCCTGGTCCACCAGCGTGAAGATGGGAAGGAACGCGACCGCAATCACCAATAGAGAGAAGAAGACCGCTGGCCCGACTTCCTTCAGCGCCTGGAGTCGCACCGCGTGGTAGTCGCCCTTGCGCCCGCCGGCGACCCATTCCTCGAGCCGCTTGTACGCGTTCTCCACTTCGACAATCGCGCCGTCCACCAGCACGCCGATAGAGATGGCGATGCCTGCAAGGGACATGATGTTCGTCGTCAGCCCCATGAAATACATCGGGATGAACGCGAGAAGCACCGACACGGGGATGGTCACTATTGGAATGACCGCCGAAGGAATGTGCCAGAGGAAGATGAGGATGACGACGCTCACAATGATCATCTCCTCCGTGAGCGAGTGAAGGAGCGTCTCGATGGAACGTTCGATGAGCGTCGAGCGGTCGTAGGTCGGAATAACCTCGACGCCCTCCGGAAGGCTGGGAGCGAGCTCCGCAAGTCGCTCCTTCACCCTCGCGATGACGTTCAACGCATTCTCGCCTTGTCGCATCACCACGACACCGCCCACGGTGTCCCCGAGCCCATCGAGGTCGGCGACACCTCGCCGGATGTCGGGCCCGAGTGCGACCTTTGCAACGTGGCGGACGAGAACCGGCGTCCCTGTCTTTTCATCCACGGACACCACGATGTCTTCGAGGTCTTTGAGCGAATGGACGTAGCCGCGGCCGCGGACCATGTACTCTGTGCCGGCGAATTCGAGAAGCCGCCCTCCCACTTCGTTGTTGCCCTTACGAACGGCGTCGATGAGTTTTGTGAGCGGGATGTTGTAGGCGAGCAGCAGCGTCGGGTCCGCGTTCACCTGATACTGCTTCACAAATCCGCCGACAGCCGCGACCTCGGCGACGCCGGGAACCGACTGCAAGTTGTAGCGCAGATACCAATCTTGAAGACTGCGGAGGTCGGCTAGGGACTGCTTCCCGCTCCGGTCGACGAGCGCATACTGGTAGACCCACCCAACGCTCGTCGCATCCGGCCCCATCTCCGTCCGAACCCCTTCGGGCAAGCGTGGGAGAATCTTACTGAGGTACTCGAGCACACGTGACCGCGCCCAGTAGAGGTCCGTGCCGTCCTCGAAGATGACGTAGACATACGAGTAGCCAAAATCCGAGAAGCCACGCACTGCCTTGATGCGTGGGGCGCCTAGGAGCGCGGTCGCAATCGGATACGTGACCTGGTCTTCGAGAATGTCCGGGCTTCGGTCCCAGCGCGAGTAGATGATGACTTGCGTGTCCGACAGGTCTGGAATCGCGTCGAGCGGAATGCGCTTCACGGCCCACACCGCGCCAACCATCGCGACCGCTGTCAGGAGGAGAACGAGAAACCGGTTCCGCGCACTGAAGTCTATGATTCGCTCGACCATCCGAGCCCGCTACCGGGGTGTTTCCCGTGCGCCTTTGAACGACGCGACGGCGGCGCGGAAACGCGATTCCGAGTCGATGAGGAAGTTTGCGGAGGTGACAACTTCCTCCCCCTCGCTGAGGCCCGACATCACCTCGACGTACCCCTCTGCCGTGCGGCCGAGGATGACAGACCGTGGCGCGAAGCGGCCTTCCCCCGTGACGACGAAGACAATCTGATGCGCTCCCGTGTCGAGCACCGCTTCACTGAGAACTGAAAGCTTCTCTCCAAGGGGAACCCGAATCGTCACCTGAACAAAGCTCTCCGGTCGAAGACTTCGGTCCGGCGTAGGGACGAGGCCGCGCACGCGGACCGTGCGTGTTGTGGGGTCGAGAACTGCATCGACGGCGGCCACCTTCGCCACGAATTCTCGGCCAGGCTGCGAGGGGACCGTCACCGACATGGTCTGTCCGACTCGGATGAGCGGCGCCTCATACTCGTAGACCTGCGCGTAGACCCACACCGACTCGCTCGGGAGCAGAAGCTCCACGGGGTCCCGCGTTCCGCGCGTGAGCTCGTGGATTTGTTCGTCCGAGAACCCTTGCTGTCGGAGCCTCAGATACGCACCGCGAACGAGCGCGTTCCCGCCAGACTGCGCCTCGTCCCGTGCGGTTGGGCCGAGCGCGCTTCGCGAACGCGCGGCCTCCCGGTACTCAACGATTGCCTGGTATAGTTTCGGGTCGTAGGCCACACGCCCAGCAGCGCGCACGTCAATGGAGAGTGGCCGCACACTAGCTCGGCCGCGCGTGACACCGATGATTTGTTGACGTTCGCGCGAGAGCGTGAAGGACGCATGCCCTGGCACGCTGTCCCCACCGTCTGCCGAGTTGTCGTCGTAGACCGGAATGTAGGCCATCCCCATCTCGTCTTTGGCCGGCACGGGTGAGACGACATCAGCGCGCATTGGGTGTCGGTAGAACGTCACCTTCTTTTCTCCGGATTGTGTCTCTGTCGAGGTTGCACCGGCCATGGCCCCTGGACTGACCGACTCGTCCACGCGCTGCAGTTTCATCTGACAAATCGGGCAGACGCCGGGTTCATCAGAGACAATCTGCGGATGCATGGCACACTGGTAGACGCCCTTCGTGTGAGCGGTCGACGAGTCGTGGCGCATCCCGGAGCCGAGCTCTCCGCGCCAGTACACTGCGCTGCCAACCAGTGCGACGACGAAGCCGACAAGTAGAAGGAGAAGGAGGCGCTTACTCATGGTGACCTTTGGCGCGAGCTGGCACTGAGACCTCCGGTCGCGGGAGCTCGGCGCCGACCGCTTGCGCGAGCTCGGCGTAGGCCTTCTCGAATTCGGCTTGCGCTGCGATGTGTTCGAGATGAACCGACTGGACCGCACGAACCGTGTCGATGAGGTCGACGAACTGCACGCCGCCGGCTTCGTACCCCGCTTCGGTCACGTGCAGCGCCTGCTCCGCCTGAGGGATGTGCGTCCCGACAAAGAGCTCATATTGAAGGAGCGCGGTCCGCGCTGCGATGTACGCTTGCTCGACCTCACGTCTCACGCGGTCTTCGAGTCGTCGCTTGTCGGAGCGTGTAGCGGCGAGACGAGCATTCGCCTCGGCGACCCCAGCCTCGTACTTCCCGCGGTTGAATATCGGCAGCGTAATAGAGGCCATCGCCCCGACCCCGTCACGTTGGCCGTCGTTGATGAACCGACCGACGGATACCTCAAAGTCGGGAAGAGAGTTTCGATGTGCGAGTTGAACCGCCGTTGTGTCGCGCCCAATCGCTTCGTTCTCTCCCAAGAGGTCCGGGCGCTTCTCAAGTGCCATAGCCACGAGTTCCGAAACCGCTATCGGTAGTTGCGGCTTCCCAGGCGCGACCGGAATGCCGGTCACTTCGGTTGAGTCTCTACTGAGGAGTGACGCTAGTTCCGCCCGGTCTCGGTCGACCACTAAACGCTCGGTCTCCAGCTGATTCGTCATGTGCGTGAGCTCAACCTGGAGCCGAAGGACGTCCGATTGGCTCGCGTCGCTTGTGCCGTATTTGCTTTCCACCACCCGGGTCAGACGTGCGACAAGGTCGCGGTCGCGCTCCAGAACTGCGAGCCGCGCGTGCGTTTTCCAGAGCCCGTAGTAGGCAGTCTTCACCGCAGAGATGAGAGCCAACTCAACGCTCCCAACTTCGCGCGTTGCGCGGTCGGCATCGTAGGTCGCGATGTCGCCAGCAAGACGTCGCTTCCCTGGGAAGGGAATCTTCTGCGACAGCCTGAAGATGTTGTTGTCGGCATGGTCGAGCCGGAAGGAATCCGGCGCGTTCCATGCCTCGTAACTGAGCGTCGGGTCTTCCCACGCCGATACCTGTGCGGGTATCTGATGCATCGCCTGCGCCCGTTCGCGGGACGCTTGGAGTCCGGCGTTTCGTGAACGCGCGTCTTCAACCACGTCCTCGAGCCGAAGAGCCTTAGACTCCGCTGCGAAGGCAGAGACGGGGGACCCGAAAACCGAAACCACGCTCAGAACCAAGCCACCGATGAGAGCACCCTTGGGCAGCCACGTGGCTGGTATAGTTCTCTCCAGCAGGGAGTTTCCCTTCGCGTTCGCCATTGAACTACGACTACGACCGTCCGCGATCTGCGTAACACGAACACCGCCGTGGATTCGCGTAAGAGTTTGAACTCGCTAGGTTATGCGAACGTTTGTTACGCTTCTTCACAAGCAGCGTATTCCGGCCCAAAGGAATGGTGTGAGCGACGTAACCCCGGATGAGATTCTCATGGCGGCCTACCAAGCTGGCAACGAGGCAGCGTTCGCGGAGCTTTTCGAGCGCCACGCCGGACGGGTGTACGGATTTTTAGTGAGGCGCCTCGGTGACCGCGCGCTCGCGGAAGACGTCTACCAAGAGACCTTCCTGAAACTTCATCGCGCGCGAAACACTTATGACTCGCGGCGACCGTTCCGCGCGTGGCTCTTTGGCATCGTCCATCACCTCCTGACGGATACCTTGCGACGTCGGCGCCGGATGCCGGCGACGACCTCCGTTGAGGATGTCATCGAGAGACGCGGCGACGACCGCTCTCCGGAGCGTATCGTTGCCGCCCGCGAAGAGACTGCCGTGCTTCAGCGGGCGATGGGCGCGCTCTCTTCGGATGAAGCAACCGTCCTCATCTTGGCGAGATTCGAAGGCCTTTCCTACGATGACATCGCAACAATTCTGGGACGCTCCGCGGCAGCGACGAGGCAGCTCGCCTATCGCGCGCTGAAACGCGTGCGCGCGGAGATGACTACGAGCGGCTGCAAAGAAGAGTCTTGAGGAACCCATGACGTGCGCTGAACACCAAAACTGGCTCATCGATTCGCTCACCGGGGCATCGAGCCCGCTAGACGCAACTGCCGCGGCTCACGCCGCGACCTGCAACGATTGCAGGGCGAGCGCCGAAGAGCTGCAAGCGAGCTGGGACACCTTTCGAGAACTTCCTCCGCTTGAGCCACCGCTCGCGTTGAAAGAGCGCACGCGCGAGGCGATTCTCAAACTGATGACCGAGGAGAGAGCACATGAGTCGCAACGAAGCTGGCAAGAAACGCTCCAGGTGCCGCTGGCGGTCGCCTCAGGTCTTCTTGTCGCGGGCGCCACTCTCGCACTTCTCAGCGGCCTGATTTGGGCGGGGGCGCTGCCGCGAGGACATCTGTTCTTCTGCGCCGCGATTTTCACCGGACTTCTCGTCGGCGCGTTCTCGTGGATTTACAGCGCCACGACGGTGCAGGGCGTTCATCTCGATGTCGCCGCGCGTGTCGGCATCCTGGCACTCGCGATTACCGTCGCGGCAACAACAGCATGCCCGGAGCTCCACGTGCTTGCGTGGTGGGACCGCTCGGCTTTCGGTCAGGCCCTCACGCAACTCCTCGGTGGAGGGGGAAGCTCACTAGCGTTCGGTTTTATGTACGGACTCTTTCCAGGATTTCTCGCAGCGCTCTTTGGCGGTCGCCTGCTTGCCGAAAGACCGCTCGCGAACGGCCTTGTTGCCGTGGCCGTCGTATTCCTCCTTGCAACCCCTGTCATCTACCTTCAGTCCGCACCCTTCACCTCGGGTGTCATCGCGACGTGGCTCGTGGGCACCGCGGTAGGGACCCTCTGCGGGGTGTTCGGCGCGTTGCGCGTTCGACGCCGGGTAGCATTCGCGCCGGCGCTCGGATGACTTGCGGGAGAACCGGCTGCGATTCGAGCTCAGTGCCGATGGCGCACATCTGAGACGTGTTGATGGCGTGCGCTTAGCTTCGCAACACCCGTCCCGCGCGCGCGGCCGCGTCGTAACGCTCTCCGTCGATCACCGCGCGGCCGTTGATGAAGACGCGCTCGATGCCGAGCGGGAAGCGCGCCGGGTCCTCGAACGTCGCGGTGTCCTGCAATGTGCTGGCGTCGAGGACGACGAGGTCGGCGGCGCAGCCTGGGCGCACCCAGCCACGATCCTTCCAGCCGAGCCGTTCGGCGGCGCCGCCGGTCATCTTGCGGACGGCTTCTTCCAACGAGAACAGACCTTCCTTGACGTAGGTGCTGAGCGCGCGCGGGAAGGTGCCGTAGCTCGCGGGATTCTGGTGGCCGTCGCGGGTGACGAACGTGTCGGTCTCGATCAGGCACTGGGGGTGGGCGAGCACGGCGCGCAGCGCTTCCTCCTCGCCCTTGTCGCCGCTGTACGTATGGATCAGCACGCGCGCTTGGCGGTGGCTCGCGAGCACGAGGTGGCAATAGAAGTCGAACGGCTCCATGCCGGCGCGCGCTGCCGCCTCGGGGATGCGAAGCCCGTCGTATTGGTTCAGCTCCGGCGCGTTGGCGCGCATGATCTGGATGTCGGGGAGGCCGAAGCCGAGCCCCTCGAACGCGAACTCGGCGAAACTCTTCAGGCTGGCGAGCTCGGCGGGATCGGCGAGGACCGCTTCGAGCCGTGGCAGGACGTGCGCGGGGAAGATCACGCTCGCGGTGGTGTTGCCGGCCGTGTAGGGGAACGCGTCGAACGCGACGTCGAGGCCGGCGGCGCGCGCGGCGTCGATGCGCGCCAAGGCCTTCGGCCAGCTCGGCCAGGTCTGCCGACCGACGAAGATGAGATGGCTCACCTGCACGCGCGCGCCACTGGTGTGGCCGACGCGCAGGATCTCGTCGATCGCGGCCAGGTTGTGCGGCTCCGTCATTGGATCGGTCGCGAAGGCGCCGCTCATCCAGCTGTAGGCCTTCAAGTGCGACGTGAAGAGCTTGTCCTCGCGCGCGGCCCAGCCGGCGAAGTGGGCGAGCTCTTCCTCGGCGGCGAAGATGCCGGGCGGATACCCGAGGCCGGTGGACACTCCGACGCAGCCGACGGCGAGCGCGTCGCGGACGAGGCGCTCCATCGCTGCGAGCTCGTCGCTGGTCGGGGGCGCGGGATTCAGCGGTCCGGTGACGGCGGCACGTACGGTGCCGTGGCCGACCAGCTGGGCGACGTTCAGCGACACGCCGCCGCGATCGAGCCCGTCGAGAAACTCGCCCATCGACTCCCAACGGAGCTCGATCGCCTCGTCGACGATCAATCGGCTGGCGTCGAGAGCGGCGCCGCGGTTCGCGGAGGTGATCGGCGCGGGGCTGAAGCCGCAGTTGCCGCCGACGAGCGTCGTCATGCCCTGGCGGATGAACGGCTCGATGAGTGCCCCATGATCGGCGCCGGGCACCAGCCAATCGGAGTGCGAGTGGATGTCGATGAAACCGGGCGTGACGGTCTTGCCGGCGCAATCGACGGTGCGGGCGGCAGCGAGATCGGCGAGGTCGCCGACGGCGGTGATGCGGTCGCCGCTGATCGCGACGTCGGCGCGCCGTGCCGCGCTACCGCTGCCGTCGATCACGTGACCACCACTCAGCTTCAGATCACAGTCCATACGGCTGCTCTCTACCGACGTCGCCGCGCCGCTCGCAAGAGGGCCGAGTTTCGCGGGCGCCCGGGCTTCCCCCAGCCCAGCGCGGCTGGTACCTCGGCGCGATGGAAAATCTCGTGCAGTTCGCGCAGTACGCCGCCGATTTCGAGAAGACGCTGATGGACGACGACTGGTCGCGCATCACGCCGTACTTCGCGCCCGACGCGATCTACGAGGTGAAGGCGGAAGGCTTTCCCTGCAAGCTCACCGGGCCCGATGCGATCACCAAAGGCATCAAGAAATCGCTCGACGGCTTCGACCGCAAGTTCGACGGCCGCGACGTCGCGATCGTCGACGGCCCCACGGTGGAGGGCGATACGGTCCGCATGGGCTGGACCGTGACCTACGAGAAGGCGGGCAAGGCCCCGTACGTGTTGCCGGGCCGCAGCGAGGTCCGCTACCGCGACGGCAAGATCGCGTACCTTGCCGACTCGTACGACGCGAGCGTCGGTCCGAACGCCGCCGCATGGATGCAGGCGAACGGCATGATCCTCGACCCGTCGTACGTGTAGCGGCTACTTCTCCAGCGTTCCCGTTC
>JBDSJB010000334.1:0-2503 GCA_039917665.1 Binatia bacterium
AGCCGGATCTTCCGGATGCCGCCGATCGCGCCGGTCGGATCGTCGTAGCTGTAGTTGCGGCCCGGGGTGCGCTCGATGAGGGAGCCAGCCGGCAACGTCGCGGTGTAGACGACGTCGTCGTCCGTCACCGTGAACGTCAGCGGGTTGGCGGTGACGTTCAGGTCGGCGGGGACGCGTCCGATCGTGAGCTGCAGCCGCAGGCGGTCCTCGCCGGTGTTCCGGCCGAAGGTGAGCTGGCCTTTCACGCCGAACCCTTCGGTTTGGTAGTAGATCGGCGACGTCCAGGCGCGCTCTTGGATCGTCTTCTCGACCATGGTCGAGCAGCAGTCGTTGTAGATCGCCGGATAGCTGCCGGGCTGGCTGCAGTCGACGCCGAGCGAGTTGCAGAGGCGCGTGCTCCATCGACAGACCGGGTTCTCGAGGACGCGCGCGTAGTAGTACGCCCGCTGCTCGGGCTTGAAGGCCGGGTCTTCCCACACGGCGCAGAGCGAGGCCGAGCCCGTGCCCGAGGGCGTGCAGGTGGTCGTGTCGACGTCGGCGCCGTTTCGCGCATTACCCGCGACGTCGTAGACGCGCTCGTGGGCGACGTTGTCGCCGTCGATCCACGCCTTCACGATCTGGATGCGCTGGAGCGGTGTGCTGGGCTCGCCGCCACCGCCGGGATCCTGCATTGCCATGACCGCGAAACGCGGGCTCCGTCGTCCGAGCACGGGGCCGATCTCGCCGCCCATCGGCACGCCGCGCGCATAGCCTTCCTCGATGAACGCGGGATCGTCGCAGGCGTCCTTCGGCGGCCGGCCTCCGAAGAAGCGGACGATCGGTCGCGTGCCGCTCGTGGCGTAGGCCTCGCGTCGACGCATGGCCGCAAAGAGGGAGTCCCGCGAGTTCTCTTCGGCCCAGAGGACGGCGAGGCCACCGCCGTTGGTGACGATGCCGCCGGGCGCGATGCGCGAGAGGATGTTCTGCGCGCTGCCGTCACGGACGCCGAGATGGCCGGTCGTCCCGAAATCCTCCTCGACGACGCCGCCGGGAAGGCTCGAGTGGCTGTCGGTGCTGCCGACGAAGCCGAGCTTGAAGGGATTGGCTCCGAGCGAGTTCTCCAGCCTGAGGCCGTCCTCGAGCGCGTAGCGAAGGTAATTGGCGCGCGGCGGGACCACCGTCGGATTCGCGTTCTGGAAGAGCTGGAGGCGCTTCAATTGCTCGAAGCCGCATTGCTCGTCGTTCGGTGAGTAGGCGGGGTTACATTCGGATTGACCCTTGTGCTGGAAGATCTCGACCAGCGGCTCGTGCGACGCGCGCCGGGCCGCATCGGCCTTGGTGAGCGGGCTGCCGTCGCCGTTGGCCGACTCGAACATCAAGCCACCGCTCACGTTCGAGTTGTGCGGGATCGAGACGAAGTCGCAGTTGCCGGGCTGGTCGAGGCAGTCGTTCTCGAGCGTCGAGAAGAGGCCTTCCACGAGCGGCTGCTCGTAGTAGCTCGTCGGCAGGGCCGGCACCTCGGCGTTCCGGAAGATGATGTTGCGGTGGAGATTGAAGCCGTCGAGATTGTTGGTCCACTCGTACGCGGGGAAGGTCGTGAAGGCGCATGCGTCCGTCCGATCGTAGAACTCCTCGGCGGCGTCGAGCTCGTCCTGCCAGACGAGCGCGGCTTGCGTCGTGCAGTTCACGTTGCCCGGGCCGCAGAGCCCGAGGCGGACGGGATTCGCGGCTTGAATGGTGAGCTGGAAGGCGATGACGACAAGCGGAATTGGCGCCGTGATTCCGGCGGGTGGGCTCGCGAGCTCGTCGCGGAGCGACTGACACGTGGAGTCGTCGTAGCCGGGGGCGCCGGGCGTCAGGCAGGTGCGAATCTCGCCCAGGAACTCGGCGTGGTCGGTCACCGCCGTGAAGTCGAGCGGACGGCGGAGCTGCGCGAAGCGCGTCGGCTGATCCATCGCGTCGTAGGGCGGGAGGCCGATCTGTCCGCCCTTGGCGAACATGTACGCGTCGCGCGGCGTCGTGCGGACGCGAACGAAGGCCGCGTCGCCCGAGAAGCTCGTATGGATATGGGTCTCACCGAAGAACGGGCTGCGGAGCGCATTGTAGCTCGTGCAGTCCGCGCGCGTTTCGCTACGGGTCCAATCCTGCGTCGGGAGCTGGGCACGCGCCATCGTGGCGACGGCGAGCGTGACGGCAACGACGAAGAGTCGCGCGGAACGGCTGGGGGCGCGCATCTGATTTCCTCCTGGGGTGTACGATCGTCCGAATGCGTGGAGCACCAGGAGTTTCAAGCCGGGTGCCCCCCGTCAAGCGGAAAACCGTCGGGGAGGGCGCGGCCACCGTCGCGTTCCTGCAAGGCCGGATTGAACATCGCGCGGTACGTATGCGGGGCGCGCTGTGATACGCAGCCCGCCCGTGGCGGCGCCGCATTGGAGCATCTGGGGTTCGGAGCTGTCGCCCTTCGCCCTCAAGCTCCGCGCCTGCCTGGACGTGGCCCGGCTGCCGTATGCCTGGCTTCCCGCCG
>JBDSJB010000335.1:0-29784 GCA_039917665.1 Binatia bacterium
TTGATGGGCACACCGGCATCCATGAGCGCCAGCGAGCTGCCGCACACGGAGGCCATCGACGAAGACCCGTTGGACTCGAGGATCTCGGAGACGAGCCGAACGGTGTACGGAAACGTCGCCTCATCGGGCATGACCGCTTCGACGGCACGACCCGCCAGCGCTCCGTGACCGATCTCGCGACGGCCAGGTCCGCGCAGGAACTTCACCTCACCGACGCTGTACGGCGGGAAGTTGTAGTGCAGCATGAACTTTTTGTAGACCTCGCCGCCGAGCGCATCGATCTTCTGTTCGTCGGACGACGTCCCGAGCGTCGCGACGACCAGTGCCTGCGTCTCGCCGCGGGTGAACAGCGCCGAGCCGTGCGTACGCGGCAGCACGCCGACCTCGGAGGTGATCTGCCGGACGTCGGTGAGACCGCGCCCGTCGATCCGGCGGCGCTGCTCGACGATCAACCCGCGAACGGCATCGTACTGTGCGTCCTCGAAGAAACCCTTGATTTCCTTCTCGCGGTCCGCGAACTCGCCGGCGAGACTGGTCAGCAACTCGCTCCGCACCTGGCGGACGGCGTCGCTACGCTCGTGCTTGCCGACCGTCTCCAAGGCCTTGAGAATCTTCGGCAGCGCAGCGTCGTGCACCCGCTTCTGCAGCACGCTGTCGACCGAGGGAGGCACCACGGTGCGCTTCGGCTTGCCGAGCGCCTTTTGCAGTTGGTCCTGGAGGTCCAGGATCTTCTGCATCTCGCTGTGGGCCGTGAAAAGCGCCTCGAGGATGACGTCCTCCGACAGCATCTTGGCGCCGCCTTCGACCATGACGAGCGCGTCGCGCGAGCCGGCCACGATCAGCTGCAGGTCGCTCTCCGCGTATTGCGACATCGTCGGATTGACGACGAGCTTACCGCCGATGCGACCCATCCGGATTCCGGCGATCGGGCCGTTGAACGGAATGTCCGAAACCTGCAGTGCCGCGGAAGCGCCAATCAGCGCCGGCATGTCCGCGTCGTTCTCTTTGTCGAACGACAAAACGGTTGCGACGATCTGGGTTTCGCACCGAAAACCCTCAGGAAAGAGCGGCCGCAGCGGCCGGTCGATCAGGCGCGAGTTGAGAATTTCCTTCTCGCTCTGCCGCCCCTCACGCTTGAAAAACCCGCCGGGAATCTTACCCGCGGCAAACGTCTTCTCCTGATAGTCGCAAGTCAGCGGAAAGAAATCGATGTTCTCGCGCGCTTCTTTCGCGGCGGTAGCGGTGACGAGCACCACCGTGTCTCCGTACTGCACCAGCGCGGAGCCACCGGCTTGCCTCGCCATGCGCCCGACCTCAATGGAAAGAGGTCGCCCATGGAACTCGATTTCAACTTTTTTCATCTATCCCACTCCCGCCCCCACATGGGGACTCTGCCTAGATAATGTGAATTGCAAGGCGAGAAACTAACGGGTTGGGAAAGCGAAAAAAACTTACTTACGGATGCTGAGACGTTCGATGACGGTCTTATAACGCTGGAAATCGATCTTCTTGAGGTAATCCAGCAACCGCCGCCTCTGCCCCACCAGCTTCAACAGGCCGCGACGCGAATGATGATCCTTGGCGTGGGCCTTGAAGTGCTCGGTCAAATACCCGATGCGGTCACTCAGCAATGCGATCTGTACCTCGGGCGAGCCGGTATCCGTCTCGTGCCGTCGGTACGCTACCAGGAGTTCCTGGGTGCGCGATGCTGCGCCGCTCGTTCCTTCTCCCATGTCGTTTCTCGTCAAGCGCGCAGCAGTACCATGGGGCTTGCGGGATGTAAAGTGTGCGCCATGCTTTTAGGCGATCTCATCGAGCACGGATCCCTCGGACCACACGCGAGCGAGTTGCCAAGTTGCTCCGTCAGCCGCCAACGCGATCGCCACGAGATCGCCACCGCGGTTCGCCACCCGAACCACCTCGCCAGCGCTGCGGGGAGGTCCAAGAGCCACCAACGCATGCTGCTGACCGCGACGTATGGAGCCGATCGTGCGCTCATCGGCCACCACGGCACGGAGACCCGCGAGCGCCGCCGAGGGCGTCAGTAACGGCAGATGGCCCTCCGCAGCGACCCGCTCGACTTCATCGAGTGGAACCGCTGCGGCAATGTGGAAGGGGCCGCTCGCCGTACGGCGGAGTGTCGCGAGGTGCGCCCCCGTACCGAGTGCCAGGCCGAGATCCTGCGCCAATACGCGAACGTAGGTTCCTTTCGAGCACGTCACGGCGAAACGCAATCGGTCGGGCGCTACGACGGCAACATCGAAGCGCGCAATCCGCACCGGTCGTGGCGCGCGCTCGATGGTTTTGCCTGCCCGCGCCAATCGATAGAGCGGGATGCCTTCCCGCTTCAGGGCGGAGTACATCGGCGGTGTTTGTAGGATGTCGCCGCGGAGGTGCGCAACGGCCGACGCGATGTCGCGCGTAGAGAGTCGGGGAACCGGACGAGTCTCGAGCACCGTCCCCGTTAGATCGAGCGTATCGGTCGTGGTCCCGAGCGCGATGTCACCGACGTAGTGCTTCTCGTCTTCGGCCAAGAACGGCGCGATCTTGGTGCCCTCCCCGAGACACACGGGAAGGAGACCCGTCGCAAATGGATCGAGCGTCCCGAGATGGCCGACCTTGCGCTGGGCAAGCACGCGCTTCACACGTGCGACGACGGCAGCCGAGGTCAACCCCGCCGGCTTGTCCACCAGCAGCAAGCCGTGCAGCTCGCGTCCAGGCTCACGCATCGTCGTCAGGGTCTTCGCCATCATCGCGACCATCGCTATCGTCATCGTCGTTGGCCGGCGCTGGCTGCGTCTCGCGGAACAGCTGCTCGAGACGCGCGGCGGTATCGATCGAAGGGTCGATCGCGAAGCGCAACTCAGGCGTAAAACGCAATCCGAGCCGCCGGCCTACCTGCGATTGCAGATACGGCCGCGCACTCTCGAGACCCGCGAGCGTTCGCTCCATCGATTCGGCGTCGCCGTGCGTCGACACGAACACCGTCGCGTGTTTCAGGTCAGGAGAGAGATCCACACCGGTGATGGTCACCATGCCGACCCGGGGATCTTTCACTCCGCGCAGCAACACTTCCGAGAGCGCCGCCTGGAGCAGCGCACCCACCCGACCTGGACGCCGGCCGCTCATGCGTCGGGGTAGTGCAGGAACTCGAGCTGCTCTTCCCCGAGCTCCGCAATCTGCATGTCGTCGATCGAGCGCACGACCTCGCGGAGGGCGGCATCGACGAACGCTTGGTCGGTGCCGACCTGGCTGACCCCGAGCATCGCCCGCTGCCAGAGATCATGATCGCCCGCCTCCGCGATCGACACGTTGAACTTGTTCCGCACACGCGCCTTGATGGTGCGAAGCACGCTCCGCTTGCCTTTCAGCGAGTGGTTTTCGGGGAGATAGATGGTGAGGCGGAGTACGCCGACGGTCACGACCGCATCCGATCGGCACGCCCGCACGGGACGTGCCGCCTGAGGTGTCTTCGCGCTTAGACGCGCCGTTCGGCTTGGGCCTGACCGCCGCCGGCGATCGACCGCGGAGAGGGAGCCAACTGGCGAGCCACTGATTCAATGTCGTAGGCTTCGACGACGTCACCTTCCTTCACGTCGGTGAAGTTGTCGAAACTCAGACCGCACTCGTAGCCCGCGGTAACCTCGCGAGCGTCGTCCTTGAAGCGTCGGAGCGTATCGATCTTCCCGTCGTGAATCACGACGTGATCGCGCACGAGACGAGCCTTGCCTCCGCGCACGATCTTGCCATCGGTGATGAAGCAGCCCGCCACCTTCCCCGCGCTGGGAACGCTGAAAACCTGGCGCACTTCGGCCCGACCGAGGGAACGGTCGCGGAGCGTCGGCTCCAAGAGACCTTCGAGTGCGTCCCGGATGTCGCTCACGACCTCGTAAATGATGTTGTACAGGCGAATGTCGACGCCCTCTCGACCAGCGAGATCAGCCGCCTTGGATTCCGGTCGGACGTTGAAGCCAATCACGATGGCGTTGGATGCCGCCGCGAGTAGCACGTCCGATTCGGTGATGCCGCCGACCGAAGCGTGAATGACGGTCAGCTTGACCTCGTCGGTGCCGAGGCGAGTGAGCGCATCGCGAATCGCCTCGACCGAGCCTTGCACGTCGGCCTTCAGCACGAGCTTCAGCTCTTTCACGCCGCCGGCCTGGATCTGCGAGTAGAGGTCCTCGAGCGACACTTTGCTGGTGGTCGCAAGCTCGCTTTCGCGTTGCTTGGCGCGACGATGTTCCGCAACCTGGCGCGCCTTCGCCTCGTCGGCGACCGCCACGAACGTGTCGCCCGCGGCGGGAACGCCCGTCAGACCGAGAATCTCGACCGGTGTCGACGGACCCGCTTGATCGATCTTGCGACCTTGGTCGTCGATCATCGCGCGGATGCGTCCATATTCGAGACCGCACACGAACGCGTCGCCGACCTTGAGCGTTCCTTCTTGGACAAGCACCGTGGCAACGGGCCCACGGCCGCGATCCAGCTTTGCTTCGATGATGGCACCACGCGCACGCCGATCAGCGCTGGCCGTCAGCTCGAGGACGTCCGCCTGCAAGAGCAACATCTCGAGCAGCTGCGGAATGCCCTGCCGCGTCTTCGCCGACACGGGAACGACGATGGTATCGCCGCCCCAATCTTCCGGCGCCAAGCCGACTCCGCCGAGCTCACGCGTCACGCGCTCGAGATCAGCCTCGGGTTTGTCGATCTTGTTGACCGCAACGATGATCGGAACTTCCGCGGCACGAGCGTGATCGATTGCCTCTTGCGTCTGCGGCATGATGCCGTCGTCGGCAGCAACCACGAGCACGACCAGGTCGGTGACCTTGGCTCCACGCGCACGCATCGCCGTGAACGCTTCGTGGCCGGGGGTATCGAGGAACGTCACGCGACGATCGGCCACGGGTACGGAGTATGCGCCGATGTGCTGCGTAATACCGCCAGCCTCGCCGCTCGTAACGTTGGCCTCGCGAATTGCGTCGAGCAATGAGGTCTTACCGTGATCGACGTGGCCCATGATCGTGACGACGGGCGGACGCGGTCGCCGATCTTCGGACTCGCCTTCGTCCTCGATACCGACTTCGAGCAACGACTCGACGTTCAGCGCGACGTTCTCGACCGTGTAGTCGAACTCCGCAGCCACGAGGGTAGCGGTGTCGACATCAAGCACCTGATTCACGGTCGCCATCATGCCCATGTCCATGAGCTTGCGGATGACCTCGCCGAACTTCACGCCGATGGCGCGCGCGAGATCACCGACGGTGATGGCTTCCGAAATCTTGACGACGCGCTTGCTCGCCTTCGGCGTCGTGATTTCGGTGTGATGCTGTTCTTTGCCGGGGAGCGCGCGCTTCTTGCGCCGCAGCTTGCCAGGGCGACGATCGCGCTCGAGCGTCTCGAGCATGTCGGTCTTCTTGATGACCTTACGCTTCTTGCCGCTCTTCTTCGCGAACTCGTTCTCTTTCGACTTCGGGGCTTCGGTCCCGGGTGTCCCGGGTGTCCCTGGTGTCGCCGTCGGCCCTGGTGCCGGTGTGCGTTGCGTGGCTCCGGGAGGCTCCGGACGGCGCAGCGTCGCGCGCGGCGGCGGTGCGACGGTCTTCTTCAGATCGATGCGGCCGAGCACACGAACCTGCTGCGGCTCGTCGTCGCGGCGCACGGTCGTTGCCGCAACCTCCGGCGTCTCGCTGGCGGCAGACTCGACCTCGGGCTCCGCCTCGACGGGGGATCCGGGCTCGGGCTCCAACTCTTCGACCGCCGCAGCTTCGCTGGCACTCAAGAACTCGGCTTCGATGTCCGGAACGCTCGGCAGCGGCGGCTCGGGCTCCAGGGTGGGAGTTTCGACAGGCTCGGCCCACTGCACTGGGTTGTGCTCCACGACGGGAACGTCGACGAGCGCAAACGACGGCAGGGCATCCGGAGACGGCGCGACCGGCAGCTCTTCGCGCTTGATGACCTCGACGCGTTGCGTGCGTCGCCGGATCACGTTCGTAGCGACGCGATTCTCGACGACCTGCTCGCGCGCGGTTACCTCTTCAGAAGCGTCCTTGGAGGTGACGACGCGCTCGGACACGACACGCTCGGCGCCAATGGCGACCGTGGCTTTGTCCCGGAGTCCAAGCGCTTCACGCACGCGTGCGATCTGATCGTCGGTCAGCGAGCTCTGCGATCTCTTATTTCGTATCCCCAGCTTTTCGATCTTCGCGAGCACGTCCTTGGCAGGAACGTCCCAATCCTTCGCGAGCTCGAGGATGCGCTTTTTCCCGATCAACCATGCACCTCCGGGAACCGAGCACGAAACATTTCGCGCTCGGGCTTAGCTACCACGCAACGTAACGAGCGTACAAACCCGCCTCGGCGCGCGAAGGTCGCGACGCATGCGTCGCGGTGATGAAAATAGGCGCCTCGGCCACTACTGGTGCCGACACGATCGATCACGAGAACACCGTCGCGAGCGACCACGCGCACGAGTGCCGAGCGCGCATCGCGCGTGCGACATCCGACGCAGGTTCGAACGGGCTCATGCTTCATTGATCACTTGTCTCGCCCGATTCGGGCTCCGCACTGGCGAGCTCCAGACTCGCACTCAATGCGGCTGCGGCTTCGAGAGCGGCCGCTTCAGCTGCCGCGGCAGCTTCCACCGCTCGCGCTTCCGCTTCGATCCGCTTTTGCTCGACGTGCACCTGCGCGGACTTGACGATGCCGGTTGCTTTCTCGGTCCCGACGCCCTCGACTTGGGTGACGCGATCGATGTCGGCAGTCGCGAGCTCTTCGGCCGACTTGAAGCCGTCCTGATAGAGCAGCTCGGCCGTCACGTCGCCGATGCCCGGAACGGCCATCAGCGACTGCCGGGCGTTCCGCGCTTCTTCCTCGGCCTCCGCCTCGCCCTTCACGTCCAGCCGCCAGCCCGTGAGACGCGACGCCAGCCGCACGTTTTGACCCTTTTTGCCGATCGCCAGCGAGAGCTGATCATCGGGGACGATCACCTCCATCGAGCGATCGTCCTCGTCCATGATGATCTTGGACACCTTGGCCGGCGAGAGCGCCCGACAGACGTACTCGGGCTGATCTTGGATCCACGGCACGATGTCGATCTTCTCACCGCGCAGCTCCTGCACGACCGATTGCACGCGAGTACCGCGCATGCCGACGCAGGCGCCGACCGGATCGACGTCACGATCATTGGAATACACGGCGATCTTCGCGCGGCCACCAGGCTCGCGCGCGGCGCCTTTGACCTCGACGATCCCCTCGTAGATCTCCGGCACTTCCTGCTCAAACAGCTTGATCAGGAGCCCCGGGTGAGTCCGAGAGAGCACGATCTGCGGCCCTTTGCTCGTAAGCTCGACGTCGACGATGAAGGCGCGGATGCGGTCGCCTTGGCGGTAGCGCTCGCGCGGGATCTGTTCCTTCTCCGGCAGAATGGCATCGGTGCGCCCGAGGTTCACGATGATGTTCTTGCGCTCGAAGCGCTGCACGATGCCCGAGAAGAGCTCGCCCTTCCGATCTTTGAACTCGTTGAAGATGATGGTCCGCTCGGCTTCGCGCACCTTCTGAATGATGTTCTGCTTGGCGGCCTGCGCGGCGATGCGACCGAACTTCTCTTGTGAGAGCTTCGACAGAAGCTCGTCCCCGATCTCGGCTTCCGGGTCGAGCCTTTCCTTCGCGTCTTTCACCGTCACTTGATTCGCGGGATCGGTGATCTCGTCGACGACCGTCTTGATCTCGAAGAGCTCGACCTCGCCAATGTCCGAGTTGAACTTCGCCTCGATCTGGTGCTCGAGACCGAACTGCCTGCGCGCCGCGGACAGCATCGCCTCTTCGAGGGCGGCGACGATGATCCCCTTGTCGATGCCCTTTTCCTTGCTGACTTGCTCGATGACGCGATTCAGATCGGGTTGCATGTCGTCTCCTTCCCGACTTACCGGGAACCCAGCTGCTGTGCCGAGCGCGCCGAGCCGCGTCGTTCGGGGCGCCGCTTCCCTACCGTGGGGAACTCGTGCTGGTAGTTGGCGCGGCTGATGGCGTCGAACGGAATGTCGTGCGCCACGGCATCGTCGGTCGTGATCGTAATGCCGTCGGGACGAGCCGCTGTGAGGATGCCGCGAAAGGTGTGTCGCTCACCGAACCCGCGGCGTGTCTGCACGAGCACGCGCTTTCCGACGAAGGGCGGAAAATGGCCGGGGCGGGTCAGCGGACGATTGAGGCCTGGTGACGAGACTTCGAGCGTGAAGGCGCCGGGAACGGCGTCCTCGCGGACGTCGAGAACGTCGGACACTTGCCGGCTGACGGCCGTCAGCTCATCGAGCGTGACACCGAATTTGGCCTCGGCCGTCGCTACAGAAGCGCTCGCGCGGTCGATCAACAAGCGCAGCACTGAGCCCCGACCCTCGCGATGATACTCGATGTCGACGAGCTCCAGTCCGAGCTCGAGCGCAATCGGCTCGGCGATTTCCCACACGGCGGCGGTTTTTGGGTCGATGTCCACGTTTGTCTCGTCGTTCGGGCATACGACCCCCCTCCGCCGAGTCTCCGCGACCGGGGTGAGGCACTGATTCGGCTGCGTTCAAGGATCCCCGGAGAGCAGAAGGCTGGGCGAGAAGTGCTGTGTGCCTTCCAAATAAAAAAAGCGGGCGCGGGCCCACTTTTCAAAGCAGTCCCGGGCAATAACACGGGCCTTGCGAAGGCGCAAGCACAGGACGCGGTGCGGCATACGTAGCCGGCACCGACGCCGGCAGGCGGAGACTCTAGAGCTGAGAGCTCAAGCGTACATTTGATCGATGATCTCGCGATAGCGCTCGGTCACGACCTTCCGCTTCACTTTGAGGCTAGGAGTGAGCTCTCCCGACTCCTGCGAGAAATCACGTTCGAGGATCCGGTAGTATTTGACGCTTTCGTACGACGCGAGGTGCTTGTTCACCGCCTGCACTTCGCTCTCGATCAATTCGGCGATTCGCGAGTGCTGGTGGGCGTGCTCGCGGTCCGGGAGGGTTATTCCTTCGGCGGCGGCGAAGCGCTCGACCTCCTCGAGATCGAGCGTCAGGAGCGCCACGCAATACTTGCGGTTGTCGCCGATGACGACGGCTTGGCTGATGTGGAGCTGGGTCTTGAGGAGGTTCTCGATGTTTTGCGGCGCCACGTACTTCCCGCCCGAGGTCTTGATGAGATCCTTCTTGCGGTCGGTGATGCGCAGGAACCCTTCCCCGTCGATCTCGCCGATATCGCCCGTATGGAACCAGCCTTCGTGATTCCAGGACTCGGCGGTGGCCTCCGGCCGCAAGTAGTAGCCCTGCGCGATGTTCGGACCGGTTGCCATGATTTCTCCGTCGGGGGCGATCCGCAACGTCACGCCGTCCAAGACGGTGCCGACCGTACCGAACTTGAACCGGTCGGGTCGATTGCAGGTCAGGATCGGGGTCGTTTCCGTGAGCCCGTACCCTTCGCAGATCAGGATCCCGATCGCGTGGAAGAACTCCATGATTTCGCGGGCAAGCGGCGCACCGCCGGAGACCATCAGACGAACGCGGCCGCCGAGCAGCTCGTGAATGCGCGCGAACACCAATCGATCGGCGACCATGGCCTGAAGAGAGACCAGCCACGGCAACGCCGCACCCCGCTGTTGGTAGGCACTGCGTTCACGGCCGACGCCGAGTGCCCAATCGAAGATCGCACCCTGCAGAAAGCCACTGCTCTGCCGGGTGCTCAAGATGCGGCCGTAAATCTTCTCGTAGATCCGCGGCACCGCCGGAATCAGGTGCGGCCGGGTTTCTGCGATCTCTTGCGTCAGCACGTCGATGGACGTCGCGTACGCGGTAATCGTGCCGACCCAGAGCCCAAAGTACTCGATCATCCGGGCAAACGAATGGGCGAGCGGTAAGAAGAAGAAATCGACCTCCCCCTCTCGCGCGAGCCCGAGCTCGCTCACCGCCTCGAGGGCGGCGAGATGATTGCCGTGGGTCTGCATGACGCCCTTCGGCGGCCCCGTCGTCCCCGACGTGTAGACAATGGTCGCGAGATCGTCGCGACCGACTCCGGCGATCCTGGCATCGATCTCCGTCTGGGAGCGGCCGAGTGCCGCGCGGCCACGCGCGCGCAAATCGGCGAGCCGGAGCACGTCATCGCCATCCGGGTCGCCCTCCATGAGCACGAGCAGCGAGACATCGACGCTGCTCCGCTGCCCGTCGAGATCGAAACCGTCCCGCTGCACCGCGCGGATCTTCGCGAGCTGCTTCGCGTTCTCGACGAAGCACACACGCGAGCCAGAGTTCGCCAGAATGTACCCGCACTCGTGCGGCAAGTTGGATTGGTAGATGGGAACGGTGACACCGGCCGCCGCGTAGATCGCCAGATCGGCGTCCACCCATTCGGGCCGAGTACCGGAGAGGATCGCGACCTTGTCGCCGGCGGCGATACCGCTCTCGATCAGGCCGGCGCCCATTTCCCGAACGGCCGCCGCCACGTCGCGCCAGGCGACTTCCCGCCACGCGCCGTCACGTTTCACGCGATAGCGAGGCTTGTCCGCGCGAGCAGCGGCGCGGTCGAAGAACATCTCGGCGAGATTGCGGTACGCCGATCGCGACGCGTGCGCCGTGGCCATCAGGGGTTTACGGGTTTCGGGACGCGTCGGCGGCGTTGGCTTCGTGCAACGTGACGAGGCTCACGATCGAGTAGTTGTGCTTTCCCCCGGGGGCTTGAACCTCGACCTCGTCGCCAACACTCTTGTTGAGCAGCGCCCGTCCGATCGGTGAGCTCAGGGAAATGTCACCGCTGGCCGCATCTACTTCCTCGGGAAATACGATGCGGTACTCGGTTGTCTTGCCCTCGTCCTCGTCCTTGACCGTCACGCGACTGCCGTACGCCACCACGTCGTGTGGAATCGACGCCAGCGTGTACATGGCGAGCTCGCGAATACGATCCTGCATCTGGGCAATGCGCGCTTTCAAGAACTCTTGCCGAGCCTTCGCCGCATCGTATTCGGCGTTTTCGGACAAGTCCCCGTGAGCCGCCGCTTCTTGAAGATCTTTTGGGACCTTCACCGTGAGCTCGTACTTGAGCTCATGCAGATCTTTCTTGAGCCGCGTGACGACAGGTAATTCCATGCGATCCTCCGCGACCGGAGATGCTAACCGCATCCCTTCCGCCAAGTCAAAACGCAGACGGGCGAATCGCGTCGAAATCCGACGCGATCGCGGGTCAGCCGGCCGCGAGGAGGCCGCGCACGATCTCGCTCGCGCGTTTGCCGTCGTATTGGCCGGGATGACGTTCCTTGAGCCGTGCCATCAGGGTGCCCATGCTCGTGACGCCCTCGGCGATCCATCCCGACACGAGCGCCGAGACCGCATCGGTATCGAGCATGATGGGTAAATAGCGGCTGAGAAGCGCGCGTTCGCTCTCATTCTGTTCCACGAGGTCGGTTCGTCCTGCTTGCCGCGCAAACTCCTCGGCTTCCTCGCGCTTCTTGGCTTCGCGCTGCACGATGCCGAGGATCTCGCCGGCCGGAATCTCGGCACCGCCGGTTTCGATGCGACGATTGGAGATGGCAGCCAGCAGACCGCGCAGGACGTAGACCGTCGGCATCGCCCGACTCTTCATGGCGTCCTGCAGCTCTTGACGAAGCTGCGCTTCCGAAAGGGTACCGTCACTCGCCATTCAGTTGCGCCGCACCATCACAGCCTCCTCAGTGCTTCCGGCTCATCATCTTGTTGATGTTCTCTTTGGCGTTCGGATCGGACGACGCGTCCGCAAACCAATCGCTCGCCGACTGGACGAACGCATCCTTCTGATACGCGTACCAGTACATGGATGCCATCCCGAGCAGCAGCCCCGCAACGAATCGACGCATGACGTACCCTTTCGGCCCCCCGAAAAGACTACCCACGCGAGTGTACCGGCCGCTCGTTCGGCGTGTCCATACGACTTCGCCGCGCCGGCAGATACACGTGACTCGTCATGTCGCCCGGCATGCGAACTCGGTACCGGGTAAATCCGTGTTGCGCCGACCATCCACGCTGCGTACGGTCGGGCACCCCTCGGTCCCGTGCGACGGAGTGTCGCATGTCCTTCATCGCGGATCTGTTGTGTCCTGAGCGCTGCGCAGGCTGCCCGACCCTCGTCGATCCCCGGGCACTTTTCTGTGCGACCTGCCGCGCGGGCATCCACCAACTCGGGCCGCCGGAGTGCGTGCGCTGCGGCAGCCCAGGGTCGTCGACCGGCCCATGTCCCGGCTGTCGGGCGCCGGAATTCCCTGTCCGCGCCACCCGCGCATGGGCGGCCTACCGCGGCGAGGACGCAGCGAGCCCCGTCGCACGCGCCATTGCCACCTTCAAGTACGGTGCCGCCGTCCGCTTGGGGCGACGCTTCGCACGGACGATCCTCCCGCGTATTCCCGACCCGGAGGTGTCGCTTGTCGTCCCGATCCCGCTCCACCCCCGTCGCCTCCGACATCGTGGCTTCAACCAGAGCGCGGTGATGGCACGGCATCTCGCGCGTGCCATCACCGCCGAAGTCGCGCTGACCGCAGTGACGCGCATCCGCGATACTCCGTCGCAGGTGGGGCTGCGCTCCAAGGAGCGCGACGCCAACGTCGCGTGCGCGTTCGCCGTCACCGACGCGACCCGCGTCCGCGATCGGACCATCTTGGTCGTGGACGACGTATGGACCTCGGGTGCTACGGCACGGGCAGTGGCCACTGCACTGCGTGACGCCGGCGCCGAAGCGGTCGACGTCCTGACGATCGCCCGCGTGCTATAGCCGCCACAGTGAGCGACGAGCGCCGGCGGCATTGGGACCAACGTCACGGCGGGACTGGCGAGATCGGCACCCCATCGGCGTTCGTAGTGCGGGCGTTGGATACGCTGGCCGGGTTCGGCGGTCCGACGGCCGGTAGCCTCCGAGCGCTCGATGTCGCATGCGGGCGCGGCCGCCACGCCCTGCTGCTCGCCGAGCGCGGCTACGCCGTCGAGGCCGTCGATTTCTCGCTGCCCGCTCTCGTGAACTTGAAACACGCCGCGTCCGCACGCGACCACGCTGTGGCCTGCCTGGCCGCCGACGTCACCACCTGGCCGATGCCGACCCAGCGCTACGCCTTGGTCGTCGTCGTGAGCTTTCTCGAGCGCGGACTGTTCGGCGCATTGCGCAACGCGGTCATGCCCGGTGGAGCCCTGCTCTACGAGACGTACACAGGCGACGAGTCCGGCATGCCTCCGGCCCTCCGACCGGAGTTCGTCCTGGAACCCGGCGAGCTCGACCGCCTCTGCGACGGATGGCGCATCCTTCTGCGTCAGACCGACGTCGCCATGCACGGCACACGACGCACGGCGCGCGCCGGTATCCTCGCGCAACGACCACCTTCGTCGTCGCCGAGCACGCGCGCGCATTGACAGCCCCGTCGCTTTCCGATGCTATCCGACCTCATGCCGACCGTCGCTCGCGCTCTCACCTACGCCGAAGCCGGCGTCGACATCGCGGCGGGCGACCGCCTCGTCCACCGCATCGGACCGTTGGCGCGAAGCACGCGTCGACCAGAGATCGTCGCCGGCGTCGGCGGCTTCGCAGCGCTCGCACGCTTGCCGCGCGGCTACCGTGAGCCGCTGCTCGTCACGTCGACGGACGGCGTCGGCACCAAGCTCCGCATCGCCTTCGCGCTCGATCGTCACGACACCGTCGGGATCGACTTGGTCGCCATGAGCGTCAACGATCTGTTGACCATCGGCGCCGAGCCCCTGCTCTTCCTCGACTACTTCGCGACGGGGCGCTTGGACGTCGAGCGCGGCACGGATCTCGTCCGGGGCATCGCTCGTGGGTGTCGCCAAGCCGGCTGCAGTCTGGTCGGTGGCGAGACCGCCGAGATGCCGTCGTTCTACCCTGACGGCGAGTACGACTTGGCTGGGTTCGCCGTCGGCGTCGTCGAGCGCAAGAAGGTGATCGACGGGAAGCAGATTCGCCCCGGCGACGTGCTGATCGCGCTGCCGTCCGCGGGTCTCCACAGCAACGGATTCGCGCTCGCCCGTCGCGTGCTACTCGAGCACGCGGGCCTGCCCCTCGACCGACCCGCGCCCGGACTCCGTACGGCGCTCGGTACGGAGCTGCTCCGTCCGACGCGCATCTACGTCCGCGCCGTGCGCGACCTGCTCCGTCGTCTTCCCGCCGGCGCCGTGCGCGGCATGGCGCACATCACGGGTGGCGGCTTGCCGGGCAATTTGCCCCGCGTCTTCCCGAAAGGTTGCCGCGCGATCGTCCGGCGCGGAAGCTGGCGCGTGCCCCCGATCTTCACCTTGATCGAAAAGCTCGGGAACGTGCCACGCGACGAGATGGACCGCACGTTCAACAACGGCGTCGGCTTCGTCCTCGTCCTCCAGGCCTCGCACGCGACCCGCGCTCTGGCGCATCTTCGAAAGCTCCGCACGGGAGCGTGCATCATCGGGACCGTCGCGCGCGGCACACGCGGTCTCGCGTTCGTCGACGGCGATGCCTGACCCCCTGCGCCTCGGCGTGCTGCTGTCCGGGAGCGGCAGCAACTTGCAGGCGCTGATCGACGCCATCGAGGCAGGCCGACTGCAGGCGCGTGTGGCCGTCGTGATCAGCAACGTCGCCGACGCGAAAGGTCTCGGTCGTGCGCGTCGCCACGGGCTCACCGCGGTCGTGATCGAGCACCGCCGCGCCCCGTCACGAGAGGCCTACGATGCCGAGGTCGTCTCGACGTTGCAGGCGCACGACGTCGAGCTCGTCGTACTGGCCGGCTTCATGCGCCTCGTGACGCCGATCCTCTTGAACGCGTACCCGAACCGCGTGTTGAACATCCATCCCGCGCTGCTTCCCGCCTTCCCCGGACTGCACGCGGCGCGCCAGGCCCTGGCGCACGGGGCGCGGCTCACCGGCGTCACCGTGCACTTCGTCGACGAGGAAACCGACCACGGACCCATCGTCGCGCAAGCCGCCGTGCCGATCGCCCCCGACGACACGGAGACGACGCTGCAGGCTCGCATCCAGCGCCAGGAGCATCGGATCTATCCGTTTGCGATTCAGCTGATCGCCGAGGGCCGAGTGCGCGTCGAAGGTCGGCGCGTCGTCATCGCGGGCTGGAACACCGCCGACGACGACGCGCTCGCCAGCCCAGAGCCGTCGCCGGCGTGAACGCTCGGCCGGGCGCCGCGCGAACGCTGCAGCTCGGTCTGATCATCGCCGGCGTCGCGCTCTTCGCGTGGCTGGTGCGCAGCATCGGGGTCGCCGAGTTGCTGGCCGATCTACGCGGCTTCGGGCTCGCCATCGTGGCCGTGATCGCCTTCGAGCTCGTGGTAGACGCCTGCAACACGATGGCCTGGCGCCGCATCCTGCCGCCGAGCCGACCCATCGGGTTCTGGCGACTGTACTGGGTGCGACAAGCGGGCGTCGCAATCAATCAGCTGACGCCGACGGCGACGGTCGGAGGCGAAGTGGCGAAGGCCATGCTTCTTCGTCCCTGGCTGCCCACGGCCACCACCGCGGCGTCGCTGGTCGCCGCTCGCATGAGCTACGCGCTCGGCCAGGCCACGATCGTGGTGCTCGGCCTGTCGGCGATCCTCGGACGCGTGAAAGACACGCCCGACCTCGCAACGGCCATCATCGGCGGCTTCCTCTTTACGTTGGGTGGCGTCCTCGGCTTCGTTTGGCTGCAACGGCGCGGGATCTTCGCGACGGCGATCGCGAGTGTGCGACGCCTCGGTCTCGACGGCACACTGATCGAGCGCCTCGTCGCCGGCGGGGCCGCGCTCGATACCGAGCTCGCCGCTTTCTATCGCGATCGACCCGGCGCTTTCGCCCAATCGGTCGCATGGCACGTGGTTGGCCAGCTCGTCGGCTTGCTGCAGCTTGCCTTCATTCTCGCGAAGCTGGGGATACCCGTCTCACTCGCGACGTGCCTGGCGCTCGAAGCCTTTGCGCTCGTCCTGGATTCCGCGGCGTTCTTCGTCCCCGCCCGCATCGGCGTGCAGGAAGCCGGACGCGTCCTCGTGTTCACCACATTCGGACTGAGCGCGGCGACGGGGCTCACGGTCGCGGTGATCGTTCGCCTGAATCAGCTGGCCGTGGCGGGGATCGGGCTCACCGCTTTCGCGGCGCTCTCCATGCGCTCAGCTCGTTGAACGCGCTGCGGTCACGACCGCGAGCGCGCGGGACGCGTGGACGGCAACCGTCACGACGGCCCATGCGACTGCCGTGAGAAATGCGCCGCTGGCATGGCCGGAGAAGAACCCCACGACGAAGATCACGACGTACACGTTGCGACGGCCCGCAATCGCACGAAAGCGTCGATCGAACGCGGACAGCTCATCGAGCATGCGTCCGGTGCGTCGTTGCACCACGAGATACAGCAGACTGTCCGCGACGTCGCACGCGACGAGTACGCACCCGGCGAGCCAATAGCGCGGCTCGGCCGTGGCGCCGTGGAAATGCGCGGCCAACGACAGGTACCAGGCGTTCTCGTAGAAGAAGTCGCCGATGTGCTCGAGCTCCCCGAGCTTCGACGTGGCGAGCTTCAGCCGTGCGAGCTTGCCGTCGACCCCATCGAGGACGCCGACGACGAGCGCGATCATCACGCCGATCCGTAGCCAGCCGTACGCGAAGAGCGCGGCGACGACACCTGCGACGATGAGCGTCAGCAACGTAATCTGGTTCGGTGTCACCGTGGTCGGGGCCAGACGACGGACGAGAAAATTCTCGAACGGCGTGTCGAAGTACTGCCCGGGCAAGTCGAGCGCCTGCTTTTGCACGTGATCGAGCAGGACGCGCCATGCGTGTCGGCGCTCGTCTGGTGCTCCGGCGCGAATCACGTACGGAGCGACGACGCCACGAAGCTCGGCGCTGTAGGGGTCGAGCGACGCCAGCGGCAGGCGCTCGGCGTGCGCCCCGACCGCCGCTCCCCACCGTCGAACGTCCTCGGCGAAGACCCAGCCGACTGGCTCGACGCCGCGGCCGTCGACACTGGCGAACGTCGTCGTGGCGCGGCCCACCAGCGTCCGCAGCACACGCCGGTCGACGAGGCGATCCGCGCTGACGGCAAGACTCGCCCGCGGCAACCGGTGCGCCGTCGCTGCCAGCGCCGTCGCAAGATCGACGGCTTCGGTCGGCACCCGCAGCACTTCCGGCGTCGCGTGCCCGCCGAGGTCGACCTCGGGGAGCGGATGGCCGTGCGGCACCAGCAAGACGGCCGCGCCGACATCGAGCGTACGGAGCTGCTTCAGCAAACGCTCGAGCAAGGAGAGACCACCTGGCGTGCCGACGCGTCGCCACACTTCCGGACCAGGGACGAAGATGACGACGGCGGCATCGACGACGCGGGCCGCACCATCCTCCGACGCGTCGTCGTCCACACGTACCGCCTCATCCGACGCTCGCACGTGCGCGACGTAGCGTCGACTCCGCGTCGCGTCAATTGCCCCTCCCGTCTGACGTCTGGTAGCTCTCGGCCGTGACGCACCGCACGCCGACGGCCATCGCGACAGATCTCGAGGTCGTGCTGCTCGATTACGGCGGGACGCTCGACGGCGACGCGCAGCATTGGTTCGATCACTTCGTCCGCTTGTATGCGGAAGCCGGCGCCGACGTTCCTTACGCTGCCATCAAGGCAGCCTTCTACGCGGCCGACGCCGCGCTCGAACGCCACCCCGAGATCCGATCGTTCGGCCTCGAGCGGATGATGCGCACCCACGTCGGGGTCCAGCTCCGTCATCTCGATCGCGACGATCCCGAGCTCGCCCGGCGACTGGGCGACGCCTTCATCGCCGACACTCGCGCGGCATGGGACCGCAATCGCCCCCTGCTCGGCCGCCTGGCCACCCGCTTTCGATTGGGCGTCGTCTCCAACTCCTACGGCAACATGCCTGCCCTGCTCGCCGAAGCGGCGTTGGCACCGTTCGAGGTGATCCTGGACTCCTCGATCGTGGGCATCGCCAAGCCCGACCCCGCGCTCTACGCCCTGGCGGTCGAGCGGCTTGCCACGCCGCCAGCCGTGATCCTGCACGTCGGCGACTCGTGGGAGCGTGACGTCGTCCCTGCCGATCGCGTCGGTCTTCGTACGGCGTGGCTCGCGCGCGCCGACGCCGTGACGCCCGATGAGCCCGCCAATGTCTGGCGACTCGCGACGCTGCTCGACCTCGAGGCACTCCTCACGTGAACGCCGGCATCATTGCGGCAGGTCTCGGCGAACGACTGCAGGCGCACGGCATCACCACCCCGAAGCCGCTGATCGAGATCGGCGGACGTCCGCTCATCGCTCGCACGATCGACGCCATGTGCGGGGCGGGCGCGACGCGCGTCGCCTGCATCGTCAACGCCGAAACCAATCGCGTCCGTGACTATCTGCACGACACGCCATGGCCCGTTCCCGTCGACGTGATCCAACGCACGACCGCGAGCTCGGCCGAGAGTTTTCTGACCCTCGCACCGCTACTGGCGCGCGAGCCGTTTCTCCTGACGACGGTCGACACGATCTGCGATCCGCGCGCACTGACGGGGATGGTGGCACGCGCGCGGGCTCTCGGACCGGCGGCGAGCGTGCTCGGCGTTACCACGACGGTCGATGACGAGAAGCCGCTCTGGGCCGAGCTCGACGGGAACGGGCGCATCCGATCGTTCGGCGACGCGGAGCGCGCGCGGCACGTCACCGCCGGCGTTTACTTCCTCCAACCCCTGGTGTATTCGCTCGCGAATGCACCTCCGGGGCGTGTGTTTGCTGCCTTTCGTGTCCTTCTCGCCGCCCTCCTCACCCACGATCACCCGCTCTACGGATTCGACGTCGGGCCCAGTATCGACGTCGATCGCGTCGAGGACATCGTTGCCGCCGAGCGGTTGCTCGGCGTGAGCGGCAACACCTGAGCTCGATGCCGACCCTCGTGGCAGTGCGGCGCGAGCCGGAGTTCTCTCCGGGACGCGTCGAGGACGACGCGGCGATTCTCGAGCGCACCCGTGACGCGCTCGCGGCGCGCGACGTGACGTTGCGCATCGGCGACGTTGCCGAGCTCGACACCGATACGCCGGATGCGGTCCTCGCGATGTGCCAGTCGGCGACGGCGCTCGCCGCACTCGATCGGGCCGCCGCGAGCATTCCCGTCATCAACACGCCGGACGCGATTCGCGCCTGCTATCGCCACGAAACGATCCGACGTCTCGCTGGCAGCACGGTACCGTTCCCGCCGACGCGAGTCGTCGCGACTACCGACGATCCTATGCTGCCCGCGGACGCCGCTCCCTGTTGGGTGAAGCGCGGCGACGTGCACGCCATGACCGCGGCCGACGTCGTGTTCGCGGCGACGGCCGATGACGTTCGTACGGCGCTCCGCGACTTCGCCGACCGCGGCATCAAGCGCGCCGCCTTGCAGCGTCACGTCGCCGGCACCGTCATCAAATTCTACGGCGTAGCCGATGGCCGCTTCTTTCGCTGCTACACCCAAGGCGGGTCGATTCCCGCGCCGATTCCGACGCTGTGGGAAGCGGCCCGGAGCGGTGCCGCCGCCCTCGGGCTCGAGGTCTTCGGCGGTGATCTCGTGGTCGGCGACGACGGCCGCCCGACGATCGTCGATCTCAACGATTGGCCAAGCTTCGCGCGCTGCCGGGACGAGGCCGCCGACGCCATCGCCAGCTACGTCATCGATCGTCTGGAGGCTTCCGCCTCCCCTCACCTCCAAGGACAGCATGGATAAGAAACCCGGCACCAAATCCCGCACCATCTTCCGCGACGAGCAGAACGTCGTCGCACCCGGCCAGCAGCGCATCGCGCTCCTCTCGGAGCTCGCGCTGGCGTCCGGCCGCGGCGCAACCATCACGGATCTCGACGGCAACACCTACCTCGACTTCTTCGCCGGCGTGGCCGTCGCCAGCCTCGGACACGCCCATCCGGCGTACATCGAGAAGGTCGAGGCGCAGCTCCGCCGCATTTCGGTCGGCAGCTTCACGACCGAGAACCGGATCCGCTTGTTGAAGTTGATCGCCAAGCTCGCCCCTGGAACCCTCGGTCGCACGCAGCTCTTCAGCGGCGGCGCCGAAGCGGTCGAGGCCGCGTTCCGCCTCGCCATGTCCTACACGGGTAAGCACGAGATCGTCGGCTTCTGGGGTGGCTTCCACGGCAAGACTGCGGGCGTGATGGGCCTGATCGGCGACGAGTCGAAGCACGGCTGGGGACCGCTCCCCGCCGGACGCTTCTCCGTGCCCTACGCCGACTGTGCGCGCTGTCCGTTCAAGCTCCGCTATCCCGATTGCGGACTCGCCTGCGCCGACTTCGCGCGCCAATCGATCAAGCGTACGACGTCGGGTGCGGTTGCGGCGATCGTCATCGAACCCATGCAAGGAACGGCCGGCAACGTCATCCCACCGCCCGAGTTTCTTCCCGCCATCCAGAGCGTCGCCAAAGAGATCGGTGCGCTCCTGATCGCCGACGAGATGATCACCGGCTTCGGCCGCACCGGCCGGTGGTTCGGCTGCAACCACACCGACGTGGTTCCCGACATCATGACGGTCGGTAAAGGCATGGGGAACGGCTACCCGATCAGCGGGGTCATCTCGTCCGACTCGGTCGTCGCGGCCGAGCCGTTCTCTCGCGCGAGCGCGTCGTCCTCGAGCTACGGCGGCAACCCCTTGGCCTCCACGGCTGCTCTCGCAACGCTCGAAGCCATCGTCGACGAGGGCTTGGTGGAGCATGCGGCTCGGGTCGGCGCGCACATGCTCGATCGTCTGCGCGGGATGCAGGAGAAGTATCAGTTCATCGGTGACGTCCGGGGTGTCGGACTGATGATCGGCGTGGATCTGGTCGCCGATCGCGACACCAACGAGCTCCTGTCGCGTCCCGCCACCGAGCGCATCTTTCTCGATGCCTTGCAGAACGGACTCCTCATGATGGGGTACTTCCCGCGCATCCGCATCAATCCGCCTCTCACCATCACGCGTGAGCAAGCCGACCAGGGCCTCGACATTCTCGATCAGGTCTTCGCGCGCGCCGCGCGGGAACTGCCGGCGCAGTGAGCACGCGTCGCCCTCGTCCGCTCCGCGGCGCCATCGTCGGCTTCGGCAACGTGGCCGTCGAAGGGCACGTGCCAGCGTGGCAACAGAACCGTCAGTTCACGATCGTCGCCGTATGCGACACGAGCGAAGCGCGGCTCGAGGTGGCAGCCAAGCTCCTGCCGAACGCGCATCGCTACACCTCACTCGACGAGTTGCTCAAGACCGAACGGCTGGACTTCGTGGACATCGCCACTCCACCGGCGAGCCACACGGCACTCACCTTGCAAGTCCTCGCGAAACGGCTGCACGTGCTCTGCGAGAAGCCGCTCACGACCCACTGGGAAGAATGTCGTCAGATCCGCAGCGCCGCGAGCGCTTCGCGCACGATCGTCTTCACGGCGCACAACTGGAAATACGCGCCGATCTTCCGCACCGCGAAACGCACGCTCCGGCGCAACGACATCGGTTCGGTCACCCACGTGCGTCTGGAGACGATTCGCACGACACCACCGAGCGACGCCGACGGAACCGGAGCTTGGCGCCTCGACCCCGCGCTCGCGGGTGGAGGCATCATGGTCGATCACGGCTGGCACGCGTTCTACCTGGCGCGCCATCTCGCCGACGCCGAGCCGATCGCGATCTCCGCAGTGACCTCGCAGCGCAAGTTCACGACAGCGGGGGTCGAGGATACCGCTGAGTGCACGCTCGACCTCGCCAACGGCGCGCAGGCGGAGATTGTCCTCACGTGGGCGGGTGAGGCGCGGAAGAACGCCGGAACGATCGTCGGAACGCTCGGAAGTCTCACCATCGCCGACCGCACCCTCATCACGACCATCGGGGAGCGTGCCCCCGTCGAGACGCATTTTGCCCAAGCGCTTTCCGCCGGCTCGTACCATCCGGACTGGTTCGCAGCGATGCTCGAAGACTTTCACGCCGAGGTCCACGATCCCAACGTCAGAGGCGAGAGCTTTCGCGAAGCCGAGGCCTGTTGTCGTCTGATCGAATGGGGATACCGCTCGAGCGCAAGCGGCGGGACGCGATGCGTGCTCGACGAGCCGCTGCCCGCCGGACGCTCGACGGACGTCGGCGCCGGTGAGTGAGCGGGTAGACTCGCCCGCACCTTTCGACGGAATCATCGTGGTCATGGACGGCGCCGAGCACGTCGTCGGTGGCCTCAGGTTGCTCGAGCGTGCCGCGTTCGTCCTGGCACGCGCGGGCGCACGGCGGCTGCTCTGTGTCGGGCCACGACCGCCGGGGCAGCTGCGGCTCCCCACCGTTCCGCTAGATTGGCTCGACTCGTCCTCGGGCACCTCTGCCGAATGGCAGCTGCACGCGACCGACAGCATCGTGATCCTCGGCGCGACGACCATCGTCGATCCAGCCACGGTATCGGCCTTGGCGACCGCCCCGGGACCAGCCTGTCTCGCCATCGCTCCCCCGGCGACCTTGTGGCGCGGCGATCGTCGCGTGCTCGAGACACGCACCGCCGGCGTCGTCACGACGCCCCCCGATGCTCAACGATGGCAGCCACCAGCGACGGCACTCGTACGCGTCGCTGACGATGCTCCGGGGCGGCGCGATGCCGAAAGGGCACTGTACGATCGCCTGGGACGCACGGGCGACGGGTGGTTCACCCGGGTCGTCGACCGACGCTTTTCGCGCTTTCTCACCCGGCGACTTCTGCCGACCGGCGTTTCGCCGAATCAGGTGACGATCATGTCCATCCTGATCGGGATCGTCGGCGGATGTTGCTTCGCCACCGGGCGATCCGAAATTGCCGCGCTCGGCGCCCTGCTCTTTCTCACCTCGACCATCATCGATGGGTGCGACGGAGAGATCGCGCGTTTGACGTTCCGGGAAAGCGCCTTCGGCGCCCGCCTCGACATCCTCGGCGATAACCTCGTGCACCTCTTTCTGTTCGGTGGCATTGCGAGCGGGCTGTATCGGCGCAGCGCCGACCCTACGATCGCGGCCCTCGGCCTCGGTCTCGTCGTGGGCGTCCTCTTCGCGATGGCGACGGTCTACTGGTGCATCGTGCACCGGGAACCGAGCGCCGCCCAGAAAGCGCTCTATGAAGCTTTTGCCAGTCGGGAGTTCGCGTACCTCTTGGTGGTGCTGACCTTGGTTGGACGTCTGGACTGGTTTCTCTGGTTGTCGGCCTTCGGAACCTACGCGTTCTCGATCGGCCTCTGGATCCTCACGCGAACCCGTGACCCAGACTGAATCATTCTGCAGCTAATATTCTCCGTCGATCAAAACACGAAACTTTTGCGCTACGCCGAGCGTACCTCTCAATAGAGAGGATAACGCCATGTCGAACCCTGCTTTGCTCCATCGTCTTGGAGACCATCAGTGGAACGACTCGTACCCGCTGCTGCCCGAGCAGTTTGCCGAAACTGCCCGGGCTCTGGAGGTAGCGGAGCCCGAACGTCGCTTACTACTGGCGGTACTCTGTGACGCGATCGTCGTCTTCCAAAGACATGTGGTCGGAACCGCGGGCTCACCAATCCGCCCGAACGAGGCCGAACGCTGGATTTTGTCGGACGACCGACGCTGGCTCTACTCATTCGTGAACGTCTGCGAAGCCCTGGGGTTCGCCCACGAGCCACTGCGCCGCGCCTTGCTGGGCTGGCGCTGGAAGGTGGCGACAGCGAACCGAAGCCCGGCCGCACGTCGTCGTCTCCTGGCCGGAAAACAGCCCATCGCCTTCGAGGAAAACAACTGACGCGAGTGCCGAGCCCGAATTCCTTTCCCGGGCTCGGCACCTGCGCTAAGGGTCGCTCGGTCTCTGGACCGGACGATCCGTATGCACGTCAGCGCGAACGGCATTCAGCTGCACTACGAGCAGACCGGCGAGACCGGTCCACTCGTCGTGTTGACGCACGGGCTCGGCAGCCGGCTCGACTTCTTCGCGCCCCATGTCGAGGCGCTCGCCGCACGCCATCGTGTCCTTCGCTGGGATCTCCGTGGCGCGGGGCGCTCGGATAAGCCCGCCGGTCCGTACGATCCAACGCTCTTTGCCCGTGACCTCGCCGCGTTGCTGGATGCCCTCGGTGAGCCGTCTGCCTACATCGTCGGCCACTCCGGCGGAGGCGTCGTCGCGCAACGTTTTGCGCTCGACTTTCCCGAACGTGCCCTCGGCCTCGTACTGGCGAGCACTTCGAGCGAGGTCGGGCCGAAAGCGACGGCCGCCTGGAATCGTCTTGCGGACGCGATCGAACGCACTGGCTTCGGACTCGGAGGCCGCGATCCCGACCCGCGTGGCTTTGGACCCGCGTTCGCCGCGGCGCATCCGGAGATCGTGCGCCGCCTCGCCGAAGAGACGCGCGAGAACGATCCCGTCGCCTACGCCGCGAGCGCGCGCGCGTTCGGTTCATACAACTGGACCGAGGAGCTGGACCGAGTGCGCGTCCCGACGCTCATCGTGCAGGGCCTCGCCGATCAGATGACGCCGCCGGGCGGCTCCGTGATTCTGTCGCGACGCATCCCGCGCTCGCGCCTGCTGATGGTTCCGGACGCGGGACACAATCTCCCCGTCGAGATGCCCGCGCTCTTCACCGCCGCAGTGCTGTCGTTTCTCGCCGGTCTCGAGCTCGCCTCCAATTGACCACACCAGCACCGGCCGCTATGCGCGTCGGCATGAAGAGCTGGTACGCGCTGTCCGCGATCGGACGGGATCGGCCCGGCATCGTCGCCGATCTCGCCGAACTCATCTACGAGTGCGACTGCAATCTCGAGGACTCCAGCATGACGATCCTCGGAAGCGAGTTCGCCGTGCTCCTGTTGTTGTCGTCGGCCGGTCCGGAGGCGGAGCAACGCCTCTCGTCTGGTTGCAAACGGCTCGAGTGGGAAAAACGCCTCACGGTGTTTTTTCGTCCGCTCGACGGCGAGCCGGTCGCCTACGCGACGCGGGCGAAGGCACGCCGCTACGCGCTCCAGGCGATTGGCGTCGATCGAGCCGGCATCGTCGCCAAGATCGCGCGCTGCCTCGCCGACCACGCCGTCACGATCGCCGAAATGACGACCCAATCACGTCCGGAGCCCGAAAGCGGCACTCCGATCTACACGATGGAGATGGCGCTCGACGTCCCCCAGCAGGTCGACCCCACCACACTCGGCCGACGTCTGCAGGCGATCGGTGAGGAGCTCCAGATCGACGTGACGTTCGAGTCCGACGCCGGCTGAGGTCGCCGAACGACGTTACGGCAACCCGGCGAGACCACCAGCGTCGGCGAGCGCACGCAGCTCCGTGTACCCGCCAACGTGATTCCCGTCGATGAATATCTGCGGGACCGTGCGCTTGCCGCCGGCCCGCTCGATCATCTCGTCTCGAATGGCCTCATCATCGCTCACGTCGATCTCGTCGTAGGGAATCTCACGCTCCCCGAGCAGCCGCTTCGCTTGCACGCAGTAAGGACAGAACTGGGTCGTGTACACGGTCACTCGTGCCATGGGACCAGAGTACTGACGCCACCCCAGTGCCGCAAGACGGAGCGCGCGCCGATACTCGTCGATTGACAACGTCCGTGCACCTCGGAACGGTGGCGCGATGAGCCGATTCAGCGAATTGATCGAGATCGTCCGGCGACTGCGCGGACCGGAAGGCTGTCCCTGGGATCGCGAGCAGACCCCGCAGAGCCTCCGCGGTTGTCTCCTCGAGGAATCATACGAAGTGCTCGACGCCCTCGATCGCGACGACATCCCCGACCTGCGCGATGAGCTCGGCGACCTGCTCTTGCAGATCGTCATGCAGGCCGACATGGCGGCCTGCGAAGGTCGCTTCACGATCGACGATGTCATCGCCGGGGTGGCGGCCAAGATGGTGCGACGACATCCACACGTCTTCGGTGACGCCGTCGTCACCGACACGGCCGACGTCCTGCGCAATTGGTCGCGCATCAAAAGCGAGGAACGCGCCGCCAAAGGCGAAACGGCAGATCGCTCGATCCTGAGCGGATTGCCTCAGCAGCTCCCTGCCCTCCATGCCGCCCACCGCATCGGCGAAAAAGCCGCGCGCGTCGGCTTCGACTGGCCCACGCCCGAGGCCGCGATGGCGAAGGTGCACGAGGAGGTCGCGGAGCTGGAGGAAGCGCTCGCGAGCGGCATCGCGTCGCGCGTGTCGCACGAGCTCGGCGACGCGCTCTTTGCGCTCACGAGCGTGGGGCGCCTCGCCGACCACAACGCGGAAGTCTCGCTGCGCGAGGCCTTGGCTCGCTTCAACCGGCGGTTCCGTGGCATCGAGCGCCGGCTCGTCGCGGCCGGACGCGACATTCACGACGTCGATCCAGCCGAGCTCGAAACTCTCTGGGAAGCCGAGAAGGCCGACGAGCAAGAGTCCGACGGACCGCTATGACGGTCGCGGCGCGGCGCGGCGTCCGATCCTCCCGAGCAAAGCCCGGCGAAACGCCACGACCTCGGTACCACCCAACAGATTCAAGCCGAGCGCACACGTGGCGCTTCCGGCCGTCACCGCGGCCAACAGCCAGCCGATCCGCGTCAGGAGCGACACCGCCGGATCGAACCAATCGATCCGCGCCGTGACGGCGAGCACTACGGGTATCATCGCCGCCGACGCGACCAGCGTCCGCACCGTCGACGACAGCCACGGCCCCCAGGCGAACCCTCCGGTCCGCCGGCTGAGGAACGCCGCCAGCAAGACGAGGTTGACCGTCGCGGCGAGCGAGGTCGAGAGCGCGAGTCCGCCGTGGCGGAGATCGAACAGGCCGACCGACTGCGTGAGGCTCGCCATCCACTGTCCGAAGCCCGGCTCGGCCGGTAACGGCAAGGGGCCGATCAGGAGCACCACGAAACAGAGATTGGCGAGAAACGCGACCGCCGCGGTCACGACCGGCGTGCGCGTGTCCTCGAGTGCGTAGAAGGCCGGCACCAACACGCGTACCGACGCGACCGACCAGAGCCCAACGGCATACCATCGCACCGCAATCGCGGTTTGCGCGGCATCTTCCGGCGTGAACCTGCCGCGGAGGAACAGGACGGACGTCAGCGGCTCGGCCGTCAGCATCAAGCCGATCGCGGCCGGGAGCGCGATGAGATTCACGAGACGCAATGCGAACCCCACCGTGTCCCGAAACTCGCCGACATCCCGCTTGGCCAAGGTCGCGAAGCTCGGCAATGCGGCTGTGCTGAGGGCCACCGCGAACACGCCGAGCGGAAACTCGAAGAGCCGCTCGGCGTACCAGAGGAAGGCGACGCTCCCGGTCGGCAGCCACGACGCGAACATCGTGCTGACCAACACGTTGATCTGGTAGACCGCCGAGCCGAAGACCGTCGGCAGCATCAGCGCGCCGACGCGACGCACGGCGGGATGCCCCGGTTCCCACGCGGGCACGAGCGCAATGCCATGTTGGCGCAGCGCGGGCAGCTGCGAAATCATCTGAGCGACTCCCCCGAGCAGCACCGCGATGGCCAGGCTGTAGATGCCGAACCAATGCGCCAGGGGCGCCGTCGCGACGATCATCACGAGATTCATCACGACCGGCGACATCGCCGGCGCCCAGAAGTCGCGGAGCGCGTTCAGCACCCCCATCACCGCCGCGACCATGCCGATGCAGAAGATGTACGGAAAGACGATCCTCGTGAGGCTGACGGTGAGCTCGAGCTTGCCCGGCACTGCCGCGAAGCCCGGGGCAAACAGCGACGTGATCGGTCCGGCGAACACGATGCCGAAGATCGTGAGTCCGGTCAGCACGAGCGCCATCATCGAGAAAAGGACCCGGGCTGCCCGGTCGAATTCGGCCCGCGGCCGATTCGCCAGATACCCCGTCAGCACGGGGATGAAGGCCGCGGTGGCCGCCCCTTCCGCGACGAGCCGGCGGAGCAGATTCGGAATCCGGTAGGCCACGAAGAACGCGTCCGCGCCGAGACCGGCTCCGAACAGGTAGCCGACGACGATATCGCGCACCAAGCCGGTGATGCGGGAGATCACCGTCAGTCCCCCGACCAGTCCGGCGGCCCGGGCAATCTGTCGCTTCTCGCTCATTGACGATGTCCGGGACCGCTGCTAAAAGCCGCGCCACTGTGAACAAGCATCCATCCGCGCAAAAGCGTCATCGACAGAGCATCAAACGTCAGGCCCGCAACACGGCGATCCGCTCCCGGGTCCGTACCTACGTACGACGTCTCCGTGAAGCGATCACCGCTGGCAATGCCACGGAAGCCACCGAGCGCCTCCTCAGCGCTACGCGCGCCATCAACAAGGCGGCGACCAAGGGCGTCCTGCATCGCAATACGGCGTCCCGCAAGATCTCGCGCCTGACGGTCGCCGTTCGGAAGCTGTCGACCGCGGCCTGAGCCCGCGCGTCGTCCTGTCTTCACGACGGCTGCGCCATCCCCGAACGACTCGGTGATCGCGTTGCTCCGCAGACGCGCAAGACCCAAAGCTCTAGGAGCGCCCGTCCGTCCCCGCCGGTCTTGCACGCGAGATCGATGTCCGCGAGCTGGGCATAGGCGCGCCTGAGCTCCTGCGGCCGGTACGCCCGGAGGCCACGCTGACACGCCCAGCGCTGGTACGGTGGCACCGCCAGATCGCGAAGCGCCTCGTCGACGCTACGACCCCGAGCCACGAGCTCGGCTCCCGCGACCAACGGCTTCAGGGTCACCGCCAGCGCGCCGATCAGCGCGATCGGCTGTGCGCCCTCGTCGAGTGCGTAGGCCAAGAGACGCGTCGCCGCCGCCGCGTCGCGCGCACAGAGCGCGTCGGCGACCTCGAAATTGCCGTGCTCGCGTCCGGGCGCGGTCACCCGGCGCACGTCGTCGGCGGTGATCACACCCTCCGCCACAGCGCCAGCGGCGAGCTTGTCCACCTCGCTCGCGAGCACCATCAGATCGCGCCCGACACACTCGAGTAGGAGCGCGCGCGCATCCTCCGCGAGGGCCCGGCCGCGCTGTTTGGCGAACGCATCCGCGAAGCTGGCCATCTCGTTCGGACGGGGGTGGTCCACGGGAATGCGGGTCGCGAGCTCGCGGCAACGTGCAAAGAAGCGCCGCCGCATGTCGGCCCCACGAGCGACGATCGCCAGCGTCACCTGCGGCGCTTGCCGTTCCAGCGCCGGGGCCAACCGCTCCTGACCGCGCTCGTCCAGGCTTTCGACGCCGCGGACGACCAGGAACGTCCTCGCCCCGAACAGCGACGGCGTCTCAATGGAGTCGGCGAGTGCATCCACGTCGCAGTCGGCGGCATGGTACCCGTGCACCGCCACCGACCCCTTCCGTTCGAGGCCGCGCCGAATGTCCGCCAGCGCCCGATCCGCGCGCCAACCGTCGAACTCGCCGCGCCGCTCCTCCGCGAGGAGGTACAGGGAGGACGAGGACTCGGTCGGCGTCAGAAGTCCTCCATGATCTGATCGTACACGTCGTGCGCCAGATTGCCGATCATCCGTTCGAGCGTCTCGCGTCGGCGCGTCTCGGCCAGTTGCACGTCGGTGAAGCCGCCGAGATCCTCAGGATTGAGCGTCGAGGATCGGAAATCCGACGACGTGGTGACCACGACCGACGCGACACTCTCGTAATCGTCGGCGACGCGCATGCCGTGCACCTGCCATACGAGCTTTCCCGTGTCGCGCCGACGGAGCTCGAGATCGAGCGCCAGCACGGTTTGATAGATCAGCACCTCGTCGTCGCGATTGAACGCGACTGGACGATCCTCCGCCGATTTCACGGTGCCCGTCAGCTGCAGATCGCTCTCATCGACCTTCGCGACTTTGAGCGGCCCGCGAATGACGAACTCGCGCTCGATGGCCATGGCCAGGCGCTTCTCGACGCCGATCTCGCGCGTCTCGTTGGCGAACGTCTTGACGCCGA